>JBEKKH010000378.1:0-7729 GCA_050010815.1 Streptosporangiaceae bacterium | reverse complement strand
GCGACCTCCGGGCTGTCCTTGTCCAGCTGGACAAGGACGCCCAGGGTCGGCGGCAGCGCCGCGTCGCTGCGGTGCAGGTAGCTCTTGACGTAACCGCCCTCGAAACGGGCGACCCGGCCGAGCTCGAGCTTCTCCTTCAAGCTCGCGCCGGCCTCCTCGATGAGCTTCTCGACGGTGGTGCCCGGCTTGGCTTCCGTGGTCAGCAGCGTCAGCCGGTCGCCCACCCCGGCCTGCACCGCGGTCTTGGCGATGTCGGCCGCCACCTGCTGGAACTGGGGGGTCTTGGCCACGAAGTCGGTCTCGCAGTTCAGCTCGACCAGCACGCCCGACGTGGTGCCGTCCAGCTCGGCCGTCACTAGGCCGTTCGCCGCAGTGCGGGCCGCCCGCTTGTTCACGTCCTTGGCACCCTTGAGGCGGAGCAGCTCGATCGCGGCCTCGAGGTCACCGCTGGCCTCATCCAGGGCGTTCTTGCAGTCCATCATGCCGGCGCCGGTCTGCTCGCGCAGCCGCTTCACGTCAGCGGCGGAGAAATTCGCCATGTCCTCGTCTTTCGTCTTTCACTGAAGATACTTCGTCGGTGCCCGCGGTTACTCGTCGGTGCTCGCGGTTACTTCATCGGTGCCCGCGGCCTGCTCGTCGGCGACGCCTGCCAGGTCGTCGGCCTCGTCGGCCGCGGCAGCGGTGTCGCTGGTGATCGCGGACTCAGCGTTGATCCCGGCGTCGGCGGCACCTTCGGCCGCGGCGGCGGCCGCGGTCTGCGAATCGGCCGGGATCTCGGCGTCCGCCGCGTGGGTGGGCGCTTCCTCGGAAGCTGCCACTTCATTGGCGGCCTCGATCGTGACAGCGGTCGCCGTCGGGCTCTGGGAGCCTGCAAGCAGCTCGCGTTCCCACTCGGCCAGTGGCTCCTCGGCACCTGGCACGCTGCCCGCGGGCTTCTCGTCGCCGCCGGCCGCACCGGCCCGGGCGATCAGGCCCTCCGCGACGGCGTCGGCCACCACCCGGGTGAGCAGGGCAACACTGCGGATCGCATCGTCGTTCCCCGGGATCGGGAAGTTGACCTCGTCCGGGTCGCAGTTGGTGTCGAGGATCGCGACCACCGGGATACCCAGCTTGCGGGCCTCGTTGATGGCGATGTGCTCCTTCTTGGTGTCCACCACCCAGATCGCGCTCGGCACCCGGGACATGTCCCTGATCCCGCCCAGCGTCTTGTCGAGCTTGTCGTGCTCGCGGCGCAGGTGCAGGAGCTCCTTCTTGGTCATGCCGGAGGCGGCCACGTCGTTGAAGTCGATCTCCTCGAGCTCCTTGAGCCGCTGGAGCCGCTTGTACACGGTGGAGAAGTTGGTGAGCATGCCGCCCAGCCAGCGCTGGTTCACGAACGGCATCCCGACCCGGCGCGCCTGCTCGGCGATCGCCTCCTGCGCCTGCTTCTTCGTGCCTACGTACAAGATGGTCCCGCCGTGAGCGACGGTCTCCTTGATGAACTCATACGCGCGGTCGATGTAGGCGAGCGACTGCTGCAGGTCGATGATGTAGATGCCGTTGCGTTCGGTGAAGATGTAGCGCTTCATCTTCGGGTTCCAGCGCCTGGTCTGGTGACCGAAGTGGACACCGCTCTCCAGAAGCTGCTTCATGCTGACGACCTGAGCCATGGGCCCGGCCCCTTTCCTTCATGCGCCGCGTTTCGTACTCGCGGCGCTGCTCGGTTGGTTCCTGGTGCCCGTGACATGACGCGCCTGCGGCCGGCCTGACGGCCGGCGGACCGAGCGGCGCGTCCCGCCGGAAAGCGGTGAGGCTCGCTTGGGACGATCTTCTCGCTCTCGCGATCATCTCGCTCCGGCGAGCTCCTCGCTCCGGAGAGCAAGCGGGCACGCGATTTAGCCCGCCGAGCGCACCGGATCGGAACGGCTACGGCGAACGTCATCAAGGATACTTGACGATCCTCCTCCCCCGCGCCCTCCCTGCGCTTGCGGGCCCTCCCTGGCGTCGCGCTGCCTGCCGTCCCTTGGGATCGCGGCTGCCCTGCCTCCCTGAGGGTCGCGGCTGCCCCTGGGGTGCACGTCGACTTGTAGGTAGTCACGATCATCTTGTGGTGGGGGCCGGTAGGAGGGGTCTGCCAGGTTTTGCACCACGCAACAGGTCAATCGCCTGTCCCCGCGGTACCCAGTCAAGCCGGGCGGTGGCTGAAGCAGGCCGCCGCCTGGCCCGCCTAATCCCGCTGGCCTCGCGTGCCCCAGCTGTCTCGATCGCCCGGTCCCCGCCCGGCCCTGCCCGGTCCCCGCCCGGCCCTGCCCGGTCCCCGCTGTGACCGTGGATCATTACTACCCCCATAGGGAAGGTAGGCATCCACGTTAATTCGAATTCCTGGACGAGGGTCCGGATTGCCGCGTTTGTCCGGCGGGCGGGGGGCCGGGTCTGCTCACGCCGCGCCGATAACTCGGTGGCCGGGCTGGTTCCGGCCTGGTTGCCGGCGCGCAACGCGGCCGGAACCAGGCCACTACCAGAGCGAACTCGCTAGGCCCTAGATAACTGTCGCACTCCCCCCTGGCGTCGCGTTCCCTTCCACGCCTGCGCCGCCTGCGCCGTCCGGCGATCGTGTGACGACAGTTCCCCTATCTCCCTATAAGGGCAAAGTGTCACACGGTCCCGAGCAGGAAGAGGGAACGGCACTAGGCGCGGGGGTGGGCCTGGCGGTAGCTAGATTTGATGCGCTCGATGGAGACGTGGGTATAGATCTGAGTGGTCGAGGGTGAAGAGTGACCCAGGATTTCCTGGACGCTACGCAGGTCCGCACCGCCTTCGAGCAGGTGGGTAGCTGCGCTGTGGCGCAGGCCGTGCGGACCGGTGTCCCGGATGGTGCCGCTCTCGCGTAGGCGCTCGTGCACGATCCGGCGGGCGGCGCGCGGATCCAGGCGGCCGCCGCGGACACCGAGAAACAAGGCGGGACCGCTGGCCCCGGTGGCCAGGGCCGGACGACCCGCGGCCAGCCAGCGGCTCGCCGCGCGGAGCGCGGGCAGGCCGACCGGGACGGTACGTTCCTTGTCTCCCTTGCCCAGGACCCGGACGGTCCGGCGGTCGTGGTCCAGGCTGCCCGAGTCAAGTCCGCACAGCTCGCTGACCCTGATGCCGGTGGCGTAAAAAAGTTCGAGCACCGCGGAGTCGCGCAGAGCCACCGCGGCGGCGATCAATTGCTCTGCCTCTGTACCGGCGTCGGGCTCGGGGGGGTTAGCGGCCGCGGCCCGGCGTTCGACGGCGTCGAGGACGGTCTTCATCTCGTCCTGGCGCAGGACGTGCGGGAGGGTGCGGCGGGTCTTCAGGGTTCCTAGCTGCGGCCCCGGGTCGGTGGCCAGCCAGCCGCGGCGATGCGCGTAGGCGGTGAACGTCCGGGCCGCCGCGCCGCGTCTGGCCAGCGTGGCGCGCGCCGCGCCCGACTCGTGCTGAACCGCCAGCCAGCTGCGCAACTGGGGTAGGTCCAGGCCGTCCGGGGCCTGCACCCCGTTGCGCCAAGCGTGCTCGAGCAGCGACGTGACGTCCCCGACGTAGGCACGGACCGTATGCGGCGACAGCGACCGCTCGGCTCGCAGGTAGCGTTCGAAACCGGTCAGCGCCGCCGCTAGCTCGGGCGGCAGGGGGTCCCACGGGGACGCGGGCCTCCCGGCATCGGCGGGGCTCCCGGGAGGGATGGGCTTCCCGGCATCCGCTGGGCTCCCGGGAGGGATGGGCCTCCCGGCATCCGCTGGGCTCCCGGGAGGGGCGGGCTTCCGGGCATCCGCTGGGCTCCCGGGAGGGGCTGGCTTCCGGGCATCCGCTGGGCTCCCGGGAGGGGCGGGCTTCCGGGCATGCTTCATGTGCCCAGTGTGCACCGCGGACCTGCCGATCGGCGCGAGACAGGCCGCAGCTACCTTGATCGCGAGTAATTTCGCATGGCGACACGCCGATCGAACTGAAGTTTGACATGGCGGAATCGATGCGGCAGGGTGATGATGCGTTCACCCACGAGGGTCTCAGGCATAAGGCCGGGCCGCCGAACGCGCTCGCACCAGCGCCTAGAGAGGGATAGAGCAATGGGTCAGAAGACTGTCCGGTTCAGCGACCTGAGTGGCCAGCTCATCATGCACGACGACGCCCTGGCCCGCATCGTGGTGCACGAGCACCCAGAACTCGGCGACGGCCCGGTCGAAATCGAAGCACTCACCGACGAAGCCGAGGCTATGGAGCAGGTCGCACTGCGCGTGGCGGTGGTGGACCTGTACCTGCGCGACGACATCGAGCCGCGCCGCATCGTCATGGAGGCCGACGTCTTCGACAAGCTGGCCACGGACAACCCGATGAGCGAGCTTCTCGTCGCGGCCCGGCCCGCCCGGCGCAGCTCCAGGACGCCGGCCAGCAGCACCTCACGCGGAGACCGTACCGACTACGCGACCCTGGAGCATGCCGGGAAGCCGCACAAGGGCAAGACGACCGACACCGAGAAGCAGCTGGTCCGTGACCACCTAACCGAGATCAACGAGCGCCTGGCCAGGCAAGGCATCCGGACGATCGACCTCACCGATCCCGAGCATGTCGAGCGTTACGGACTGGATCAGCTGGCCAGGGAGCACACCATGGAGCTGGAGTTCGGGCTCGATGACGAGGCCGACCTCACTGACGAGGCCGACAGCGACACAGAAGCAGAGGACGAGATGCGAGTCGCCTAAGCACCCGGCGCGCCCCGCCAGCCCGGCCCCGCGCCGCCTGGCTTCGGGCAGGCCCTGGGGGGCTTGCCGCTTCAGGTGCCTGCGGTTATACCTGGATCATGCGCGGACGGTCCCGCGGCGGTCTTGGGGCGGTATCGTGTTGCGCTCTCGGCGCGATGATGCTGCTGGCCTCATGTACCGCAAGCCCGGGCAGCAGGCCGGCCAACCCCGTGACCTCAGCGAACGCCGGCGGCCTGGCGTGCTCGTACCAGTCGAGCGGGGTCAGCGGATTCGTAGCGTCTCCTGGCCGCGCCGCCGGCAGTCAGCTCGTGCTCGGGCGCATATCCGTGCAAACGGGCTACTTGCAGATGCCGGTTCCAGTGACGGGCTACGAGCCGTGGCGGTTCTGGCAAAAGCGCGGGATCCTGATCCAGGCAGGCACTGGCCCGGTCCTGGTCAGCGTGCCGCCCTCGTGGCGTCAGCGGGCCGCGATCACCTATGGCTCGCAGGGCATCGCCAGCTCACTCGTGCTGACTGCGTGTCAGCGGCCAGCAGGCGTCTGGGCCGGGTACGCGGGCGGGATCTACCTACGTGCAACTATCTCCTGCGTCCCGCTCGTATTTACGATAGGGCACAAGAGCGTGACCGTCCGCTTCAGCGTCACCCATCAGTGCCACTAACCTAGCGGTGCCAGAGCCGGCCTACCGCATCAGCGCCTTCGCACCACCGTGCATCCGCCAGGGGTTTCCGAACAGGCTACCTAAGCTAAGGCGCGGCGGGCCGGCGCCTTAGGTGGCGCCGGGTTGCGCTTGGTGGACCGGCACAGGCGCCAGCCGCCGTCGCCGCGCTCGATGAAGCCGTACGCGGCCAGCACGCCGAGGCAGCGCAGCACCGTATCGATCTCCATACCTGCGTCCACCGCGATCGTCGAGGTTCCGGCGCCGCCGCGGGCGGGAAGTGCGTCGAGAACCCTGGCCGTGTCGGTGTCTAGATCGTCGTACGCGAGCGCCGGATCCTCCGATGGTGAGGTCGGCCCGGGACCCGGTGTCGGCGCGTTTGCGGGTGGGGTGCTTGCGGGTGGTGGTGCATCAGGGGCGACTACCGGCGAGAGTAGCTCGATGATGTCGGGCGCGCAGGTGACGCAGCAGGCGCCCCATTCCCGGATGATTCGGTGGCAGCCTGCGGACTGAGCCGAGGTCACCGGGCCGGGCACGGCCATCAGCGGCTTGCCCAGCTCAGCCGCATGGCGCGCGGTGTTCAGGGCGCCGCTGCGCTCACCTGCCTCGACGATCACGGTGCCGCAGGTCAGCGCGGCGATGACCCGGTTACGGATCAGGAACCGCATCCGGCCCGGGTGCTGGCCCGGTGGCCATTCGCTGACGACCAGGCCGTTAGCCGCGATAGCTGCAAAAAGCTCCGCGTGGCCTGCGGGATAGGGGAAGTCGACCCCGCAGGCCAGCACCGCGATCGTGATTCCTTCCGTGGCCAGCGCGCCGCGGTGCGCGGCGGCGTCCACGCCGTAGGCTCCGCCCGAGACGACCGTCCAGCCCCGCTCGCTGAGGTCGGCGGCGATCTCGCCGGCCACGTGGCCGCCGTATCCGGTCGAGGCGCGTGATCCCACCACGGATACCGAACGGCGGCAGCTGCGGCGCAAATCCGCAGGTCCGCGCAGCCACAGCGCGTACGGACGGGCCGGGCCGAGCTGATCTACCTCGGCAGGCCATTCGGGATCACCGGGGCACACCAGCCTGATGCCATCCTGGCAGGCGACCGCGAGGTCCGCGTCGGAGGGCAGTTTGGGCAGGCGCATCCGCCAGCGGCCGAGCGCGCGTTCGAGCGCGGCCCGGCTCGCCGGGCGGTCGCCGCAGCCGGGGCCGGTGCCGGGCAGCATGTTCGCCTTGATCGAGGCCAGGATCTCCTCCGGCTCGCAGATCCCGAGCAGGGCGCCGAGCGCGGGATCGGCGGGCTCGGCGAGATAGGTGAGCGCGGCCCGCGCCAGCGTGCGCTCACCAAGTTCGATGGGCCGCGATGGCACCGGGCTCACCGCCGTATCCCGAGCCACAGGCCCAGAGCTACCGCGCACTCGTCCCGGGTCGGGCGCGGCTTGCCGGTAAGGTCGGCGATGGTCCAGGCGACGCGGATGACCTTGACCATTCCCCGCGCGCTGATCTGGCCCCGCTCCAGGGACCTTTCCACCACCTGCAGCGAACCAGGGGCCGGCGGCCAGGTCCGGCGCAGCTCAGAACCGGGGATCTCGGCGTTGAGGCGCCACGGGGTGCCGCGCAGCCGGTAGGCGGCGCGCTCCCTGGCCTGGACCACCCGCAGCGCCACGGTCTGGCTCGACTCGGCGAAGTTCCTGTCGTTCAGCAGTTCCTTGCGGCCGACCGGCTCGAGCTCGATCTTCACGTCGACGCGGTCGAGCAGCGGACCCGAGATCCGTCCCAGGTACCTGCGCCGCGTGCTGGGACTGCAGTGGCAACCTTCGGCCAGGCCGGCCGCCCGCGCACACGGGCACGGGTTCGCCGCCAAGATCAGGGTAAACCGGGCCGGGAACCTGGTCGTGATCCCTGACCTGGCCACCACGACCTCCCCCGCCTCGAGCGGCTGCCGCAGCGCGTCCAGCACGTCCCGGCTGAATTCGGGGGCCTCGTCGAGGAAGAGCACGCCGCGGTGCGCCAGCGACGCGGACCCCGGCCGGATGACGCCGCTGCCGCCGCCGACGATGGCCGCCTTGGTCGCGGTGTGATGCGGGGCCAGGAAGGGCGGATCGGTCAGCAGCGGAACCTGCGGCGGCAGCGTTCCCGCCACCGAATGGATGGAGGTAACCTCCAGCGCCGCCGCGGTGTCCAGCCGGGGCAAGATGGTGGGGAGGCGCTCAGCCAGCATCGTCTTGCCGATACACGGATTGTGACACTATTGCGGGATGAGTCCGGCACCCGAGCAGTCGATCCGCCTCACCCGCATCTCCGACGCCCGCGACGAGGACACCAAGGGCGTGGACGCGCAGGGCACCGACCTCGACGGCAAGGCAGCCGCGATCGGCTGGCGCTTCGGGC
>JBEKKH010000377.1:0-7743 GCA_050010815.1 Streptosporangiaceae bacterium | reverse complement strand
GGCGCGGAGGACACCCGGACGCATGAGCAGCGGTATCACGATGGCCTGGCCGAGGCGATGCGGCGGCTGGTCGCGGCCGGGCTGCTGCCCGAGCGGGCCGGGCAGCCGGTGAAGGCGGTCGCGCATATTTCCCTGGCCGACCTGATGGTCCTGGACGGGGATTCGGCGTTGCAGGAGCAGTGGACCGAGCGGGTCCGGGCCCAGTGGGCCGGGCACCGCGCGGCGGCGTCGGTGGCCGGCGGCGACGGCGCCGCCTGGCTCGACGGGGACGCCGCGGAGGGGTTCGCCTGTGACGCGTCGATCACCCCGGTGGTGTTCGGGGACGTGAACCCCGCGGTGCTCGATGACCTGGTCCGGCTGTGCGTTCAGCTCGCCCGGTTCGGCCACGGCACCCGCGCCTCCACCGAGTCCGCTGGCACCCCGGCCCAGACCGCCCCGGCCCAGACCACTCCGGACCCGGCCGCCCCAGACCCGGCCACCACCCCGGACCCGGCCGCTTCCGGGGCCTTGCTGTCCTCCCCGGGGCTGCTCAGCCGGGAGAGCCTGGAACGGCTCATCATCGGCAAGGCGGTCGCGCTGGTCTCGGGTCCGGGCGGGCTGGCCAGCTTCCTGCGCCGCGAGCAGCTCGGGGCCCGGCTGGCCGGGCCGAGCCTGCCGCTGGACGTCGGGTACAGCGATAGCGTCCCGGCCGGGATCCGGAACGCGGTGAAGGTCCGGGACATGCATTGCCAGTGGGCTGGCGGCTGCCATCAGCCTGCGTCAGCGTGTGAGGTGCACCACCTCAAGCACAAGGGCCGCGGCGGCGTGACCAGCGTGGATAACTGTATCTTGCTGTGTTTCTTCCACCATCACGTGATGATTCACCGGATGGGCTGGACCCTGGTCCGGCACCCGGACGGCACCACGATGGCCTGGAACCGGGACAAGTCCAAAGTCCTGCGCAGCCACAGCCCACCCGCCTGCGCCGGGTAGCGGGACCGGCCGACGGACGTCCGGTCAGTGCACCAGCACGATCTTTCCGCGGGCGTGGCGGCTTTCGCTCAGTTCGTGCGCGGTCGCGACCTCGGCGAGCGGGAACGCGGCCGCGACTGGCACCCGCAGTCGGCCCTCGCGGGCCAGCGTGACCGCGATCGCCAGGCCATGCACCGCCAGCGGGTCGGCGGCTCCCAGGGTCTCGTCCGAGCCAGGCGGTGCGCCGTGCGACATGTGCACGCCGTGGGCCGCCGCGTTGAAGTCCGCGATCGTCACCACCCGCGCTGTACCGCCGGCGATGGCGGCGAGGTCTGGCAGCGCTCCTGCGGCGCAGTCGAACACCGCGTCCACTCCGGCCGGTGCCAGCGCCCGGATCCGGTCGACGAGCCCCGGCCGTACGTCGTCGGCTCCGCGCCGAGGGAACGCAGGAAGTCGTGGTTGTGCTCGCTCGCCGTGCCGATGACGGTAGCGCCGCGGGCGACCGCCATCTGGACGGCGATGGTCCCCGCCCCGCCGGCCGCGCCATGCACGAGCACGGTGTGCCCGGCGCAGACCGCGAGCCGGTCCAGGACCCGGGTGGCCGTCTCGACGCCGCCTGCGGCGCCGCCCGCCTCCTCCCAGCTCCACGCGGCCGGTTTGGGTGCCCAGGCGGCGAGGACCGCGAAATCGGCATTGGCGCCCCGTGTGGCCGAACTGGTCATGCCGAACACCTCCTCGCCCGCGCCCGCGTCCGTGACGCCATCGCCGACCTCGTCCACCACGCCTGCGGCGTCGAACCCGGTCCGGTACGGGAACGTTATGGGCACCACGTCACGCAGTGTCCCGGAGCGCAGGTACATCTCGCCGGGGGAGACTCCGGAGGTCCGTACGGCGATCCGGATCTCGCCCGGTCCGGCGTGCGGCGCCGCCACCTCGGCGACGTGCGCAACGCCGGGCGGGCCGTACAACGAAGCTGCGCTCGGACGCCCGCGACAACCGCGGGCGCATCCTCGCGGTCGCTCGCGCCGCCTTCCCGGCCGAAGGCCTCGACGTGCCGATCCGGGAGATCGCCCGGCGCGCTGATGTCGGTGTCGCGACCGTCTACCGGCACTTCCAGACCAAGGAAGCGCTGCTGACCGAGGCTTTTGCCGAGCAGATGGCCTCGTGCTCGGCGGTCGTGGAGGAAGGCCTGGCGGCGGCCGACCCATGGCACGGGTTCTGCCTGGTGATCTCCAAGCTGATGGAGCTGTACGCCCTCGACCGGGGGTGCTGGAGGACATCAGCCTGGCGCTGATGGCGAACGAGGGCATCCGCGCCGAGTCGCCCAAGCTGAGGGTGGCGGCGTCGCGCCGCTTCGCGGCCCTGATGATCCAGTCGTTCCAGGCGGACCCCGTCGCGGCGCCGCTTCCGCCGGCCGTCCGGTGCCTCTGTCCAGACGCTAAACCAGCGTGATGCGCTCGCCGCCGATGTCAGCCACGATCTCGAGCCTGCCGCCGAGCGCGGCCACGTAGGCGGCCAGCGTCCGGATCTCGGTCGCCCCCGGGTCAGCGCGCTCGATGGCGGAGACCCGCTCCTGGCGTACCCTCATCCGCCCCGCCACCTGTACCTGCGTCAGACCGAGCCGCTGGCGGGCCTGGGCGAGGGTGTAGGCGCGATGGCGGGCGATAAGCGCGGCGGCGCCGATTTCGACCTCGGTCTCTTCACCAGGAAAGAACTCGTCGAGAAACGATTCCGCGTCGTACGAAAGGAAGGCGCCGGGGCTAGCCGCGACCGCCAGCGGACTACCGGGCGGCACCTGCGCCAGGCGGGCTGCTGCGAGCCCTATGACTTCCTGGTATCGATCAGGCAAGCCGCCTGGCTCCTCGACCCACGCGACCAGGACCGCCATGTCCGGCGGTTCTACCACGAACAGCAGGCCGACGGGCATGCTGTCGGGAACTCCCGGCCGCAGCTCCATCAGGCCGGGCGGCACCTCCTGGTCATCCGCGGGCCCCGGACCGTTCAAGGTCAGGTGAAGCTCCGAAATCTCCTCCAGAACCAGGTCGGCGGCGGCCGGTGCGCTGTGCGCATCTTCGGAGAAGCCCGGGTCCGCACCGGTCATGTCCAGCTCGATCGTGTCGTCGCCGAGGCTGGTGAATGCCCTTCGGACCCTCCGGGTCGCTTCCTCGGCCACGTGGGTGGCCTTGATCGTCTCTTTCCGGATCCGGAACGAGTCGACTTTTGCCTGCAGGCGCTGGCTGGCGATGGTGATCCTCTCCTCCTCGCCGATCAGAACGCCGAGCTGACGGGCGAGGTCGGCCACCTGTTCCCGGATCGCCGCCTCGCGGGTGCCGGCCTCGCGGGCCAGGTCCTCCCGACCGATCTCGAGCGCCCTGGCCTGCTGGCCGGCGAGCCTCTCGGCACCGTTCTCGAGCTGGGCGACCTGGAGCTCGACGCGCTTCCGTGAGGTCGCCACGTCGGCGACGCTACGGCGCACCTTCGTCAGGGCTTCCAGCTGGCGCTGATAGGAGTAGTCGAGGGCCTCCCCAGGATCAGCGGGTGGCCGAAGCGCGGTTTCGAGCGGGACGACCAGCGGCGGACCGAGGCTCTCCCCGGCCTCCAGCATCGCCAGTACCGCCTCGCCGACGAGGCGGGCAACGTGGGGTTCGGTAACTCGGAGCCCGGTGAGCCAGTCGTGGATCTTGGTGTGCATCTGAAGCCGGTAGCTCATGACACTAAGCTTGTCATCCCGGTCATCGACGCCGCCGCAGCCGCCAATTCAGCAGGGCCGGTCTTTCCCGGTCACGACGCGGGGATGGCCCGCCCTCGGGACCACAGACATCGAGGAGAACCTATGGTGGTGCCGCTGGCTGCCCGGTCGCTGGCCGCTGTGGTCGGCGGCTTGCTCGTGCTCACGGCGTGGAGCAGCGTCATCGGGACCCTCATCGTGTCGCGTTCGGTGGGCAGCTGGATCACGCGACTGGTGGACCGTATGGTGATGGCGGGTTTCCGCCTGGTGACCAGGAACATAGCCGAGTATGAGCGACGTGACCGGGTGCTCGCCGTGCAGCCGGCCTCGATCCTGCTCACCCAGCTGGTCCTGTGGCTGGGCACCGTCTTCGCCGGGTACGCGCTGCTGCTGTGGCCGTTCGCCCCCCGCGGCGTGGGTTCGGCCTTCACCGCGTCCGGGTCCGCGCTGTTCACACTCGGGTTCAGCGAGCCAGCCGGCGGCGTGCCCTCGGCGATCGTCTTCGCCGCTGCGGCGACCGGCCTGGTGATCGTCACGCTGCAGATCGCCTACCTGCCGACTCTGTACAGCGCGTTCAACCGGAGGGAAACCGAGGTCGCCCTGCTGAACGCCCGGGCCGGCATCCCATCCTGGGGCCCGGAACTCCTGGCGCGCACCCACTACGGATTTGGATCGGGGGTGTCGACCGTCGATACCCTGCCCGCCCTGTACGCCCAGTGGGAGCGCTGGGCCGCCGACGTGGCGGAAAGCCACACCACCTACCTGCCGCTGGTGCGGTTCCGCTCGCCCGGCGCCCTGTCGTCGTGGGTCACGGGCCTGCTGGCCGTGCTGGACTCCGCCGCGCTGTACCTGGCGCTGTCACCAAAATCCGCGCCGGCCGTACCGGCACGCCTGTGCCTGCGCAGCGGATTCCTGTGCCTTAACCGCATCGCGCAGGCGATGGGCATCGAGGTACCCGACGAGCATGACCCGCCCACCGAGATCAGCCTGAGCTATCAGGACTTCCTCGTCGCGGTCGCCCGGATGCGCGAGGTCAGCTTCCTGATCGAGCGCGACCCAGCCGATGCGTGGCAGGACTTCGTCGGCTGGCGGGCCAACTACGAGCAGGCCGCCTACGGGGTCGCCGCCGCCGTCGATGCCGCGCCTGCCCTGTGGTCAGGGCCTCGCCAGCCTCCCACCCCCGCCATCTCCCCCCGGCGGCCGCCGCTCGGACGGCCGCCCAAGTAGGCGCCAGGGCCCAGACGGTGCCGGGTAGGCTAGAGGATCATGCTCATCCAGGTCATTTCCAGCACCACCCGGGAGGGTCGTTTCAGCGAACGAACGGCTCATTGGGTGGACCAGCAACTGCGGGCCCGCGAAGACGTCAACGTCGAGCTGATCGACCTGCGTGAGTATCCGCTTCCGTTCTTCGATGCCCCGCCGCCGGCGAAGGCACCGCGCGAGTACGCGACCGCGGAGGTGGCCCGCCTGGGCCGCACCCTGGACCGGGCCGACGGGTTCATCATGCTGACCGCCGAGTACAACCACGGTTATCCCGCCGTCCTGAAGAACGCGATGGACTGGACGTTCCCGGAGTGGCAGCGTAAGCCGATCGCCTTCGTCGGGTGGGGCAACGTCGGCGGCGCCCGGGCCATCGAGCAGCTGCGGCTGGTCGCCGTCGAGTTCGAGATGGCCCCGCTGCGGCACGCGGTGCACATCCTGCCCGACGTCATGATGGCGGCCCGGCAAGCCGGCGACGCCGCCGACACGACCGCGTTCGCATCCCTCGAGCCGAAACTGAAGCTGCTCGCCGATGACCTCAGCTGGTGGGCCGCGGCGCTGGCGGTCGCCCGGGCCCGAGACCAGCGCTAGCCGCTATGGCCTGATGACGATGGCGGTGGCCAGCTAACCGCTAATCGTGACCATTACAGCTGGCCGACGTCGGTGATCTGAACGACGGCCGTGCCTGCTTCGTCGGAGGCGGCCAGGTCGATCGCCGCGCTGATGCCCCAGTCATGGTCGCCTGCCGGGTCGTCGAAGATCTGCCGGAGCACCCACTGACCCGGCTGCTGGTCGATGATCAGGAACGCGGGGCCGCGGGCGTCCGGTCCGGTCCCGATCTCGTCGTGCACGTCGAAGTAGCTGTCCAGCGCCTGCGCCCACGCCTCGGTATCCCATCCACAGGACGCATCCAGCTCCCCGAGTTCGGCGTAGTGCCCGAGCGCGGCCAGCCTGACCCGCTGGAACATCGCGTTCCGCACCAGCACGCGGAACGCCCGCAGGTTAGACGTGACCGTGGCGGGCCGGGCGGCCCGTTCGGAGTCTGCCTCCGACGCCAGCGGGTGGCGCAACCGCTCCCACTCGTCGATCAGGCTGGAGTCGACCTGGCGGACGAGTTCGCCCAGCCACTCGATCAGGTCAGTCAGCTCCTCGGTCTTGGCGTCGTCGGGCACCGTCTGGCGCAGGGCCTTATAGGCGTCGGCCAGGTAGCGCAGCACGAGGCCCTCGGAGCGGGACAGCCCGTAGAAAGCGACGTACTCGGTGAAGGTCAGCGCCCGCTCGTACATGTCACGGACCACGGACTTCGGCGACACCTCGTAGTCGGCCACCCAGGGATGGCCGCGGCGGTAGATGTTGTACGCGCCCTCCAGCAGGTCCGCCAGCGGCTTGGGGTAGGTGACCGAGTCCAGCATGTCCATCCGCGTCTCGTACTCGACGCCGTCCGCCTTCATCTGGGCCACCGCCTCGCCGCGCGCCTTGAACTGCTGGGCGGACAGGACCTGACGCGGGTTATCCAGCGTCGACTCGATGACCGACAGCACGTCCAGCGGGTACGAAGGATCGATACGGTCCAGCAGCTCGATGGCCGCCAGCGCGAACGGCGACAGCGGCTGGTTGAGCGCGAAGTCGAACTGCAGATCCACGGTCAGCCTGACCTGGCGGCCTTCTTCGTCCGGTGTGTCCAGGCGCTCAACCACGCCGCCGGCCAGCAGCGCACGGTAGATCGCGATGGCCTGGTGGATGTGCCTGCGCTGGGCCGCACGGTCCTCGTGGTTATCGGTCAGCAGGTGCCGCATGGCGGTGAACGCGTCGCCCGGACGGTCGATGACGTTGAGCACCATCGCGTGCGTGACCTTGAAGCTCGAGGTCAGCGGTTCTGGATCGGCGGCGACGAGGCGCTCAAAGGTCGGCTTACCCCAGGAGACCATGCCCTCGGGCGGCTTCTTCCGCACCACCCTGCGCCGCGCCTTCGGGTCGTCGCCCGCCTTGGCCAGAGCACGTTCGTTCTCCACCACGTGCTCGGGGGCCTGGACGACCACCCGGCCGGACGTGTCGTAGCCCGCCCGGCCCGCCCGTCCGGCGATCTGGTGGAATTCGCGCGCCTGCAGCAGCCGGGTCTTGTTCCCGTCGTACTTGGACAGGGCGGTGAACAGGACAGTACGGATCGGCACGTTGATGCCTACGCCGAGGGTGTCGGTACCGCAGATGACCTTCAGCAGCCCGGCCTGGGTCAGGGTCTCGACCAGCCGGCGGTACTTGGGCAGCAGGCCGGCATGATGAACACCGATGCCGTGCCGTACCAGCCGGGAGAGGGTCTTGCCGAAGCCGGCCGAGAACCGGAAGTCGCCGATCAGCTCGGCGATGGCGTCTTTCTCGGCGCGGGTACAGACGTTGATGCTCATCAGGGCCTGCGCCTGTTCCAGGGCGGCCGCCTGGGTGAAGTGCACCACGTAGATGGGCGCCTGGCCGGTGCTGAGCAACTCCTTCAGCGTCTCGTGCAGCGGCTCCATGACGAAGGAGAAGACCAGCGGCACCGGGCGCTCCGCGGAGTGGATCACCGCGGTCGGCCGGCCCGTCCGCCTGGTCAGGTCGGCCTCGAACCGGCTGACGTCCCCGAGGGTCGCCGACATCAGGACGAATTGCGCCCGGGGCAGTTCAAGCAGCGGTACCTGCCAGGCCCAGCCGCGATCGGGGTCGGCGTAGAAATGGAACTCATCCATCACCACCTGGCCCACGTCCGCGTCGGCTCCGTCCCGCAGCGCGACGTTGGCCAGCACCTCCGCGGTGCAGCAGATGATCGGGGC
>JBEKKH010000376.1:0-7769 GCA_050010815.1 Streptosporangiaceae bacterium | reverse complement strand
TCCTCCATTCCCGGCGGCCTGCCGATCATGGCACATTATCGTTGCGGCCATGCACAGTGTGGATCCGACGACGGAGTCGATGATCAGGTCGGTGCTCGCCTACGCGGAGAACCGGCTGCGGCTGGACCCGGTTCCGCTTGACCGCGGCTCGCAGGACCCGGCCGAACTGGCGGCGGCGCTGCGCGGCCTGCTCGGACCCGAGCCGCACAACCCGGACCAGGTCCTCGGCGTGTACACGTCGGTCCTGGCGCCCGCGGTGATCTCGGCGGACAGCCCGCGGTTCCTCGGCTTCATCCCGGCCGCGCCCACCAAGGCCGCCCTGCTGTTCGACATGCTCATCTCCTGCGCGTCGATCCAGGGCATCTCCTGGCTGGAGGCGGCCGGCGCGATCAGTGCGGAGAACCAGGTGCTGCGGCTGATCGCCGACCGGGCCGGGCTGCCGGCCTCGGCCGGCGGCTGTTTCGTCTCCGGCGGTTCGGCCGGAAACCTGTCCGCCCTCGTCGTGGCCCGCGAAGTGGCCAAACGCAAGGGCGGCGCGGGCCGCCGCTGGCGGGTGGCGGTCAGCGAGGACGCGCATTCCTCCATCGTCAACACGCTGCGGATCTGCGAGATGGACCCGCTGATCGTGCCCGTCCCTGATCACCAGCTGACCGGCGCGGGCCTGCGCGCCGCGATCGGCGCGGACGCTCACCCCGAGACGATCGCCGCGGTCGTGGCCACCTCGGGCACGACCAACGCCGGCATCATCGATGACCTGGCCGGCGCGGCCGCGGTCGCCCGTGAGTACCAGCTGTGGTTCCACGTGGACGGCGCCTACGGCGGGGCGGGCCTGTTCGCGCCCAGCATCCGGGCCCGCTACGAGGGCATCGAGCACGCCGACTCGTTCATCGTGGACCCGCACAAGTGGCTGTTCGCCCCGTTCGACTGCGCGGCCCTGCTCTACCGGGAACCGTCGCTCGCCAAGTCGGTGCACACGCAGGACGCCTCCTACCTCGATGTGATCCACGACCAGCCGGGGGAGTGGAACCCGACCGACTACGCGTACCACCTCACCCGGCGGGCCCGCGGCTTGCCGCTGTGGTTCTCGCTGGCGGTCTACGGGGTCAACGCCTACTCCGAGGCCATCGAGGCGGCGATCGACCTAGCCCGCCAGGCCGCGGCGGAGATCAAGGCCAGGGACTACCTGGAACTGATCCGCGCGCCCGAACTAGGCGTCGTGCTCTTCCGCCGCCGCGGCTGGACGCCCGCGCAGTACACCCGGTGGGCCGATCAGCTGCTGCGCGACCAGGTGGCGTTCATGCCGCCGTCGGCCTGGGAAGGTGAGACCGTGGCCCGGTTCGCGTTCCTGCACCCGCACACGCCGATGGACCTGGTGCGGCAGATCCTGGACCGGATGGACTAAAAGCGGCGGCCCCGGCCGGCTGCATATAGTGCGAGGGTGGCTACATACAGCGCGATCCTGCTCGACGCCGGCGGGGTCCTGGTCTTCCCGGAACCCGATCGTGTCCTGCCCCCGCTGCACGCCGCCGGCTTCACCCCCGATCTGGCCACCCTGGAGCGGGCCCACTACCGGGCCATGGCCGTCCAGGACGCGGCCGCCGCGGAGCCCGTGTCGGCTACCTGGTGGCCGGAGTACCTGCGCACCTACATCGCCGCGTGCGGGGTGCCCGAGGACCAGTGCGAGGCGCTCGCCGCCCAGGTCCACCAGGGGGTCACGGGCTACAGCTGGGCCCACGTCGGCCACGGGGCGATCGACGGCCTGCGGGCGGTGGCCGCGCTCGGCCTGCCGATGGCCGTGGTTTCCAACTCCGACGGCACGGTGGAAGCCGACCTGCGCCGCCTCGGCGTCTGCCACGCCGCCGGGCAGACCGGGACCGGCGTCCCCGTGGGCATCGTCGTCGATTCCGCCGTGGTCGGCGTGGCCAAACCCGATCCGGCCATCTTCTCGGTCGCGCTCGACGCGCTTGGCGTGCCGCCGAGCGGGGCCGTCGTGCACGTCGGGGACAGCCTGCGCTACGACGTGGCCGGCGCGGTGGCGGCCGGCCTGCAGCCCGTGCACATGGACCCCTACGGCTTCTGCCCCGCCCCGGACGGGCACCCGCACATCCGCCAGCTGGCTGACCTGCCGGCGCTGCTGACCGGATAAACTACGGGCTTCGATGAGCACGGCCTGAAAGCGAGAGTCGCAGTCATGCGCTGGTCCAAGATGCACATTCCGACGCTGCGGGACGACCCGGCGGACGCCGGCGCGCCGAGCCATCGCCTGCTGCTCCGGGCCGGGTACATCCGCCAGCTGATGGCCGGGCACTACTCGCTGCTGCCGCTGGGCCAGCGGGTCCGGCTCAAGGTCATCGGGGTCATCCGCGAGGAAATGAACGCGATCGGGGCGCAGGAGATCCTGATGCCGGTCATGCACCCGGCCGAGCTGTGGCAAAAGAGCGGCCGCTGGGAGCTGATGGGCGATGAGATGTTCCGGCTCAAGGACCGCCGGGGCGCCGACCTGGCCCTGGGCATGACCCACGAGGAGATCGTCTCCACCTTGGCCACAGAGCTCGAGTCCTACCGTCAGCTGCCCCAGCTGTGGTACCAGTTCCAGACCAAGCTGCGCGACGAACCGCGGCCCAAGGCCGGCCTGATGCGCACCCGCGAGTTCACCATGAAGGACTCCTACAGCTTCGACCTCGGCCCGGCCGAACTCGACGCCTCCTTCCACGCCCACCGCAACGCCTACGCACGCACCTTCGAGCGCCTCGGCATCCAAGCGATCCAGGCCCAGGCGTCCAACGGCACGATGGGCGGGTCAGACTCCATCGAGTTCGTCTGCCCCTCACCGACCGGTGAGGACCTCGTCATTCACTGCCCGGAGTGCGGTTACGCGGCCAACATAGAAAAAGCCACCTCGCGGCTGGTTCCTATCGATGATTCGGCCGAACGGTCCTTCCTGCTTGCCGCACCCGAGCCGTTCGCCACCCCGGGCGTACGCACCATCACCGATCTCGCCACCGGCCATCAGGCTCCGCCCGAACGCCAGATCAAGACCCTGGTGTATTTCCTGGACGACACGCTCACCCTGGTCCTGATGCGCGGCGACCACGCGGTGCACGAGCAGAAGCTCGTCGACGCCACCGGGGCCACCTCGGTCCGGCCGGCCCTCCCCGAGGAGATCCGCGGCGCGCTCGGCGCGCTGCCTGGCAGCCTGGGCGCGGTCGCCGTGACCGCTCACCCAATCATCGCCGACGAGGCGCTGCGCGGCCGGCGGGGCATGTTCACCGGTGCCAACGTCGACGACAGCCACCTGCGCGGCGTCGACGTCAAGCGGGACATCGCCGTCGGGTCGTGGGCGGACCTGCGCGAGGTCGTCGCGGGCGAGCCGTGCACCGTCTGCGGTCACCCGCTCGAGGCGGAGCGCGGTATCGAGGTCGGGCACATCTTCAAGCTCGGCTACAAGTTCAGCGACGCCATCGGGATCAGCGTCTCAGGCCCGGACGGCAAGCCGGTCCGCCCGGTCATGGGCTGCTACGGCATCGGGGTGGAGCGGGCGATGGCCGCGGTCATCGAGGTTCATCACGACGCCAAGGGCATCATCTGGCCGACCGCGATCGCGCCGTTCCAGGTCGTCGTGGTGATCGCGCAGCAGGACGACACGGCTGTGGCCGAGGCCGGGGAGAAGCTTTACCAGGCCCTGCTCGGCGCGGGTGTCGAGGTCATCGTGGACGACCGGCAGGTCCGCGCCGGGGTCAAGTTCAGCGACGCCGAGCTGGTCGGCATCCCCTTCCGGGTCACGGTGGGCAAGCGCGGCCTGGCCTCGGGGTCCGCGGAGCTGACCGACCGCGCCGCCGGGGTCACCGTGCAGGTCCCGCTGGACGAGGTGCCCGCCGGAGTCCGCGAGGCCGTGGCCCAGGCCCTCGCGGCCAACCGCTAGGCCATGGCACACCTGGTGACGTGGCTGCCGAAGCCGCAGAAGCACGACTTCCAGGCGGCGGAGGACTACCTGTCGCTGATCATGTCGCCCGAGCAGGCCGCCCTGTACCGCGGGAAACTGTCCTCCGCCGCCGAGGCCGAGCTCATCCACCGCAAGGCCAAGGACATCCTGCGGGCCAGCCAGCTCGCCCTGCTGACCCAGGACAACAAGCACGTCGCAGCCGACCTGCACAAGGCCACCGCAGGCACGGCCATGTCGCCGATCCTGCTGCTGCGCGGCCACGATGACCATCCGCTCGTCGTCGCCGACGGCTACCACCGCGTCTGCGCCAGCTACTGGCTCGACGAGAACACCGACATCCCCTGCGTCTTGGTCTAGAGAATCTGGCGCTCTGCTATCCCCCCGCGCTATCCCCCCGCGCTATCCCCCCGCCTACCCCGCCTGGCGGTCGCGGGCTTGGGCGCGCAGGGCGCGCAGCACGTCGTCGCGGCCCTCGGTGAGCAGCCGGTGCAACGCGGCAGGCGGCTGCTCGGCCGCGAGGTAGGCGTCGGTCGCCTCGACCGTGGCCGGCGAGATCGCCCCTACGGTGTAGGCGCCTTCGACGAAATCCTGCGCCATCGCCGATGACCAGTCGCGCCACACGGTCCCCACCACCTCGAAGTACTTCGCCTGGTAGGGCTCTAGGAGCTCGGGCTGATCCGGGTCGGCGAAGCCGGCCAGCGTGGCCCGGAACGTCGCCAGGGTTTGCTTGCCTTCGGTCAGCGTTTCCCATGCCTGCTGCTTGGCCTGGATCGACGGGATCGCGGCGCGGCACGCCGCGGCGTTCCTTTCGCCCGCGTCGGTAGCGTCCCTGGTTAGCTCCGCGTCGATGTCCTGCGCCCCGAAAACCCGGATGCCGTCGCCCTGCGGCCCGCCCGCGGTGTTGCTGCGGCTGATCAGGCGGCCGAGCAGGGACCAGCGCAGGTCGGTGTCGATGCTCAGCCCGGGCAGCACCACCGAGCCGTCGAGCAGCCCGGCGAGCATGGCCAGGTCGGGGCCGGACGTGGCCACGCCCGCGAACGCGCGAGCGTAGGCGAGCTGGATGTCCGACCCGGCCGGGGCGCTGCCCAGCAGTTCGCGCAGCGTGCTGGCCATCAGGGCCAGCCCGGTAACGCGCCAGCTGGGGTCGGCGAACCGGCGCACCGCCTGGCCCGCTTGCCGCAGCAGGGTCTGTACCACGCTGATATCGGCCACCGAGGAGATGCCGGACATCACCAGCCGGACGTAGTCGCGCGCCGCCATCTCGCCGTCGCGGGCCATGTCCCAGGCCGCGGACCAGCACAGCGCGGCCGGCAACGAGTCCGTGAACGTCGCGATGCCCGCGGGCTCCCTGGACTCCGGCGAGCCGATCAGGGTGTGCAGCGAGTGCTCGTCGAGCCGGATCTTGGCGTAGCTGAGGTCGTCGTCGTTGACGAGGACGAGGTCCGGGCGCAGCTGGCCCGCCAGTTCGGATATCACCGTGCGCGGGCCGGCCACGTCGGTCTCGATGCGAGCCCGGCGGGTGAGACCCGCGTCCGTTCGGTCGTAAAGGCCGATGGCAATGCGGTGCGAGCGGAGCACGGGGTGGGAGGCGGCGGCTTCCTGCTCCACCACGAATTCGGTGAACCGGCCGTCCGCGCCGACCGAGTAGGACGGCCGCAGCGTGTTCACCCCGGCGGTCTGCAGCCATTCGACGGACCACGAGGCCAGATCGCGGCCCGAGGTTTCCTCCAGCGCGGCCAGCAGGTCCGCCAGCGCCGCGTTGCCGAATGCGTGCCCGGCGAAGTACTTCCGGACACCATCCAGGAAATTGTCCCGGCCGACGTAGGCCACCAGCTGCTTGAGCACGGCGGCACCCTTGGCGTAGGTGATCCCGTCGAAGTTCACCTCCACCGCTTCGATGTCACCAATGTCGGCGGCAATCGGGTGGGTGGAGGGCATCTGGTCCTGCCGGTAGGCCCAGGCCTTGTAGAGCTGCGCGAACGTGGTCCACGCCGAGGTCCACCGGGTGGCCTCGGCCTGCGCGAGCGTGCCGGCCCAGGTGGCGAAGGACTCGTTCAGCCATAGATCGTCCCACCAGCGCATCGTGACCAGGTCGCCGAACCACATGTGCGCCATTTCGTGCAGGATCGTCTCGGCCCGGGCCTCGCGGGCGAAGTCGGTGACCCGGGACCGGAAAATGTACGCCTCCACGAACGTGACGCAGCCCGCGTTCTCCATCGCGCCTTCTTTGAATTCCGGCACGAAAAGCTGGTCATACTTGCCGAACGGATACTTTATGCCGAACGAGCTGTGGAAGAAATCGAAGCCCCGGCGGGTGACTTCCAGGATCTCGTCGGCGTCGAGGTAGGAGGCCAGCGACTGGCGGCAGAACACGCCGAGAGGAATGCCGTCGTGCTCGTCCCTGACCACGTGATACGGGCCGGCCGCGATCGCCGTGATGTAGGTCGGCATCACCGGCGTCGGCGGGAAATGCCAGCTGAGCCCCGGGCCGGCCGCCGTTGTGGACTCGGCGGCCATGTTCGACACCACCAGCCAGTCCGCGGGGGCGGTAACGGTCAGCTCGTAGCTGGCCTTCATGTCCGGCTGGTCGAAGCAGGCGTAGACCCGGTGCGCGTCGAAGGTCTCCAGGTCTGAGTACAGGTAGACCCGCCCGTCCGCGGGATCGGTGAACCGGTGCAGTCCCTCGCCGCTGCGCGAGTAGGCGCACTCGGCCACGACCCGGAGTATGTTGTCGGCGGCCAGGTCATCCAGAATGATCCGGTCGCCGTCGAACTTCTCGAGGCTGACCGGCTCGGAGTTCAGGGTGATCTCCCGTACCGCCGGCGCGGTCAGGTTGACGAAGGTCGATGAGCCAGGCGCGCCGCAGCCGAACCTGATCACGCTGACCGAGCCGAACGCACTGTCGGAGTTCATCAGGTCAAGTTCCACCTCGTACGAGGTGACCTGGATGAGCGCCGAGCGTGTCATGGCCTCGTCGCGAGTCAGGTTCGATGTCACCGGGTGATCCCTTCTGCCTGGGTCGGGCCCCTAGGCGGAATTCGTGGTCCTGCCGCGGGGTTGTCGCTGCCAGGACTGCGTCGCAGCGGCCCGGGCCCGACTTATTTCGTTGAGGAGTGCGCATGACACAGCAGGAACCTACGCAGCAGGAGCCAACGCTAGTCGACTTCTGGTTTGACCCTATCTGCCCGTGGGCCTGGATCACTTCACGCTGGATCCTTGAGGTGGAGAGGGTCCGCCCGGTCAGGGTGGCGTGGCACGTGATGAGCCTGGCCGCGCTGAACGAGGGCAAAGATGACATGCCGGAGCAGTACAAGGAAGCCATGCGGTCCGCCTGGGGCCCGGTCCGGGTGCTGATCGCCGCGGAGCAGGCCCACGGACCCGAGGCCCTCGGCCCGCTGTACACCGCGCTCGGCACGCGTTTCCACCACGAGAAGGCGCCGAGGGACGCCGAGACGATCTCGGCCGCGCTGGCTGAGGCGGGCCTGCCCGCCGATCTGGTGGCCGCGATGGACTCGACCGACTACGACGCGGCCGTGCGCGCCTCGCACGCCGAGGGCATCAACCGGGTCGGCTACGACGTCGGCACCCCGGTCATCTCGGTGAACGGCATGTCGGTCTTCGGCCCGGTGGTGTCGCCGATCCCGCGCGGCGAAGCCGCGGCCCAGCTGTGGGACGGCGTCCTGCTGATCGCCGGCGTCGACGGGTTCTTCGAGCTGAAGCGCTCCCGCACCCGCGACCCGATCTTCGACTGACCCCCACCCCACCCGCCCTCCTCCGGCCGCCGGATTTCCGGGGCATCCCGCCTGGCTCCGTCCTGGCGTGATGG
>JBEKKH010000375.1:0-7802 GCA_050010815.1 Streptosporangiaceae bacterium | reverse complement strand
CTGCGAGCAGCGATACGTTACGAACTGTTCTTTGTAGAACGTTCTACGATATCTCGCGAGTAAATTAAGCTTGTCAGCACAATGTCGTCAAGACATCCAAATATTACAAATGTGTAAACAAAGTTCACCCATCTGGACTTTTTCGAGAGATAGTGGGACGCCTGGTGTTAGCGAGCGCTTGCGGGGCGGCGGTGCGGTTAAGTCGTGTAGCTACGAACTACACTGCTTATATGTAGATCGTTATCGAATTGGAGCGCGTGATGAAGTCGCAGGACGCCGTGCGGCGGGTGACGATTGCGGATGTGGCCAGGCACGCGGGCGTCTCCACGGCCGCGGTGTCGAAGGTGCTCCGCAACGCCTACGGCGTCAGCGCCGAGATGAGCCAGCGCGTCCGGTCGTCGATGGCCGAGCTGGGATACCGTCCCCACGCCGCCGCTCGCGGCCTGCGCGGCCGGAGTTTCACGATCGGCTTGCTGCTCGATAACATCCGCAACCCGTTCTACGGCGATTTTCTCGATGGCGTCACCGACGCTCTCGCCAAGACGGACTTCCAGGTGCTGGTGGGGTCGGCCGGGTTCGGCGCCCAGGACCAGTCGCGCCTCGCCGACGCCATGATCGACCGGGCGATGGACGGCCTCATCCTGCTGGCCCCCTCGATGTCGCGTTCGCGGGTCATCGCCGTGGCCAAGACGGTCCCGACCGTCGTGGTCGGTCACCACGACACCGCTGATGAGTACGACTCGGTGGTCGATGACGACCTGACGGGTGCCGCGCTCGTCGTCGACCACCTTGTCGCCCTGGGCCACCGCCGTATCGCCCACACCTCCGCCACGGCCAAGGCAGGCCAGTGGACACGCCGTCCCGAGCAGGTACGCAGCGAGGGCTACCGGCAGGCCATGCACCGCCATGGCCTCGACGAGGCCGTGGCCATCGCGGGTACGAGCTATTCCGAGGAGGGCGGCTACCAGGCCGGGCGTGAGCTGCTCGGCGGGCCCGGCCGGCCCACCGCCATTTTCGCCGGAGCCGACTTCGCTGCCCTGGGCGTGCTGAGAGCGGCCTACGAGCTCGGTTTGCGGATCCCCGCCGACCTCTCCCTGGTCGGCTACGACAACACCACCCTGGCCGCCAGCGCGCCCATCCACCTGACCAGCGTCGACCAGGCCGGCCACGATCTGGGCGCGACGGCCGCCCGGCTCCTCGGTGAGCGCATGGACGGCCGCAGCCGCTCCGTTCTCACCTCCGCCGCGCCCCGGCTGATCGTCCGCAACACCACCGGACCGCCGCCGTCATAGCTGGGGCCAAATTCCGTTGCCCCGGTCCGCCGGCCGGGCTTACGGTACAGACATGAGGGTCAGTTACACCTGCGTGGCCGCGCGAGCTATCGGCTCGCCGGCTGCCGCTGCCTGACCTGACGCAATTCAGCGCTGGCAACCGGGAACGGTTCGCTAGCGCCGGTGTGATCATGGCCGCGTCAGCGGTCCCTTTCCGGTGCCGGGTACCAGAAAGGGACCTCTCATGAACGCGACAGAAACGATCCGGATCGTCCTTGAGTTCTACGGCGACCGGGGCCATCAGGTGGTGCCGGGCAGCTCGCTGGTGGCGCCGCAGGGCGATCCGGTGCTGTTCACCACCGCGGGGATGCATCCGCTGACCCGTTACCTGGAGGGCCGCCCCCATCCGCAGGGCAGGCGGCTAGCCGGCCTGCAGCGCTGCCTGCGCACCACCGATCTGGACGAGGTCGGCGATGACAGGCACCTGACCGTGTTCCAGATGCTGGGCTCCTGGTCGCTGGGCGATTACGACGGGCCGCAGAGCCTGCGCTGGGGCTGGGAGCTGCTCACCGACCGCTTGGGCATCGGCCGGGAACGGCTGCACGCCACCGTGTTCGGCGGTGATGAGCAGGTGGCCCCCGATGTCCTGGCGTGGCAGACCTGGACCGAGCTCGGCGTTCCGGTCGAGCGGCTCGGGCCGGACAACTGGTGGTCCAACGGCTCGACCGGCCCGTGCGGCCCAGACTCGGAACTGTTCGCGTGGACAGGTAACGGCCCCCCGCAGGGCACACCCGGCACTGACGGGCGCTGGATGGAGGTGTGGAACCACGTGACGATGAGCTACCGGCGGCACGACGACCGCAGCCTGGAGCCGTTGCCGCAGCGCAGTGTGGACACCGGGATGGGCCTGGAGCGGTTGCTGATGGTCGTGCAGGGCGGGCGCTCGGTGTTCGACGGTGACGTCTTCGAGCCCTGGACGACCGCGCTGACCGACCTGTGGCGGCCCGACCAGCGGTCTTTGCGCCTGCTCACCGACCACCTGCGAGCCAGCATCGTGATCATCGGCGACGGGGTCACTCCGTCAAGTAACGGCCGGGGCTACGTGCTGCGGCGGCTGCTCCGGCGCGCGCTCACCGTGCTGTGGCGCCCCGACAGCACCAGAACGCTGGAGGATCTGCCCGCGTCGCTGGTCGAGCGGACCCTCGTGCACTTCGGCCAGGACGGGGAAAGCGGCCCGGTCCGCGATGTGCTCCGCGGCGAGGAACGCCGGTTCGCCCGCCTGCTTACCCGGGGACGCAAGGTACTAGCGCAGCTCGGCCCGGGCCGGCCGCTCACCGAGGCGGACCTGCGGTACCTGCACCAGACGCACGGCCTTCCGCCGGAATTGGTAACCGAGCTGCTGAAGAACTAGGAGGACGTTCAGCAGCAAAATGGGGTAGGGCCTGGTAGGCGGCCACAATCAAGGCGGTGCAGGCCTCCGGCGGCAGCACGGTACTGTCGAGCTGCAGATGGTACAGGGCCGGATCGTCTATATCAGCGGCGTAGAGCCGGCGTACGTACTGCGCGCGGGCGCGATCCACTTCGGGAAGCCGCTGCCGGGCGACCTCGATGTCGATGCCCTCGATCCTGGCCGCCTGCGCAATGCGCGCGTCGGCCGGCCCGAACAGCCGTACGCGCAGCACACCGGCCTCGCGGCAGAACGCCGCCCCGCCGGCCCGGCCAAGTATCACCGCGCCCGAGGCGAGGGCGCTGCGCATGACGGCCTCGGCCTGGTCGCGGAACAACGGTGCCTCATCGGGCGGTGATGTCGTCCAGGGCACGTGCGCGTCGGTGCCCGCGGCGCGCACTCCCTCGGCCAGCGGGGCGAGGACGGCCAGAAAGCGATCGGCGAGCGACCGGCGGATGGCCCCGCTCTCAGCTTCCGGGACGGACACGTGCAGTTGGTCGGCGACATGTGAGCTGATCGCCCGGTCGAGCAGCGGGACTCCCAGCTGCCCGGCCACCTGCGGGGCGATCACGCTGCCGCCGGCGCCGTAGCCAGCCGAAATCGTTACTCCGGGCATGACCCGCCTTCCTTATCGTGGACGACCATACCGCAGGGTCCCTAACCCGGGTGGAGCATCCACCGGGCGCCGATCACCACGGCGGCCACCGTCCCGGCCAGCCACAGCCCGAGCCACACCAGCCGGGGGAATGCTGGTGCGATCCCTGAGGAGGGCGGCGTCGCCGGAGTTGACGCCGCGTTGCACGACGATGCGGACTCCGGAGAGCAGCAGGAACCAGGTGATGGCGTAAGCGGCCAGGATCTGACCCGGCTGCGACGTGTGCTTGAGGACGAGGAAGATCAGGAAGCCCGCTAGCGGAACGGTGATGTAGCCGAATGACCACTTGAGCCTGATCAGCAGCAACCCGAGCAGCAGCATGCTGACCCACAGCGCCGCGATGATATGGCCGAACTGAATCAGCCTGGCCGCGCCGAGACCGAACACGCTCGGCCCCAGGTATCCGGCGAAGCCGGCGACCAGGTATCCCGGGCCGGACGTGGGGACGACCTTGGTTCCGCCGCCCGCGTCCGACTTGAGCTGGATGTGCTCCACGGTGCGGCCGGACAGCGACCCGACGACTCCGTGCATGCCCTCGTGCGCCATGACCTGGAAATGCTGGACCAGCTGCCAGGTGACCGACGGGACGAGCACGATCAGCACGACCAGGCCGATGAGCATGGTCTCGGTGCCGGACAGCGGCACCTGTGTCGCCTGCATGTGTCGAGCATCCCGCCACCGGTACAAACTTGGCAATGCGTGAATAATCCCCTCATGGACGCCACCTTACAACGGCGGGGGCCGGAGACTCCCTGGCCGAACGCGGCCAGCGCATCGGGGTAGCCGCGCCTGCTGCCAGGGGGCGAGCACCTGGTCCTTCACGAGCAGGGCGCCGAGCGCACGGAACCGGCCGTCTTCCGCGCCGGCCGCGGCGGCCTCCAGCGAGGCGACGGGCTTCTCCCAGTAGCCGGACGCGGTGGCCGGGGTTCCCTGCCGCAGCAGCGCAGCCAGCGTGACGCCCGATGAAGATGACGGGCCGGCCAGCGACGCAGGCGAGACCGCGGGGACCTGGGACGCGGGAACGTGAAGAGCGCTCTTATGCTGTGCTTGTGACATCATTCCGCTGGGCGCAGCAGCATTCTCCGCATTACCCGAGGCTCGGCCCGGCTCTTTATGTGGCAAGCACGCAGTATTTCGCCGTGCAGCTCGTCGTGGCGCTGCAGTGGACCCCTCCCTATAGCCTGTCTCGCGATACGATTAGCGATCTTGGGAACACCGCCTGCGGGACCTGGAACGGACGGTACGTCTGCTCGCCGCTGCACGGCCTGATGAACGCTTCGTTCGTCGTGCTAGGCATTACGATGATGCTAGGATCCGTGCTCATCTGGCGATACTCCGCGACTAGTCGCACCTCAGGAGCAGGATTCGCCGCGCTGGCCATCTCCGGTGTGGGCGTCGTAATGGTCGGTTTTTTCCCGGAGAATAACGCGTCTGCGCTACACGAAATAGGCGCATCCGTCCCTTTTGTGCTAGGCAATGCTTCGCTTATCATCCTGGCGGTTTCCGTTAAGATGCCAGCAGGGCTTCGCGTGTATTGCTTTCTCTCGGGGACGATAGCACTTCTTGGGCTGGTGGCCTACACGAGCAAGCACTATTGTGGCCTCGGAGAAGGAGGGATGGAACGAGTCGTAGCCTATCCGCAGACGGTCTTTCTAATACTGATCGGCTGCTACCTAACGGCCAGAAGCGTCGGGTCATGCCCTCGTAAGCTCGCCGCCAGAGGGTGCCGGGGTTAAGCTGTTCTTTCAGCTTCCTCAGGGGAGGCGCCATGGTGGCAGGGCCTGGAGACGACAGAACAGCGGCCGCGGCGCGGCGCGGTCACATGCGAGCCTCGCACGCCGACCGCGAACAACTGACCGATGTGCTCAAGGCCGCGTTTGTGCAGGGGCGGCTAACCAAAGACGAGTTCGACGCGCGGATCGGCCAGACCTTCACCGCACACACGTACGCGGAGCTGGCCGCGGTCACCGCCGACCTTCCCGCCGGGCTGGCCGGAGCCCAGCCGCCCCGCCAGGCGCCGCCACGACCGGGGGCCAGCGTACGCACGTGGGGCGCAGCCGGGCTGGTGACGCCGGCCATTGTTGCCGTCGCCTTCGTGTTCGCGTCGCTGCGCGGCGGTGGCGGACTCGAGGCGGCGGCCTTGCTGATCGCGTGCGGCTATTTCATGCTCTGGCTGTCCGCCGGGGCCAATATGCTCTGCGGCCCACGCGTTCGGGATTAGCACCGGTTACAGCCGGCACGATGAACCCGTTGAGCCGGCCAGGGCAGGTCAGTCCTCACCGGTGTCGTGGTCGGGGTGATCGTTGACGCCCAGCTTCCAGTAGCCGCGGGTGTGGACCTGATCGCGTTCCAGGCCTCGCTCGCCGAGCAGGTGCCGGCGGACCACCCTCATGGCCGTGGCTTCCAGCCCGACCCAGCACGCGCCGCGCCCGGCGGGAAACGCCAGATCGCGGACGGCTTGCGCGGCCAGCATCCCGAACCCGTCGGGGTGCTCGCCGCGATGGCACCACACGGTGGTCAGCTCCGCGGCGGTGTCGAAAACCAGCTGCTCGGCTCCGTCGGCCACCTCGGTGACCAGCAGCACCCGGGCTCCGGCGGGCGCCTCGTCCAGGATCGTGCCCACCGCGGGCAACGCGGTCTCATCGGCCACCAGCAGGGTCCAGTCGGCGCCCGGGTCGATCCGGTATGCGCCGCGGGCGCCGGTGACCACGACCTGGTCACCGACGCTGGCCGCCGCGGCCCACGCCGACGCCGGGCCGCCGTCATCGTGCAGGGCGAAGTCCACCACCAGCTGGCCGCCGGCCCGGTCGACGTAGCGGGGGGTGTAGGTGCGCCGCACCGGGCGGGGTTCCGGCCAGCTGAGCCCGTCCGGACCGGGCGACGGGAGCGCGATCTCCGTCTGCCCGGGAGCGGGAAGCAGCAGCTTGAAGTGCGTCGCGGGCCCGTCGTTGGGGTAGTCGGCGAGCTTGTCTCCAGCGAAGGTGATCCGCCGCATGCGGGGTGTGAGCTGGCTGATGTCCGTGACGGCGACCGGATGGAACGTCGGAGGCTGGCGGCGCCTAGGGGTGGTCACGTCGTGATCCTTTCCTGCTAACTCCAGAGGATGCTCATAGTGAGGCTACTCACTATATACGGTGGTTGTGCACGCAGGCTCAGGGTGCGGATCGGGCGGGCACGGTCTGACGCGCGGGGGCTAGTAGTGAATGACGTGCCGTGTGCCGCCGCCGACGGCGATGGCGTCCCCGGTGATGGCCACGCTGCGCGGCGAGGCGAGGAAGGTGACCACGTCGGCCACCTCGGCGGCGGTGACGAGGCGGCCGATGCTGATCCCGGACGGCCCGAGTTCGTCGGCGAGGTTCTTGGTCATGGCGGCCACCGCGACGTTCCGGATCGAGCCGAAGACGCTGCCGGTCTGCCGCGCGGCCAGGCCGCTGATGTTGATGATCCGGCCCCAGCCCCGGGCACTCATGGACGGGGCCACGGCCCGGGCGCAGCGCAGGTCGCCGAGCACCTTGGTCTCGATCTCGGTCCGCAGGTCGTCGTCGGCGAGCTCGGCCAGGCCGCGCGCCGGGCTCGCCCCTCCTGGCTGCGCCGCGGCATTGACCAGGATGTCGACCCCGCCCAGCTCGGTGACCGTACGGTCCGCCATGGCGCGTACGGCGTGGTCATCGGTGGTGTCCGCCGCGACCGCCAGCACCCGCCGGCCGGGCCGAGCCAGCCGCTCGGCGGCGGCATCGAGCGCGGCCTGGTCCCGGGCCACCAGGACGAGATCCGCGCCCTCGGCCGCGAGCGCCGCCGCGACGGCGTAGCCGATACCGCGGCTGGCACCGGTAACGATCGCCCGCTTGCCCGCCAGCTGAAGATCCATGCTGCTGCGTCCGATCCTTTGGTCACGCGCCGGGCCGTGAGGGCTGAGCCGGGGCACGCACCACGGCTCGTTCGGCTCACCAACTGTATTGATCCGAACGGCCCTTGGTGTCAGGTCCCCCGAATCGTCAACGCGATCGTTGACTACGATGGATGCCGGAGGTAACCACACATGGACAACTGGAACCGATCCGGCGCGGCGGACGAGAACCCGGGCCCGCGCGCCACCCGGACCAAGACCGTGGAGGTGACCCCGCTCGGCGACGGGGAGTACCGGCTGGAGGCACGGCTGACCGATCTGTCGGAAGGCGGGAACTACGGCCCCGCCCCCGCGGACGGAAGCGACGCCCCGACGTCCCGGGTGATCCACGACATCGCGATCACCGCCCGGGTGCGCGGCCCCGGACTCCAGATTGCCGAGCTGGACGTGCGGCCGCTGGCCACCCCCTACTCCACCTGCCCGTTCGTGGTGCCCGCCAGTCCAGCGGCGAGTGGATGACGGCGGGCCTGCAGGTCGCGCCGCGACTGGCCGACGTCTGCTACTCACTGCGCCGCGGCGGTC
>JBEKKH010000374.1:0-11370 GCA_050010815.1 Streptosporangiaceae bacterium | reverse complement strand
CCGAGGCCCTGCTGGACGACGCGCTGGCTCTGCACCCGGAGGCGGAGGCCTGGCTCGAACGGGCCCGGGTCCGCACCCGCCGCCGCCGGTACGCGCAGGCGCTGGCCGACGTCGAGCTCGCCGCCGCCGCCGGGGCCGCCGCCCTGGAGGTCGGCGCGTGGGCCTGCTACTTCGACCGCCGCTTCGCCCAGGCCGCGCAGTTCGCCGCGGACGGCGCGCTGGCCGCGGCCGACCCGGCCATCCGGTCCCGCTGCCTGGCCGTCGGCGGCCGGACCCGGCACGCGGCCGGTGACCTGGCCCAGGCCGAGGCGCTCCTCGGCGAGGCGTTCGCGCTGGCCGAGGGGACCGACCGGGTGACCGCCGCGGCCTGGCTCGGGGTGCTCCGGGCCCACCAGAGCAAGACCGCCGACGCGCTGGCCCTGCTGCGCCCGGCGGCCCGCGCGCAGGAGGGGGTGGCCCACACCGCGGCCACCCTGCACTCGCTGCTGTTCACCGGGCACGCGCACGCCGTGGCCGGGCGCCCGGCCCTGGCCCTGGACGCCTTCGCCCGGTACACGGCCGAGGTCGACCGCCGCCAGGTGCCCCGGTTCGAGGGCCGGGCGGTCAACTTCGCCGGCTGGGTGCTGCGCAACCTCGGCGCGGCCGGCCTGGCGCACGATCGTCATCTCGAGGCCCTGGAACTGGGCCAGGTCGGCCAGGGCATCCCGGAACTCGCCATCGCCGCCCTGCAGGACCTGGCCGAGGAACGCGTGCACGCCGGCGACGCGGATGGCGCCGGGGCCCGGCTGACCCAGGCCCGCACCTTGCTGACCGGAGACCTGGTCTTCGGCTGGCGGCTGGAACTCAAGCACCGGCTGATCACGGGGCGGCTGGCCCTGCTGCGCGGCGACCCGGAGGCGGCCCTGACCGTAGCGTCCGAGCTGGAAACGCGGGCCGCCGCCCTCGGGGTGCCCCGCTACGTCAGCGTGGCCCGCGTCCTGGCCCACCGTGCCCGCCGGGCCCTGCGCCTGCCGGTCGACCTCGACGTGGTCGCCGCGGACCTGGACCTGGTCGAGGCGTCCGTCGCCGTGGAGGCCTGGTGGTGGACCGGCGAGATCGCCGCCGATTTCGCGGTTCCGGCCTGGCTGGACCTCGCGGCCGACCGGGCCGAACGGCTGGCCGGTCAGGCCGGCGAGCACGCCGGCACGCTGCGCCGCGCCGCGGGCCAGCGCCTGGATGGCTGGCGGACACCGGGAACCCGCTGATGCTCAGCGCGCGGTGAGCACCAGCATGTCCACCACGAGCGGGCCGGTGCCCGTCACCGCGGCCTCCGCGGCGCGGCGCAGCTCGGCCCGCCGCGCCGGGGTCAGCGAGCTGACAAACGGGGCCGCATGGGCCATGCCCAGCCGCCACGCCGTGAGCTCGGCCGGGCCGGACAGACCCGTGTTGACCGTGATCGTGCGCAGCCGGATATCGGTGTAACCCGCCGTGGCCGTGTCCCGGCCGAGCGCGGCCGGGTCGCTGGCCCACGGCTCGGTGTCCCGCTTGAACGTGAGGTACCACGGCGGAGGCCGGTAACCGAACGCGCCGAGCACCTCGTCGACCGCCGCCTTGGCCGGGTGGTTCCACCCGGTCGCGAACGAACTGGCGGCCAGGGCCGCGGCCACCCGGCGGGCCTCCCGCAGGCCCGCGACCGGCCGGTCCAGGTGGCCCAGGCAGAACGCGGCCAGCACCAGGTCGAAGCAGCCGTCGCGGAACGGCAGCGCCGTCGCGTCGGCCCCCACCGGGTGCAGCCCGGCCGCGCCACGACGCAGCATGCCCAGGGCCGAGTCGGCGCTGACCACCGAGCGCGCCCCGGCGGCCAGCGCGGCGCGCCCGGCCACCCCGGTCCCCGCGCCCAGGTCAAGCACCCGGCCGCCAGCCAGCTCCGCCCCCGCCCGGCTCACCAGCGCACGGGCCAGGCTGGCGTAGACCCGCTCGGGTCCCTGCGCCCACAGCCGGGCCGCGGTGCCGTAGGCGGCTCTCAGCCCAGGAACGGAGCCGCCCGGACCGCCTGCGTCTCCCACCACGCGAGCTCCTCGTCGTAACCCCCGAGGGCCTTCTCCCAGCCGAACTGGACCAGCGCGCCCAGCAGGCACAGCGCCAGCTGGCGGTCCCACCAGGCCTCGGTGCTGATCCCGTGTGCCTCCAGCGCCCGGCGGTAGGCGGCGATCGCGTCACTTTTGCCGTGCGGCAGGCGCCGGCAGTTGATCGCCAGGTACCAGGCCAGATCGGACAGCGGCGCGCCGCGCCCCGGCTGCTCCCAGTCCAGCACCACCGTCCGGCCGTCGGCGTCGGTGCCCAGGTTGTCCAGCTTCCAGTTGCTGTGCACGAACGTCTGCGGGGTGTCCTCAAGCGCCTCGACCAGCGGGCCCGGGTCCCGGGCCAGCGGGATGACCACCGCGGCCGCGGCCGGGGCGACCTCGGCCAGCCGCGGCCAGCCCTCGCCGACCAGCCGCGGCACCAGGTGCGCGGAGCCCACGGCCGCCTCGGCGTCCGCCAGCCAGGGGGACAGTTCCAGGTAGCGGTGCATGACCGGGACAACCTCGCACTCGCTGCCGCAGGCCCAGAACGCGGCGTGCAGCGCGGCCATATGCCGCAGGAACCGCAGGTGCTGATCCAGGCTGATCGGCTCGTCGGCCACCGGGACCAGCCACGGCGTCACGTCCCGCATGAGCAGGGCACACCCGCCCGACGGCGACGGGCCGCCGCCGCCGGTCGGAGCTACCCCGACGATCGGCTGGTTGAAGCACGCGGGCAGCCGGGCCAGCAGGCCTCGCTCCCAGGCCAGCAGCGGCGCCCCGCGCAGGCAGCCGGACGCCCGCATGGTCCAGTCCTGCGCCAGGTCCAGATGCTTGAGCACGTACGGCTGCCCGCCGATCACGACTCGCTCCAGCCATGCCCCGGACTTGCCTGCTCCTTCGGTCAGGGAGGTACGTTCGGTCGCGCCCGCGATGAGGTCGGCCACGCTGGCGAACACGGCCGGGGCCTCAAGCATCGGCTGCCTCCATCTCGGCGAGCAGCGAGGCCGGCCACCGCCCGCCGCACATCACGGTGTCGGCCACGATGTGATCACCGCGCACGGTGAGCAGGTGCATGTGATGGGCCGCGTGCGGCACGCCGTTCTCGGTCCAGCTGAGCGTGTACTCCACGATCTCGCTCGGGCCGCCGTCCGCCTGCACCGGAAACCGGCGGAACTCCCCGAACTGACCCGGGTCCGCGAACCAGCGGGCGTACTCGGCGCGGATCGCGTCGGCCCCCGCTGCGTGCAGCCGCCAGTCGGGCACGGTCGCGTCCAGCGTCGCGTCGGCGCTCCACGCGTCGCACGCCGGGATGGTGGCAGTCCGGATGGCGTTCAGGAACTTATCGATCGCTGGCGCGGATGACATGACGGGCCTCCTTGATGGTCCTGGTCCGCGACCATCGTCGGCACGATGCCTTGCAACCAGATTGCAGTCCCCGACCGGGCCAGGGTAGCGGCGGCTTCTTCCGGCTCACGGGTTGCGCCCGCTGGCGGGCCGGATGTTCTGGTTGACGTGGAAGGTGTTGTCCGGATCGTAGCGGTCCTTGACCTGGGCGAGCCGGCTGTAGTTCCCGCGGTAGGACGCTTTGACCCGGTCCTGGCCTTCGTCCATCAGGAAGTTGACGTAGGCGCCCCCGGCTGAGGTCGGGTGCAGTTCCTGCCAGTAATCCCTGGCCCACTGCGAGATGAGGCCGGCCTTGGCGGGGTCGGGGTCGACGCCGACGATGACGCCCGCCCAGCCGCCGTCTCGGTAAGCGAAGGCGGTCGCGTCGGCGGGCACCCTGCTCGCGGCACCGTCGATCGGGTACAGGTGCATGGTGGAATGACCGGTCGGCAGCAGCCCGCCGAACTTCAGGTGCACGTCGATCGCGGCATCGGAGATCTCGTTGAAGAAGTCCGCCCGCCAGTACCATTGCAGCCCGGCCGGGTACAAGCCGTCGAACGCGCTCTGCAGCACGCTGAACGGCATGGCATGCAGGCCCACAAGCAGCGGCGAGCCGAACGTCCTGACCGGGTCGAGCACCTCGTCGGCCCGGTCGTGCGACCCGGTGTAACACCAGACGATGCCGCATGCCTTGCGGCCCCACAGCGTCTCGGGGAACGGCGGAGCAGGGGGGATGGTTAGCAGCGCGATCCAGCCGCTCAGCTCTTCGGGCAGCGACGGAACGAGCTCCCGGTACCAGCGCATCACCTCGGCGGTGTCAGCGATGTCGTAGAGCACCGGGCCGCCGATGATCGTGCCGTGATCGCCGATGTCGTGGCAGCGGAACGTGAACGAGGTGACGATGCCGAAGTTCCCGCCGCCGCCGCGCAGCGCCCAGAACAGGTCGCTGTGCGAGTTCTCGCTGGCTGTCACGAACGTGCCGTCGGCCAGCACGACGTCCGCGGACAGGAGGTTGTCGACGGTGAGGCCGAAGCGGCGGGTCAGGTAGCCGATGCCGCCGCCGAGGGTCAGGCCGGCCACGCCGGTGGAGGCAAGGAAACCGGAGGGGGTGGCCATGCCGAACGCGACGGTGGCATGGTCGACGTCTCCCCAGGTGCAGCCGGCGTCGGCGCGGACGGTGTGATTCTCCGGGCTGACCGTGGTGCTTCGTAGCAGCGACAGGTCGATGACCAGGGCATCATCCCAGACTCCCAGCCCGGCCGCGTTGTGACCACCGCCCCGGACGGCGAGCTCGACCCCATGCTCGCGGCCGAAACGCACGCAGGCGATGACGTCAGCGACATCCCGGCAGCGCGCGACCGCGGCCGGGTGCTTGTCGATCATGGCGTTGTAGACGGCCCGCGCTTCGTCGTACCCGAGATAGCCCGGCGTGATCAGGTCACCGCGCAGGGCGGCGGCCAGCTCTTTGTACGGCGTGGTGGCGTTTTCCGCTGATGCTGTGGTCATGTCGGTCCCCTTCGGTACGGCCCCTCGATGATCTGGGCATACCGACATTAGGATCCGCGGCGTTCGCGCAGCGTTCGCCGGACGCGCGTTCGCGTCAGGCCGTCGTGAGAACGCCGGCCGCCGAGCCGTCAACGCCGTGCTCGGCGAGGTCACGCTCGCAGCGCCGCAGCAGCGTCACACTGCCGTGGGCCGCCGCCAGCTGCGCGGCGGAGCGCAGGCGCGAGCGAGCGGCCTCCCCGTGGTCGTAGGCCGCCCGCATCCGCATCACCTCGGGCAGCCACCACAGGTCGTCACGGGCCTGTCCGGCGGCCAGGGCGGCGTCGAGGGTGGCCCGTGCGGCCGCGGGCCGGTTGTTCCGGGCCAGCATGTCCGCGAGCAGCGACAGCCAGTATGGCATCCGGGCGAACGACCCGGCCGACCTCAGGTTGCTGATGCCCCCTCTGGCCAGGCCGATGCCCGGCTCATCCATGCGAGACCAGCCCTCGAGGACCATTACCCAGTCGCGGTAGCAGGCGAAGCCGTACCGTTCGCACAGCTCGCGCAGCTCGCTGACGGTGTCCTTCAGCTCGGAGATGTCCTGGCGCACCTGGTGGGTGATGGCGCCGTAGGCCAGGGCCACGGCCAGGCTGTACGGGTGGTCGATCCTGCGGGCGAGCTTGATGGCGTCGTGGCAGCTGGACAGGGCGTCGGCGTCGTGACCCAGGAGCCAGTGGGCGTGAGCGGCCCAGGCCGTGCCGTGGACGTCGGGCCGGGTGCCGATGCTCAGCAAGAGCGCACCGCTCGCCAGATGGGTGGCGAGCTCTAGATGGCGCAGTCCGTCCGCCGGCCTGCCCAGGCTGATGGCCGCCCCGCCGGCCATGAAATGAGCCGGGCCGCTCAGCTCAGATTCCGGGTCGACTACCGTCAGCGCGCGGCTCGCCATCTGGTACCCGTCGGCCGTACGTCCCTGGACGAACCGCGACGCACCCAGCGCGACCAGGCTGGTGAGCTTCGAGCCCGGGTGCCCAAGCGATTCCGCCAGGTCGATCGAGCGTTCGAGCGTCTGCTGGAGCTCCGGGGATGAGTAGCCGGATCTGGCGGTGAGCGGCGCCGCCATGGCTTCCAGGATCGCGAGCTCTTGGCTGTCCCTGTCTTTCCCCTCGGGCAGGCCGCGGACGATCGACAGCGCCTCCCTGTGCAGCCGGATGGCCTCAGCATGGGCGAACCTGCTGGCTGCGACATCGGCGGCGCGCCGGTAATGGGCGACCGCTCGCCCGGGCCGTCCGCTGCGGGCATACTGCTCGGCGAGCTGAGCCGAGACCATGTCCATGCTGTCGGCGTGGAGCAGCTCGAGAGCTTGGGCGATACGCCGGTGCAGCAGCCAGCGCTTCGGGGGACTGACCTGCACGTATGCAGTTTCGCGCAGCAGGTCGTGGGAGAAGTCGTAGCCGTCACGGAACTCATGCATGATCCTGCGTCGCCACAGCTCGTCGACGGCCCCTACCACGGTGTCGGCGTCGAGGTCGCTCGCCTCGGTGAGCAGATCGAGGGTGAAGTTCGTCCCCACCGCCGCCGCGAGGCCGGCCACCTCCCGGGCCGCTGCGGTCGCCTGCTCCAGACGGTCGCGCAGCACCGCGGTGAGGTCACCGGCCGGCAGGGCGGGGCTGCCGAGATCGACACTGCTGCGGACGGCCTCGATGACGTACAAGGGGAAGCCCCTGTCGTGGCCTGGAGCAGGCTCGTGTCGGCCTCCGGGAGCGGCCGCCCGCAGATCGCCGCGGCCAGACGTGCGGTATCGGCGACCTCGAGCGGGCTGAGGGAAAGCTCGGTGAGCAATCCGGTGGCGCGCATCCTGACGGTCCAGCTCGCGAGTTCGGCGTCATCAAGGTTGTCGTCGCGCAGCGTCCCGGCTACGAGTATCTGAGCGCGGGCCGACAGTCCCAGGCAGAATGTGAGGAAGGCCAGGGTTTCCTGGTCGCACCATTGCATATTGTCCAGAACCAGCAGCATCGGCCGGCCGACGGCCAGCAGCGCCCGCGCGAGGCCCTCGAAGAAGCGATGGCGCTGCCAGGCGTCGGCCATGGCCCTGGATCCGGCCCCGCGCTGCCCGCGGCCGCCGGACGGCACCAGCCTGTCGACCTCGGCGCGCCAGGCCGGATCCAGCGTCGCCGTCGCTGACTGGACGGCCGGGTTTCGCACCCAGTCGGCGACCGGTGCCAGCGCCAGCCGACCCGATGTTCCGAAGCACTGAGCACTGGCCACCACTGCGCCCTGCAGCCGCGCCAGGTCGGCTACCTCGGCCACCAGGCGGGTCTTGCCGACACCAGCGCCGCCATAGACCATCGCGAAACCGGGGCGGCCCGCTGCGGCGGCCCGCCACAGCTCCTGGAGCAGGCCGAGCTCGGCCGACCGGCCGACGAGCCGGGCCGCCGCGAACCCGGAACGGCCCCCCGCAGGCCCAGTCGCCGGAGGCTCCGTCCCGGCTGGATCCACGTGGGCCATCAGGCGCTCGAGCACCTGCCGCGTCGCCGGGCCCGGCACGACGCTGAGCTCACGCTCCAGGACCGAAGCGCAGTGGTGGTAGGTGCTGACCGCGCCGGCCCGGTCGCCCAGGTCGGCCTGCAACAGCATCAAGGTGCGGTAGCCGACCTCCTCCAGCGGTTGCAGCTGAATGCGGCGGCGGGCGGCATCGGCTGCTCCGGTCAGGTCACCCCTGGACGCGCGCGTCTCACCAAGAAGATCGCACAAGTTCACGCACTGGCGCTCAAGCTCCGCTCTGGCGTCGAGCAGCCAGTCGTCGTACATGCCCGGCAGGAGCTCGCCTCCCTGTCGCGCCAGCACAAATCCCTGGGCGTCACCAGGAGAACAGGCTGGTCCCCCAGGATCTGACGCAGGTTGTGCAGCTCGCGGCGCAGGTTGGTCAGCGCCTGTGCATCCGTCGAATCCGGCCAGAACAATCCAGCGATGCGCTGTCGCGGCTGGGGTGACCCGGCATGGAGGGCCAGAAAGGCGACCAGCGCAACCGTCCGCGACGAGCGCATCCGGGCGCTGCCGGTCCGCTCGTCGGTAATGGCCTGCTCCCCTAGCAGAGTCACGTGCAGCATTTCGACCCGGCCTCCTAAGAGTCAGGTTAGACCCGAATGCCGCCCGACGGCAGACTTCGCAGGCGGCCGGGCCCGTGCTCAGCAGAGCAAACGGAAGATCGCCGGGAACCAGGCAGAGGCCGGTGAACCGGACTAGGGGCGGTCCGCGACGACCGCTGGCAGCCGGGACAACAGGACGTCCAGATCGGCCTCTTCGAGGTGCTCGCCATCAGGGCAGTCCTCGGCGGCGATCCACAGCGACCGCCGCTTATCCCACAAGAAGGACCACTGGTCGCTTAGCTGACCGATCCTGGCAAGCTGGGCTGGAGTGGTTACGGGACGGCGCGGGAGCTGGGGAAGGCTGTCCGGCGGAGGCTGCACGCACGAGCACGGGTAAACCCCGGCTGCCCACACTCGTCGGGCCAGCCTCGCGCGCTCGTCTTGTTCGGCTAGCACCGCATCGAGCCTGGCTCGGAGCTGGGTACAGGCAGGCGGGACGGGAGTCTGCCGGTCGAAGAACGCAATGGCTTGTTCCAGCTCGCGGCGGTAATCACGCAATTCGTATGTCGCCAGCGCGTAAAGCGGGTGCCCAGCGAGTTCGCGCTGGTAGTGGCTTTGGAGCTGGTTGCGCTTCCGGCAACCAGATCGGAACCAGGCCGGCCACCGGGGTTATCGCCGCGGCGTGAGCAGCCCCGGCCCCGCCCGCCGGACAAAACAGCAATTCTGACTCTCGTCCAGGAATTCGAATTATTGCGGATACCTACCTGCCCTATGAGGGTAGTAACGATCCACGATCCCAGCAGGACCCGGGCAGGGACCGGGCGATTGAGACAGCTGGGGCGCGCGAGGGCAGTGGGGTTGGGCGGGCCAGGTGGGCCTGGTCCAGCCACCGCCCGGCTTCCCCGGGACAGGCGATTGACCTGCTGGGTGGTGCACAACCAGGCATCAGGGAGTTCGTGACACACAAGAACGATTGGTGGCACCACGCGTCGTTGTCGCCGCCCGCCACTCGGCAATTCCGCTGATCGTCATCGGGCAGTGCGCGGTGGCGCGACGGGTAGTTGCACCGTGACGCAGAGCCCCCCAGCGGCCCGGGGGGCGAGGGTGAGGGTTCCGTCGTGGGCCTGGGTGATGCTCTTGACGATGGCCAGGCCGAGGCCGACACCGGCATGGTCACCGCGGATGCGTTCGGCGCCGCGCTGGAACGGTTCGGTGAGTGTCGGGACCAGCTGCGAAGCGAGCTTCTTGCCGGTGTTCTCGACCGTGAGCATGACGGACTCGGGGCCGATGACGGTGTTGACCTGCACCGTGCCGTGTTCGGGGAGGTTGTGGACGATGGCGTTGTGCAGGAGGTTCGTGGTCAGCTGCAGCAAGAGAGCGGGTGAGCCGATGGTGGGGGTGTTGGGGGTGATGTCCCCGAAGGTCTGGACGGTGATGCCGCGTTCTTCTGCGAGGGGGAGGATCGTTTCTGTGGCTTCTTCGGCGATCAGAGACAGGTCGACGTGTTCTCGGCTGAAGGACCGCTGGCCGGTGCGGCTGAGCAGGAGCAATGCCTCAGTGAGATCGAGCGCTCGGGCGTTGACGGCGCGGAGGCGTTCGTCGAGCTCGCCGCTGTCGCGGTTCGGATCGTTGCGGGCCACGTCGAGAAGTGCCTGCGTGATCGCCAGCGGAGTGCGCAGTTCGTGGGAGGCGTTGGCCGCGAACCGCTGCTGTTCGGCGACGTGCGCCTCCAGCTGCGCGAGCATGGTGTCGAAGACGTCGGCGAGCTCGCGGAACTCATCGCTGCGCCCCGGTAGCCGGATTCGGTGGGAGAGCGACCCGTCCGCGGCCATGCGGGTGGCGTCCGTGACGCGAGTCAGGGGGGCGAGCATACGGCCGGCCAGGATCCATCCTCCCACCAGACCGAACACCAGCAGGAACGCCAGCACGGCGACTCCTGCTTGGCCGAAGGCCCGCTGGGCGGGCGAGCGGCCTGGAGCGAATGCCCCGCCGATGCCAGATCTCGTGGCTTGCCCACGGCGGTCGTTCCGGTGGCCGGCGTGGTCCGCAACTACAACACGCTGCTGGGCCAGGACGGGATCACCGGCCTCAAGACCGGCAGCACGCAGGCCGCCGGCGGATGCGTTCTCATTGCGGCCTGGCACCAGGCGGGCGGACGCAAAACCCTGATCGTGGCCGCCACCTTCGGTCAGCCCGGCACGGCCGAGACCATCCTGCCGAACGCATTGCAGGCCGGCCGCAATCTTGTCGTTGCCCTGGACCAGGCCGACGCCTAGGCGACCCGACAATCGGGGGCGCTTCTAGACTGAGCGGGTGAGCATCGCCCTGACCCTGCTTGCGGATGTGCGCTGGCGGGGGAGACCGGTGGCGGGCGATCGCCCGCAGGCGCTGCTGGCTGCTCTCGCGGCGCGCGACTGCCGCCCGGTGCGGCCCGAAGAGCTGATCGAGCTCGTCTGGGGAGACGACGCGCCGAGTAACGGCCTGAAGAGCCTGCAGGTGCTGGTGTCACGGGCCAGGAACGCGTGCGGTGCCGACGCGATCGTCCGCGATGGTGCCGGCTACCGGCTGGGGGCCGCGCCGGGCGAGGTCGACAGCGCCAGGCTCGCGGAGCTCGTGCGCGCCGCCTCGTCCGTGCTCGACCGGGACGCGCCCGCCGCCGAAGGGCTGGCGCGCGAGGCCCTGGCGCTGACGGCCGGCCTGTCCGGGGCCGACGACGGGGACGACGGCCCGCTGGCGGAGGTCCGGCGGGCCGCCGCCGCGGACGAGGCCGCGGCGCGGGTGATCCTGGCCCGGGCGTCCAGCCGGGCGGGTGCGCACGCGGGCGCGCTGCCGGTGCTCGCGGCGGCGCATGCGCAGTGGCCGCACGACGAGCCGCTGCTCGCGGACCTGCTGCGCAGCGAGGCCGCCGTGAGCGGCCCGGCGGTGGCGCTCGAGCGTTTCGAGCGGTACCGCCGGGACCTGCGCGAGCGGCTCGGCGCGGATCCCGGCGAGCTGCTGCAGGGCACGCACCGCAGCCTGATGGCGCTCGACCGCCCGGTCCGCCGGGGGGTGCGCTACGAGGCGACCGAGCTGATCGGCCGGGACGTCGACCTGGCGCGGCTGCGGGCCCTGATGGCCAGCGGCCGGGTGGTGTCCATCATCGGCGCCGGGGGGCTGGGCAAGACGCGGCTGGCGCACACGCTCGCCCGGGACGCGGCGCAGCCGGTCGTCCACTTCGTCGAGCTGGCCGGCGTCACCGCGGCCACCGATGTCGCGGTCGAAGTCGGGTCGGTCCTCGGCGTCCGCGACTCGGTCAGCGGCCGCCGGGCGCTGACTGCCGAGCAGCGGGCCGACATCAGGGCGCGGATCGCCCAGCGGCTCGCGCAGTCCCCGAGCCT
>JBEKKH010000373.1:0-7848 GCA_050010815.1 Streptosporangiaceae bacterium | reverse complement strand
CTCGCGCCGCGCCCTGACGATGGCCGCCAGCAGGTCCTCACCTGCCGGGCAGTCCGCGTTGTCCAGCAGCAGCACCCAGTTGTTCGGCCGCCGGCCATGCAGGTGGGCGGCGCTGTCGGCCAGGTCGGAGAGGAAGGCGTTCGTCAGCAGGCTGTCGGCCTGCAGGCGCTGCGCGGAGGCCTTCTCGGCCGTGATGTGACTGAACCGGATGAGCTCGCGGAGGGCCGCGCCGGTGTTCTTTTCCTCCCCCGGGGGCGCGAACCAGGCCAGGGCCGGCTGCCAGCGCTCTTCCGGGTGCCGGGTGGACCGGCTCAGGCCCTTGCCAACCTGCGTTGCCACCGACGTGGCGAGCGTGCCCACGTCTACCGTCACCGGTCCTGCGGTCACCGGGATGCTGAGCGACAGGTTCATCAGCCAGCCGAACAGGCGCTCCAGTACCCTCTGGTCCCGGGACGCGGCGACGAGCCGGCTGCGCATCTCCTGCTCGCCGCCGTCGGGCGCGGTCGGGGAGACCGGCGTGGCCATCGCGAGCAGCATCAACGACATGCGGCCCCAGGTGACCTTGTAACCGGGGACGCTGTCGGTGAACTGGCGCATGGTGGCGCCGAGCAGGACCGTGACCGCGGTCGGGACGGACTTCTGGCCCGGGGCAGGCTTGTAGGCGAGAGCATTGACCTTCGCGGTCGGCGCCTTTCCGGCCCAGAGCCTGGCGATTTCCGCGATCAGCTCCGAACGGCCGGAGCCACCGCAACCTTCAACTATCAATAGTGGCTTGATCGAATGTGTTGAACCGCGGTTATAGTTATGCACGGTGATAAGGTCGCTGACTTGCGCCAGGATCTGCTCCCGACCATAGAAGCTCACGAAACCCTTGGCCTTTCTTCAGCTCAAGAAGAAGCCGTCCCGTCCGGAGGTATCCGGTGGATAGACACTACCGGCGAGAAGGGGCAGATGGCACAGGAAAACCGGCAGACGAACGACGGCGGCATGCGAGACTGACGGCAGTGGTCCTTATCCCGGAAATGATCTAGCTGTGACACCTCGATCATCGGAGCAGAGGGCCACCACGGCGAATCAGGCAAATTATCCTGATTACGGACAATCCCGCACCCCCCACCCAGCAGCCACCGCGCCACCAGCAAGACCAGTGGGCGACCGGGGCGCACGCAGCGGATCCACGGCGCACGCACCACAGGCCGTTCGGAGTCAGGGAGTTTTGATTTTCCCGTCTTCTAGGTCCAGGACGGAATCGGCGATGCTGAGCAGGTTCGGGTCGTGGGTGGAGACCAGGGCCGTCACGCCCTCGGACTGCACCACGGTGCGCAGCAACCGCATGATCTGCTTGGCCGTCTCGGAGTCGAGCTGGCCGGTGGGCTCGTCCGCGAGCAGCACCTCCGGGCTCCCGGCCAGCGCCCGGGCGATCGCGACCCGCTGCTGCTGGCCGCCGGACAGCTCGCCCGGCCGCTGCTTGGCATGGTCGCCGAGGCCGACGATGTCCAGCATCAGAGCGACCCGTTCCTCCCGCTCCCGGGCGGGCCGCCCGGCGATCCGCAGCGGGATGCCGACGTTCTCCGCCGCGGACAGGATCGGGATCAGGCCGAACGACTGGAAGATAAACGCCACCGAGGTGCGCCGCAGTTGGAGCCGCTCGGCGTCCGACATCGCGGTCACGTCGTGCTCGGCGACCTGGACGCGGCCGCTGTCCGGCCGGTCCAGGCCGCCGACGATGTTGAGCAGCGTGGTCTTCCCCGACCCGGACCGGCCCCGCAGGGCGACCAGCTGGCCGGGCGCCACGGTGAAGGACACGCCGCGCAGGGCCTGGGTGGAGGCCCGGCCGCGGCCGAAGGTGCGGGTGACCTCGGTGACGGCCACCGTGCTCTGCGCCCCCGTGCTCTGGGCCGGCGTGCTCTGGGCCGGCATCACGAGGAGTCCCGCTGGTCGGGCCAGACGCCGATATGGTCGGGTTCGGCTTCCAGCCGGACCAGCTCGCGCATGCCGAGGGGTTCGGTCATCTCCTTCGGCAGCTGCAGCCGGCCGGCCCGGTCGAGCACCGCGTACTCCACCGCGTGCTGCGCCAGCTCGCCGTCGTCGCCCGCTCTCGCCTGCCGGTGGGTTTCCGTGCTGGTCCGGCCGTCCCTGATCGCGACGACCCGGCGCACCACCGACGACACCGCCGGGTCGTGCGTGACGATCAGCACGGTCACGCCGAGTTCGGAGTTGGCCGTCTGCAGCGCGCCGAACACCTCGGTCGCGGTGGCCGTGTCCAGCTCGCCGGTGGGCTCGTCGGCGAGCAGCACCTTCGGCTCGTTGACCAGGGCCACCGCGATCGCGGCCCGCTGCTGCTCGCCGCCGGAGAGCTGGTCCGGCCTGCGGTCCAGGCAGTCCTGTAGGCCCAGCAAGCCGAGCAATTCGGCCGAACGCGTCCGGCGGTCCCTCAGGCGGCGGCCGGCCAGCCGCATCGGCAGCTCGACGTTCTGCCGCGCGGTCAGGTAAGGCAGCAGGTTGCGCGAGGTCTGCTGCCAGATGAAACCCACCACCTGCCGCCGGTAGGCCAGCCGCTGCCGGGCGTTCATCGCCGCGAGATCATGGTCCGCCACCCGCACCGAGCCCGCCGTGGGCGTGTCCAGCCCGGCCAGGATGTTCATCAGGGTCGACTTGCCGCTGCCCGAGGCGCCCACCAGCGCGACCAGCTCGCCCTCGGCGACCAGCAGGTCCAGGCCCTGTAGCGCCTGGACCTCGATCCCGGCCGCGATGTAGATCCGGACCAGCCGGTCGCACACGATCAGCGAGCCTGCCCCGAAGTCGCGGTGGCGGCGCGCCGCTTCCGCGCCCAGGTCCGCGATGCTGGTGGCCATGTGTGTCCCTTCCTTGCCTACTAGTGTGCCCGGAGCAGGCCAGTGACGCCGCGACGGCTTAGCGTCCTGGTCTGCGCGACCAGCGTGGCCAGGGCGAGCTTGACCGGCCGTTCGTACCCCATCACGGTCAGCCGGGCCACGGTCAGCTCGCGCTCGGCGGACCCTATCGCCAGGCCGAGGATCACGATGAACAAGCCGAACCCGGCGGCGGTAGCGATGGTGAGCACCACCACGAGCGCGGCGCCGTGCTGCAGTGGCGAGCTGGCCAGCGAGGCGAGGACCTCGGTGCGGAAGACGGTGTCGTTGCCGGGGATCACCTTGCTGGCCACGGCGGTCAGCCGGGCGTCGTCGATCGAGGAGCCGGTGACCAGGATCATGTCGGGCGCTGGCTGGCCGCTCGGGCCCGGCAGGGTCTCCAGCGGCATGACCACGAAGGCGCCCCCGCCGGGTTGGGCCGGCGTGCCGCTCAGGGTGCCCGCGACCTGCACCTTGACCGGTCCCATCGGGTCCATCGAGGTCAGCTGGGTTGCCCCCGGGCGCAGGACGGCGGCGGCGGACGGTGAGGCGAGCACCGGCACCGTGCCGTCGGCGGCGACCGCGCCGCCCGCGGCGCCGATCTTGCCCGCCGCGAAGGCCGGATACGGGGTGCCGGCTACCACCGCCGCGTAGCTGGCCGGATCCACGGCGGCCACCGTCACCGGCTGGCCGCCCGGCGTCACCCACCTGGTGGTCCAGACCGCGGTCACCCGCCGTACCCCGCGGACCGCCGCGATGGCCCGTACCGCGGCCGAAAGGACCGGAGGTGACGAGGGACCGGCGTTGATCACCACATCCGCCCCGGTGGTTTGCCAGGACGCCGCGACCTCGCCGCGGTTGATGCCGTCGTTGACCATCCCGGCGAAGGTGGCCAGGCTGAGCGCGAGCACGAGCGCGAACGCGGGCAGCACCCCGGCCAGCGAGGACTGGGCCGCCCGGGACAGAGCGACGAAGCCGCCGGCGCCGGCGCCGCGGGCCGAGGCGGCGAGCAGGCCGTGGACAGCCAGCGGGTACACCCGCAGCATGACCAGGACGACCGGGATGGTCACCAGCACCGGCGTGACGGCGAGGTACAGGTCGATCCCGCTGCCCGCGGCCAGACCATGGTGGCGTAGCACCACTAGGCCGGCCGCCGCGGCGGCGCACGCCGTGACCTCAGCCACCGGACGGCGCCACGTTTCGGCCGCACGGCCCGTCTCGGCGCTGGTGATCCGGGCCCGGTTACTGGCCGGGGCGGGCCTGCGGTGCTCCCACGCCCCGATCAGCGGCGGTCCGGCCAGCGCGGCCGCAAGCGTGATCCCGGCCAGCGACCAGCCGATCGCCGACGACGCGGCGTCGCCCGGGGTCACGGCGATGGCCAGGCCCGCGCCGATCAGCGCGGCCGGGACGGTCGTAACCGCCGCCGCCCGCGCCATTACCACGGCGACCTGCCGCTGCGACCCGCCCCGGGCCCGCAGCAGGCCGAGCTCGCCGTCACGTCGCGCGACGATCAGCCGGGCCGCCAGCAAGATCACCGTCGCGCCGACCACGACCAGGCTGACGAACAGCAGCAGCAACACCGTTTCGGTGGCCGCCTGGGTGGCCAGGAACGCCGACAGGTCAGAGATCAGCGGAGCGGTGACCGTCAGCGCGATGGCGCTGGGCGTAAGCGCACCGGTCAGCGCAGGCGTCCCGTTGATCGCGCGGTTCAGGGCATTCTGCAGTCCCTGCGCCTGGCTGGCGTTAACGCCGCCGACGCTGAGCGGGAATTCCCAGTTCATTTCCATGCCGGGGCCGTTGAACGCGTTCTGCATCGGGCCGAACTGATCCGGGTCGGCGAAGACGCCGCCGACCCAGTAGGGGTGCGGCGAGTCCCGGGCGTTGAGCGCGGGCGTGCCCGCGATGGCGTCCTGCGTCCAGAAGGTCGAGCCGGGGGCGCGTTCGGCCAGGATTGCGGTGACGAACAGGCGGACCGTGCCGAGCACGCTCGTCACCGACAAGCGGCTCCCCGGGTGCAGCCCGAACCGCGCGGCGATCTGCGTGGTGACCGCCACCGCCAGCATCCCGGCCGGCGCCGTGTTACTCGCGTAGCTGCCCGTCACGACCTGCGCGTTGCTGGTCAGCGGCTCGCGATAGACCACCTCGAGCTCCGGCTTCCCCCCGGCCTGCGCGCGGGGTCCTACCCCCGAGGCGTCCAGCAGCCTGGTGGTCACGCCAGCCCACTGGCCCGCGCCAAGCGGCAGCGGGAGCGCCGCGAAGCCGCGGGCGAGCTCGCGGGTGGATGTGACGAGCTCGCCGGGGGTCAGGTGCTGCGACGGTCCGCCCAGCGCGGCCTGCCGGCCGATGAAATCGGCCCAGTTCGAGCTGGCCTGGACCGACTTGGTAAGGTCGCTGAGCTTGGCCAGGGTCTGGCCCAGGGCCTGGGACTGCGTGTGCTGACTGACCGCGGGGCCGGCCATGGCGGCGAACACGCAGCCGCAGACCAGCAGGGCCAGCGCGAGCGTACTGCCGGTCGCGGCGCCCACGATCCGGCTCAGCCCCGGTACCCGCCTCATCGGTGTCTTCTGCTCATGCCACTTCCGCGGTCGGCACCCGCACGTCCGCGCCCGTCTCCGCGCCCGGGTCCGCGATCGTCGCCATGGCGGTGCCTCCTTGCTTTTTAGTTCGCCCGCAGCAGCCCGGTGGCACCCCGGCGGCCCAGCGCCCGGGCGTCGGCGGCCAGGATGACCACCGCGAGCACGCAGGTGACGGCGGCGGGCAGGCCGAGGGTGATCAGGTCGGGAGCGAACTCGACCGGGGCGCCGGTGCCGGTGAACGCGGACAGGTCGATGGAGGAGCCGATCAGGTGCGGCAGCACCACCGCGCAGACGCCGCCGGCCAGCACCGCGGCCAGCACGGCGGGCATGGCCTCGGCCAGCACCAGCCGGGTGGCCCGCTCGTGGCCCATGACGGTCAGCCGGGCCAGGGTCAGCTCGCGTTCGGCTGACCCCAGGGCCAGGCCGAGGACCACGATGAACAGGCCGAACGCGCCGGCCGCGGCGATCGTGAGCACGATGATGAGCAGCGCGCCGTGCTGCAGGGGCGAGCTGACCAGCGCGGCTAGCTCGCCGGTGCGGAGGGTGAGGTCATCGCCGGGAAGCACCCTGTTCGCGACCGCGGACAGCTGGGCATCGTCGATCGCGGACCCGGTGACCAGGATCAGGTTGGGCGCGGGCTGGCCGCTGGGCCCGGGCAGTGCCTGCAGCGGCATGACCACCCACGCTCCGCCCGTGGTCTGCGCGGACGTGCTGCTCACCTCGCCGACCACCCGCACATCGACCGGGCCCATCGCGTACAGCGAGCTCAGCTGGGTCGTCCCGGTGCCCATCAGGCTAACCGCCTGCGGGGAGGCGATGACGGGAATCACCGGGCCCGTGGTCCCGAACCCGCCCGACCCGGACCCGCCCGACCCGGACCCGCCCGACCCGGACCCGCCCGACCCGGGCCCGGCGCCCGGCGCGGCCTCGAGCCGGGCCGCGGGGAAGGCCGGGAACGGGGTGCCCGCGACCACCGCGGCGTAGCTGCCCGGTTCGACGGCGGACACCTGGACCGGCTGGCCGCCGGGCGTGACCCAGTTCGTGTTCCAGACCGCGGCGACCGCCTGCACGCCGCGGACGCCGGCGATGGCCTGGACCGCGGCCGAGGTGACCGGACCGGAGGCGGGGCCCGGCCTGATGGCCGCGTCGGCCCCGGTGTCCTGCCAGGACGCGGCCGTCTCGCCGCGGCCGATGCCGCCGTTGACCATCCCGGCGAAGGTGGCCAGGGACAACGCCAGGACCAGGCCGAACGCGGGCAGCACACCGGTCAGCGAGGACCGGGCCGCCCGGGACAGCGCGACGAAGCCGGTGGCCCCCGCGCTGCGCGCCGAGGCCCTCAGCAGGCCGCGCATGACCAGCGGATACAGCCGCAGCATGACCAGGACGACCGGGATGGCCAGCAGCACAGGCGTGGCCGCGAGGAACAGGTTGGTCGCGCCCGCGGCCGGCAGCCCCTGGTCGTGCAGGACGAGCAGGGCCGCCACCGCGGCGGCGCACGCCGTGACCTCGGCCACCGGGCGGCGCCAGGCGATCCGGGGCCGGCCCGCCTCGGTGCCGGTGATCCGGGCCGGGTTGGCGGCCGGCGCGGGCCGGCGGTGCTGCCACACCGCGATCAGCGGCGGCCCGGCCAGCGCGGCCAGCACCGTCACGGCGGCCAGCGACCAGCCCAGCGACGACGCCGCGGGATCACCGGGAATCAGCAGCACGGCCAGCCCGGCACCGATCAGCGCGGCGGGCACCACCGCGATCACCGCCGCCCGCGCCATCAGCGCCGCGACCTGGCGCAGCGACCCGCCCCGGGCCCGCAGCAGGGTCAGCTCGGCCGCCCGCCGCAGGACGATCATCCGCGCCGCGAGCAGGATCACCGCCGCGCCGGTCACGATCATGCTGACGAACAGCAGCAGCAGCACGGTCTGGATGGCCGCCTGGGTCCCGAGGAAGGCCGCCAGGCTCGGCAGCAGCGGCGTGGTCACCGCCACGATGCTCGCTCCCTGCGTCAGCGACCCGGTCAGCGGGGCCGCACCCGCCGTGGCCTGGTTGAGGCGATCGTACAGCGACTGGACCTGATCCGCGCCGACACCGCCGACGCTGAGCGGGAACTCCCAGGACAGCTCCATGCCGGGTCCGCTGAACATCACCTGCATGGCGGTGAACTGGCCGGGATCGGCGAAGACCCCGGCGACCCAGTACGGTATGCCGCCCCTGGGCGGATAGTTCAGGCCGGGGACGCCCACGGTGGTCTCCTGGGTCCAGAACGTCGAGCCGGGGCCGCGCTGGCGCACGATCGCGGTGACGATCAGCTTGAGCGGACCGCTCGAGCTGACCACCGTCAGGTGGCTGCCCGGATGCAGGCCGAACAGGGCCGCGGTCTGCGTGGTCGCCGCGACCAGCAGCGTTCCGGG
>JBEKKH010000372.1:0-7867 GCA_050010815.1 Streptosporangiaceae bacterium | reverse complement strand
GAGGCCTACCGTGCGGTGTCGTTGCTGCTGCGCCGGCCGCCGGGGCGCGAGGCGTACCCGGGCGACGTCTTCTACCTGCACTCCCGGCTGCTCGAGCGGTGCGCCAAGCTGTCCGACGAGCTTGGCGGGGGCTCGATGACCGGGCTGCCGATCGTCGAGACCAAGGCGAACGACATTTCCGCCTACATCCCGACGAACGTCATCTCCATCACCGACGGTCAGATCTACCTCGAGGCCGACCTGTTCAACTCGGGCGTGCGGCCGGCCATCAACGTGGGCCGGTCCGTGTCCCGGGTCGGCGGCAACGCGCAGATCAAGGCGATGAAGAAGGTCGCGGGCAACCTGCGGATCTCGCTGTCGCAGTTCCGCGAGCTGGAGGCGTTCGCCGCCTTCGCCTCGGACCTGGACGCCGCCTCCCGGGCCCAGCTCGACCGCGGTGCCCGCCTGGTCGAGCTGCTCAAGCAGGGACAGTACGCGCCGTACCCGGTCGAGGACCAGGTGGTGTCGCTGTGGGCGGGCGGCAACGGCTACCTGGACGACGTCCCGGTCGAGGACGTCAGCCGGTTCGAGCACGACTTCCTCGAGTACCTGCGGCGAGAGCAGGACGGCATCCTCACGGCCATCAGGGAAACGCGCGACCTGGCCGACGACACCATCACCGCGCTCAAGGACGCGATCGAGGACTTCCGCAAGGGGTTCGAGACCAGCTCCGGTGAGCTGCTCAGCGCCGAAGACGAGCAGGCCGAGGCCCTGGAGAAAGAGGATCAGGAAAAGATCGCCAAGCGCGTCGAGCCCGCCGAGAACACCAAGAACGCCGAGAAGAAGTAGTAACCCATGGCAGCCCAGCTTCGCCTGGTCAGGCGGCGGATCAGCTCGGTTCAGTCCATCGCCAAGATCACCCGCGCTCAGGAGCTGATCGCGTCCTCGCGGATCGTCCGGGCGCAGCAGCAGATGCGCGCGGCCGAGCCGTACGCCCGGGAGCTCACCCGGGCGGTGGAGGCGGTGATCAGCCGCTCGTCCACGATCAACCACCCGTTCACTGAGGAACCGGAGAACCCGTCGCGGGCCGCGGTGCTCATCCTGACCAGCGACCAGGGTTTCGCCGGCGCCTATAACGCCAACGTGCTGCGCGAGTCGGCCCGGCTGCGGCAGCGGCTGCGGGACCAGGGCATCGAGCCGGTCATCTACGTGGCCGGCCGCAAGGGCATCAGCTGGCACCGGTTCCGCGAGCTTGACGTCGCGGACTCGTGGAGCGGCTTCTCCGCCGCGCCGCGGTACCGGGACGCCGCGGAGATCACCACCGTGCTGCTCGAGGCGTTCAACGCCGGCCGGGACGGCGACGGCGACGGCGCGAGCCGGGTGGACGAGATCCACCTCGTCACGACCGAATTCGTGTCGATGCTGACCCAACGACCCTCGGTGCGCCGCCTACTGCCCCTGCAGGTCGAGGAGACGGAAGAGCCATCTCCGGCGGGCCCGCTGCCGCAGTACGAGTTCGAGCCGGGGCCGACCGAGGTCCTCGACGCCCTGATGCCGCAGTACGTGGCCAGCCGGATCTACTACGCGATGCTGGAGGCGGCGGCGTCCGAGCTGGCCTCCCGCCGGCGCGCGATGAAGGCGGCCACGGACAACGCCGGCGACCTGATCGAGCGGCTGACCCGTGAGGCGAACAACGCGCGGCAGGCCGAGATTACCCAGGAAATAAGCGAGATCGTCGGCGGCTCCAACGCGCTGGCCGGCGCGAGCGCAAGGAGTGAGTGAGGGACACATGACCGCGACCGCAGACAGTGCAGCTAAAGACGGGCCAGCCGAGACCGGCGAGACCGCCGCGGGCACCGGCCGCGTGGCCAGGGTCACCGGCCCCGTCGTGGACGTAGAGTTCCCGGCGGATGCGATGCCCGAGATCTATTTCGCGCTGCACGTCGACGTGACGCTCGGCGACACGACGAAGACGCTGACGCTGGAAGTCGAGCAGCACCTCGGCGACGACCTGGTCCGGACGGTTTCCATGGAACCCACCGACGGCCTGGTGCGCGGCGCCGAGGTGTCCAACACCGGCGCGCCGATTTCCGTGCCGGTGGGGGACGTGACCAAGGGACACGTGTTCAACGTGCTCGGGGAGACGCTCGACGTGCCGACCTCGTCGTTGAACGTGACCGAACGGTGGCCGATTCACCGTGACCCGCCGCCGCTGGACCAGCTCGAGCCGAGGACCGAGATGTTCGTGACCGGCATCAAGGTCCTCGACCTGCTCACCCCGTACGTGCGGGGCGGGAAGATCGGCCTGTTCGGCGGGGCCGGGGTCGGCAAGACCGTGCTGATCCAGGAGATGATCCGCCGGGTGGCCCTGAACTTCGGCGGTGTCTCCTGCTTCGCCGGGGTGGGGGAGCGCACCCGCGAGGGCAACGACCTGTTCCTTGAGATGACCGAGTCCGGCGTCATCAAGGACACCGCGCTGGTGTTCGGCCAGATGGACGAGCCGCCGGGCACCCGGCTCCGGGTGGCGCTGTCCGCGCTCACCATGGCCGAGTACTTCCGCGACGTGCAGAAGCAGGACGTGCTGCTGTTCATCGACAACATCTTCCGGTTCACCCAGGCCGGCTCGGAGGTGTCCACGCTGCTCGGCCGGATGCCCTCGGCGGTGGGCTACCAGCCGACGCTGGCCGACGAGATGGGCCAGCTGCAAGAACGCATCACGAGCACCCGCGGCCACTCGATCACCTCCATGCAGGCGATCTACGTGCCCGCCGACGACATCACCGACCCGGCCCCGCACACGGTGTTCGCCCACCTCGACGCGACCACGGTGCTGTCCAGGGAGATCACCGAGAAGGGGATCTACCCGGCGGTGGACCCGCTAGACTCCACGTCACGGATCCTGGACGCCAAGTACATCGGCCAGGAGCACTACGACGTGGCCCGCGAAGTGCAGCGGATCCTGCAGCGGTACCGCGAACTCCAGGACATCATCGCCATCCTCGGCGTCGACGAACTCGGCGAAGAGGACAAGATCGCCGTGCAGCGGGCCAGGCGACTCGAGCGGTTCCTGTCCCACCCGATGTACGTGGCCGAGCAGTTCACCGGCCAGGAGGGTGTCTTCGTGCCGCTCGAGGAGACGATTTCGTCCTTCAAGGCGATCACCGAGGGCAAGTACGACAACCTGCCTGAGCAGGCGTTCTACATGTGCGGCGGGATCGAGGACGTGGAGAAGAAGGCCAGGGAGCTGGAACGGTGACGTTGCACGTAGCGTTGGTGGTGCCCGACCGCGAACTGTGGTCGGGCGAGGCCAGGACGGTGATCGCGAAGACCACCGAGGGCGATATCGGTGTGCTCACCGGTCGCGCGCCGGTGTTCGGCGTGCTGGCCGAGGGCAGCACGGTCGAGATCCTCAACGACGATGCCGAGCCGGTGCGAGCCGCGGTCAGCGGCGGGTTCCTGTCCGTCGCCAACGACCAGGTATCGATCCTGGCCGCCCACGCCCTGCTCGGTGAGGAGGTCGACGCGGAGGCGGCCCAGCAGGAGCTTGACAGTTCGCTCGCCGACGCGGAGCCGGGCCCTGAGGAGCCGGCCGATGCCAAGTACGCGAGGGCGCAGCTGCGGGCAGCAGGCCGGGCTTAACGCTCGTGGGCGGGGCGCTGGCGCTTGATGCTGCCTGGGTCTTCGCCGCCTTTCTCGTCGTTCTCATTCTGGCCGCTGTCGGCATTGCCGCCCGGAGGTTCCTGCTCGAGCGGGGTGGTGGCACGGTTGAGTGCGGCTTGCGCAAGGGGAGGGGCCCCTGGCGCCTCGGTCTGGCGTCGTACCAGAGCGAAGAGCTCTACTGGTTCAGCGTGTTCCGGGTGTCGATGCGGCCGGAGGAGACCTTTCCCCGGCGGGACCTGAACGTGATGTCGCGCCGCCTGCCCAGCGACGTCGAGGCGGCCAGCCTGGGACCCGGGATGATCGTGGTGGAGTGCCGCCTCGGCGGGGGCTCCCCGGACGGCTCAGATCGCTCGAGCGCAGGTCCAGCCCCAGCCCCAGCCCCAGGTCCAGGCTCAACCGCGGACTCGAACCCAGGCTCAGCCTCAGGCTCGGACCTTGGCTCAGGCTCGGACCTTGGCTCAGGCTCGCGCAGCGCGGAGGCCACGGTGGAACTGGCCCTGGCGGAGTCGGCACTCACCGGTCTGCTCGCCTGGCTCGAGGCCGGGCCCCCCGGCTCCCACCTCGGCGCCGTCCTCTAAGCATAGGCCCCAGCCGCCCCCAGCCGCCCCCAGCGGACCTCAGCTGCGCTCGCCGCCCGGCTTCCACAGCACGTCGTCGTGTCCAGTGTTGGCCGCCCGGGACAGGATGAACAGCAGGTCCGACAGCCGGTTCAGGTAACGGGCGGGCAACGGGCTGACCGAGCCGCCGTGCTCTGCGGCCGCGGCCCACGCGCTTCGCTCGGCTCGCCGGGTGACGGTCCTGGCCATGTGCAGCAGCGTGGTGCCGGGGCTTCCGCCGGGCAGCAGGAAGCTGCGCAGCGTGGGCAGGTCGGCGTTGTACGAGTCGCACTCGGCCTCCAGTCGGGTGATGTAGGCCTCGTCGATCCGCAGCGGCGGGTAGGGCGGCGGCGTGCCGGTGATCGGGTTGGCCAGGTCGGCGCCGACGTCGAAAAGCTCGTTCTGGACGCGGGTGAGGAGCGCGGAAATGTCCAGCGCTAGCTCACCGAACGTAACCGCCATCCCGATCGCGCAGTTCGCCTCCTCGGTATCGGCGTAGGCGGCCAGGCGTGAATCTGTCTTGGCGGTGCGGCTGCCGTCGGCTAGGGCGGTGCTGCCATCGTCGCCGGTACGGGTGTAGATGCGGGACAGCACGACGGGGTTTTCGCTGCGGTTTCGCGACATGACTCCACCCTAAGGGAATCCGCGTACGCCCGGCGCGAGCCGCCCGGTGTCACGCGCGATAAAAAACAGCAAGGGATTGACCTGCGGTTGTTCTGTTTTTGTAAACATCGTGGCATTGTATGAACACAATAAGTAGTCACGCGAGTAATCGGCAGTAGCTGGAACGCACGAGGGTTGCAGCTGTGGTCACTGTGCGTGTCTGGCCTCGCGAGCGTGTCAGCGCACGGTGAACAACGTCCGGGTTCAGGTCCGGCGGTCTCGGGGACCCGCCGGACCCGAACCCGCCTCCGGCCCCCCCGCCGCTCCGGCTCGCCCGGCCCGCTGTGCCCCTTCGGCTCGACTCGGCCGTCTGGCAGGTTATTGTTCCCTTGATCCGTAAGGGAGGTAGCCGTGTACGACTACATCATCGTCGGCGCCGGAAGCGCGGGGTGCGTGCTGGCGGCGCGCTTGTCCGCTGATTCGAGCGTCAGCGTCTTGCTGCTCGAAGCCGGACCTGTCGATGACGCAGCCGAGATCCACGCTCCCGCCGCCCTGAGCAGGCTGTTCAAGAGCGCGTACGACTGGAACTACCAGACGGTCCCGCAGCACCGCGCGGCCGGGCGGTCCATCTACTGGCCGCGGGGCAAGGTCCTCGGCGGTTCGTCCTCGCTCAACGCGATGATCTACATCCGCGGCAGCCGTCATGACTTCGAGACCTGGCGGGACGAGTACGGCTGTTCCGGCTGGGGCTATGCGGACCTGATGCCCTACTTCCGGCGGGCCGAGGACAACTCGCGTGGGGCGTCGGCTTATCACGGCATCGGCGGGCCGCTCGCGGTCACCGATCCCCGCTACAAGTCGGCCGCCTGCGAGGCGTTCATCGCGGCGGCGCAGGAGCAGGGGGCGGTGGCCAACGACGATTTCAACGGACCGCGCCAGGACGGCGTGGGCTGGTACCAGCTGACCCAGCGGAACGGCCGACGGTACTCGGCCGCCACCGCCTACCTGCATCCGGCCGTGTCCCGGCCCAACCTCACCGTGCTCACCGGCGCCCTCGTGACCAAGGTCCTGATCGAGGGCGGCCGGGCCACCGGCGTGAGCTACCTGCACCGCGGCGTGGCCGAGACCGCTCAGGCCAACGCCGAGGTCATCCTGTCCGGGGGCGCGGTCAACAGCCCCCAGCTGCTGATGCTGTCCGGAATCGGCCCGGCCGCTCACCTGATCGAGATGGGCATCCACGTGCTGGCGGACAGCAGCGGCGTCGGTGCCAACCTGTCCGATCACCCGGTGCTGCCGGTGATCTGGTCCACGCCGCGGCTGCGCGGCCTGTGGGAGAAGAGCGGGAACGCCGGCCTGCTGCGCTGGCAGCTGAGTCACCGCGGTCCGCTGACGTCCAACGTGGCGGAGTGCGGCGGCTTCGCCCACTCCGAGCCCGGGCTGCTCGCGCCGGACCTGCAGCTGCACGTGCTGCCCGCCCCCTACCGCGACCAGGGGCTCGCCGACCCGGCCCAGCGCGCGATGTCGGTGCTGGTCGGCCTGATCGATGTGGCCAGCCGGGGCCGGATCCGGCTGCGCAGCGACGACCCCAGGCACCGGCCCGCCATCGACCCCGGCTACCTGTCCGATCCCCGGGACGCCCGGGCGCTGACCGCCGGGCTGAAACTGGCCCGTGAGTTCGTCACGGCCCGGCCCATGGCGGAGATCTGCAAGAGCGAGCTGGCGCCCGGCGCCCACGTCCGGTCCGACGACGAGCTTCTCCAGTACGTCCGAACGAACGTGGCGACCCTGTACCACCCGGTCGGCACCTGCGCGATGGGCGGCGAGTCGAGGTGGAGCAGCGTCGTGGACCCCGAGCTCCGGGTGCGCGGCGTGACCGGCCTGCGCGTGGTGGACGCGTCGGTGATGCCCTCGGTGCCGCGGGGCAACACCAACGCGCCGACGATCGCGATCGCCGAGCGCGCCGCCGACCTCATCGCGGGCCGCGCCCCGCTGGCTGCCGTCGACCCGGCCGACCCCGTCGACGCCATGGTCATCGCCGGCCAACCCGGCGCCGCCGGCACCCGGCCCGGCCCGCGCCCGCGCCAGCGCTAACACCAACCCCAAGCGCTAACGCTCCCGGCGCGAACCCCGCGGCCGGTACAGCCGCCCGTGCAGCAACGTCACAAAAGTCACAAGACGCCGCATATCCCGGTCGGTCCGGCCGAACGACGTCAGGTTCACCAGCGGCCGCATCCGCTGCCGCGTGATGGCCTTGGCCCGGGAGAACTCCCGCAGCCCGTCGGCGCCGTGGACCCGCCCGAACCCGGACTCGCCCACCCCGCCGAACGGCAGCGCGGGCACGATCACGAACCCGAGCACCGAGTTGACCGAGGTCATCCCGCTGCGCAGCGACCGTGCCGCATCCATTCCGGCCGAACGGTCCTTGGTAAACACCGCCGACCCCAGCCCGTACCGCCCCGCGTTGGCGAACGACACGGCCTCGGCCAGGTTCACCACCGGCGTCACCGTCACCGTGGGGCCGAACGTCTCCTCGGTCACCGCCGCACTGTGCTCAGGCACGTCGATGAGCACCATCGGCCGCACGAACGGCGCGCCCCCCGAGAACTCCGATGCTCCCGAGATCCGGCCGCCCCGGGCCAGCGCGTCGGCCACGTGCTTGGCCACGATCTCGCCCTGCGCGGGCAGGGTCATCGGCCCGTACGAGGCCTCCGAGTCGGAGCCAGGCCGCAACGCGGACACCCGCTGCGTGAGCCGCTCCAGGAACGTGTGGTACACCGCGTCGGCCACGTAGACGCGCTCGATCCCGATGCAGGTCTGGCCCGCGTTGGACATCGCGCCCCAGGCGGCGGCGTCGGCGGCCGCGTCCAGGTCGGCGTCCGCCCCCACCAGCAGGGCGTCCTTGCCGCCGCATTCGGCGATGACCGGGGTCAGGGTGTCCGCGGCGGCGGCCATCACCTTGCGCGCGGTGGCCGCGGAGCCGGTGAAGGCGATCTTGGCCACGCCGCTGCGGGCCAGCGCCTCGCCGGTCG
>JBEKKH010000371.1:0-7872 GCA_050010815.1 Streptosporangiaceae bacterium | reverse complement strand
CCGGACGTTTTCCCTGGTCACAGGAGCGGAGGATAAGAGATTCGAACTCTTGAGGGGTTGCCCCCAACACGCTTTCCAAGCGTGCGCACTAGGCCACTATGCGAATCCTCCGCCGCAGAGCTTACCCGAACCCGCAGGCGCGCCGGTGGCCCGCCGGCGGATGGGGCCGCCCTGGGCTACTTGGCTCGCCGGGCCGGCGGCAACGGCAGCATCAGGTCCCTCGGCTGACTACACTGGCTCCCGACCCCCCGCACGGCGTTATCCCGCCAACCCCCCCAGGGCCGGAAGGCAGCAAGGGTACGCGGGCTCTGACGGGTGTGCGGGGGGTCCCCCCCATGACCGGTGAGGATGAGCTGATGGCAGCAGCCGCGTCGGAAGGCGAGGGAACCGTCCCGGCGAGCCTGGCCCAGTCCGGGCTGGCCCAGTCCGGGCTGGCGCAGTCGGGACTAGCGCTGTACCGCAAGTACCGTCCGGCGACGTTCGCCGAGGTGAAGGGGCAGGAACACGTCACCGGCCCGCTTGCCCAGGCGCTGCGCACCGGGCGGATCAACCACGCTTACCTGTTCAGCGGGCCGCGCGGGTGCGGCAAGACGTCCAGCGCGCGGATCCTCGCCCGGTCGCTGAACTGCGTCAAGGGCCCGACCCCCGAACCCTGCGGGGTCTGCGATTCCTGCGTGGCGCTGGCGCCTTCCGGCCCGGGCAGCATCGACGTGATCGAGATCGACGCGGCCTCGCACGGCGGCGTCGACGACGCCAGGGAACTGCGCGAGCGGGCGTTCTACACGCCGGTCTCCGGGCGCTTCAAGATCTACATCATCGACGAGGCGCACATGGTCACCCAGCAGGGCTTCAACGCGCTGCTGAAGCTGGTCGAAGAGCCGCCGCCGCACCTGAAGTTCATCTTCGCCACGACCGAACCGGAGAAGGTCATCCCGACCATCCGGTCGCGCACGCACCACTATCCGTTCCGCTTGGTTCCCCCGTCTGTGCTGCGCGAGCTGATGCAGGACATCCTGCGCTCGGAGGGGGTGGCGGTGGAGGAATCCGTGCTGCCCCTGGTGGTGCGGGCCGGAGCGGGTTCGGTCCGGGACTCGCTGTCCATCTTGGACCAGCTGCTGGCCGGCAGCGATGAGTCGGGTCTGCGCTACGAGCGGGCGGTCGCCCTGCTCGGCTTCACCGACGCCAGCCTGCTCGATGAGATCGCGGACGGGTTCGCCGCGTCCGACGGCGCGGCGGTGTTCGGCGTGGTGAACCGGGTAATCGAGGGCGGTCACGAACCGCGCCGGTTCGCGGCCGACATGCTGGACCGGTTCCGCGACCTGATCGTGCTGGCGGCGGTGCCCGACGCGGCCCAGATCGGGCTGCTGGACCTGGCGCCGGACCGGGCCGAACGGATGGCCGCGCAGGCGGGCACGTTCGGTCAGGCCGGGCTGACCCGGGCGGCTGAGATCATCAGCACGGGCCTGGACCAGATGCGCGGCGCCACCTCGCCCCGGCTGCTGCTCGAGCTGATGTGTGCGCAGGTCCTGCTGCCCGCCGCCGCCACCGACGAGAAATCACTGCTCGCCCGCCTCGAGCGGCTCGAGCGGGGAACGCCGGCCCCCATCCCGCCGTCATCCCCCCGCCCGCCGCACTCCGCCCCCGACCATGATGCCGAACGGTCCAGGGTTGCTCCCTCCCGTCAGCCGCGTGCCCCGGAGCCCTCCACCCGGCCCGCCCCGGCCGCGTCCCCCGCGTCCCCCGCGTCCCCACCGCCCCCACCGCCCCCCGCGCCCGCCGCGCCCGCCGCGTCCGCCGCGTCCGCCGCGTCCGCCGCGTCCGCCGCGTCCGCTGAGCGTCCCGGGCCCACGGTGCCGCCTGCATCGCCCGCGCGGTCCACCTCCTCTGCGCCGTCAACCTCCTCTGCGCCGCCCGCGGAACCGGCGGCAGCCACCCCGGGCGCCCTGTCCCCGGCGGACACGCTCAGGCAAAACTGGGCCGCGGTCCTGGACGCGGTCAAGGGAGAACGCCGGGTGGCGTGGATCCTGCTCAGTAACGCGAGCGTGCTTTCCGTCGAAGATGGCGTCCTGACCCTGCGGTTCGCCAGAGACGGCGACCTGAAGGGCTTCAGCACCAGCGGCTGCGACGCCGACCTCAAGCGGGTCCTGAGTTCTCGCTTCGGCCTGAACGTGATGGTCAGGGGTTTGGTCGGCGGGGATCCGCCCGCTGGCCCGGCGCCGGGTTTTCCGGGGGCTTCGGGTTCGGGTCCAGCGCCTCGCGGCCGCGGGCCGGCGACCGGGCCGCCAGCGTCTGCTCCGCCGGCCGCCACGGAGTACGACGACGAACCTCCGGAGGACATGCCGCCCGATGAAGATGAGCTGCCGCCGGACGACCCGCCCTCGCGCCGCGCGCCTGCGGCCGAGCCGGAACTCACCGGGATGGACCTGATCCAGCGAGAGCTGGGTGGGCAGGTCATTGGCGAGATCGAGGGCTAAGCGCGCTGGTAATTGGCTTCGTTGGGGCTGGCTGCGGTTCATCGGGGTCAGGCTGGTCGTAGGCTCTTCCTAGGAGGGCGATGTGGAACCGCAGATGGACATGCAGCAGCTATTCGCCGCTGCGCAGCAGATGCAGGAACAACTCATGAACGCCCAGCAGGCGCTGGCCGACGCCGAGGTAACCGGCACGTCGGGCGGCGGGCTGGTCAAGGCCACCGTGAACGGCCAGGGCGAGCTGATGGACCTCAGCATTGAACCGGCCGCGGTGGACCCGGACGACGCCGAGGAGACGGCGCGGACGATCGCCGATCTCGTGCTCGCGGCCGTCCGCGACGCTTACCGGTCCGCCGAGAATCTCCAGCAGCAGCAGATGGGGCCGTTCGCCGCGGCCATGGGTGGCGGTGGCCTGCCCGGCATGCCCGGCATGCCCGGCGGCCTCGACCTGCCCGGCGGGCTTGACCTGTCCGGTCTCGGTCTCGGCGCGGGCGGGCACGAGCCAGATGACGGCGATGACGAGGAGACCTAGGACCCTGACGTGTACGAAGGAGTGATCCAGAACCTCATCGACGAACTCGGGCGTCTGCCCGGGGTCGGCCCGAAGGGTGCGCAGCGGATCGCTTTTCACCTGCTGGCCGTCGACACCTCTGATGTCAAGCGGCTGGCGGACGCGCTGATCGAGGTCACCGAGCGGGTGCAGTTCTGCCGCACCTGCGGGAACGTGGCGGAGGCCGAGGAGTGCCGGATCTGCCTCGATCCGCGGCGTGACCCGGCGGTCATCTGCGTCGTGGAGGAGCCGAAGGACATCGCGGCGGTGGAGAAGATCCGCGAATTCCGCGGCCGGTACCACGTGCTCGGGGGCGCGATAAGTCCTATCGACGGGGTCGGTCCCGAGGAGCTGCGGATCAGGGAGCTGATGACGCGGCTGGCCGACGGAACGGTGACAGAACTGATACTCGCCACCGATCCCAACCTCGAAGGCGAAGCGACGGCCACCTATCTCGCTCGGCTGATGAAGCCGATGGGACTGCGGGTGACCAGGCCGGCAAGTGGTTTGCCTGTGGGCGGCGACCTGGAGTACGCCGACGAGGTGACGTTGGGGCGAGCATTCGAAGGACGGAGACTTCTTGATGTCTGAACCGCCGGCTCAGGGGGGCGAATGGCGGCCGATAGCGGACCAGATCGCGGTGAACGTCAAGAACTTCATCGACGGGGTCGAGGCGCTCGCCAGCGGCGGCGGCGACGAGACTGTGCCGATGCTGCTCCTTGAGGTGTCGCAAATCCTGCTCGCGGGAGCACAGCTCGGCGCCAGCCGTGACGTGATCCTGCCGGGCAACTGGGAACCGGAAGTGGGCGCCGACCCGGATCTGGACGCGCTGCGCACCGCCTTGGCCGCGCGGCTGAGCGCGGTCGACGAGTACGCCGAGGTGTTCGACCCGTACGCGGACACCTCATGCCTGCCGTTCCGGATCTCCGACGACATCGCGGCGGTGACCGCGGACCTGATCCACGGCCTCAAGCACTACCAGGCCGGCCGGTCCCTCGAGGCCCTGTGGTGGTGGCAGTATTCGTACTTCAACCACTGGGGCACCCACGGCGGGGCCGTGCTGCGCGCGCTGCACGCGGTGGTCGCGCACGCGAGCCTGGACGTCGCGGGGTAATTTTCGGGGGGCTCTTTCCCTCGGGGGGGCTCCGCCCCCCAGACCCCCTGGGGACCCCTTTGGGTGCGCGACAGTTGTGTAGGGCCAGCGAGTTTGCCTAGGTAGTGGCCTTCTACTGGTTACGCGTCCGGCAACTAGACCGGAAAACATGTCGGCTGTCGGGGTATTACCGCGGCGTAAGCAGAGCCGGCACGACCCCGGCCCCGGACAAAAGCCGCAATCCGGGCTCTCATCCAGGAATTCGAATTATCGTGGATACTTGCCTGCCCTATGAGGGTAGTAACGATCCACGATCGCAGTAGAGCCCGGGGGAGGGGGGACGAGACAGCCGGGGGCACGCGAGGTCGCCGGGACAGGGGTCGGGCAGCGGTGGGGCTTCGGGCTCCGCTCCGCTTGAGCGAATACCCCCGGACAGGCGATTTGATCTGGTGCGTGGTGCACAACCAGGCAGACGCATCATGGCCAGCCCCGTCTTGAAGATGATCTTGGTTACCTGCAAAATCGACGTACACCCCCTTCGGGGGGGCCGGGGGTCCGTGCGGGCGGAGGTTAGGGCGGGGGCTGGTTAAGGGATTGGGCAGGTTGGGGCGGGGTGGATAGAGTACGGGGGGTTGTCTAGGTCCGGGAGGTTGGCGCGGCCGTGGCGCTTGTGGTGCAGAAATATGGTGGGTCATCGGTTGCGGACGCGGATGGCATCAAGCGGGTGGCGCAGCGGATCGTGGCTAGCCGCAAGGCCGGGGACCAGGTCGTGGTGGTGGTCTCCGCGATGGGTGACTCGACCGATGAGCTGATGGACCTGGCCGGTCAGGTGAGCCCGCTGCCGCCCGCGCGTGAGCTCGACATGCTGCTGACCGCGGGTGAGCGGATCTCGATGGCGCTGCTCGCGATGGCCATCGCCGCCCTCGGCCTGGAGGCGCGATCGTTCACCGGGTCCCAGGCCGGCGTGATCACCGACGCGGCGCACGGCCGGGCCCGGATCATCGACATCAAGCCCGGACGGATCTCGGACGCCCTGGCCGACGGGGCTATCCCGATCGTGGCCGGCTTCCAGGGTGTGTCACAGACCACCAAGGACGTCACCACGATGGGCCGGGGCGCGTCCGACACCACCGCGGTCGCGCTCGCGGCGGCGCTGAACGCTGACGCCTGCGAGATCTACACCGACGTTGACGGCATCTTCACCGCGGACCCGCGCATCGTCAGGACCGCGAAGCGGATCCCGCGGATCAGCTACGAGGAAATGCTGGAGATGGCCGCCTGCGGCGCGAAGGTGCTGATGCTCCGCTGCGTGGAGTACGCACGACGTTACGATGTGCCGATCCATGTGCGGTCGTCCTTCACCAACCGGGACGGGACCTGGGTCAGCGGGCATGCGTTCGACAAGTCGGAGGGAACATCGATGGAGCAGGCCATTATCTCCGGAGTGGCGCACGACCCGAGTGAAGCGAAGATCACCGTCGTGGGGGTGCCCGACCGGGTCGGCGAGGCGGCGAAGATATTCCGGGCCATCGCGGAGGCCGGTGTCAATATCGACATGATCGTGCAGAACGTCTCCGCGGTGGCGACCGGGCGGACGGACATCTCGTTCACGCTGCCCCGCGACGACGGGCAGAGCGGGATGAGCGCGCTGTTGCGCCTGCAGGAGTCGGTGGGCTTCGAGTCGCTGCTCTACGACGACCGGATCGGCAAGGTTTCGCTGATCGGGGCGGGTATGCGCTCTAACCCTGGGGTCAGCGCAAGGTTCTTCAGCGCGCTCGCGGACGCCGGCATCAACATCGAGATGATCTCGACGTCGGAGATCCGGATCTCGGTGGTGGTGGACCAGGACGAGCTGGACCTGGCCGTGAACGCGACGCACCGGGCGTTCGAGCTCGACTCCGATCAGGTCGAGGCCGTCGTGTACGGGGGGACCGGCCGGTGAGCCGGGCTGCGGGGGCTCTGGGGTACCGGCCCGCGCTCGCCGTGGTCGGCGCGACCGGCGCGGTCGGCACGGTGATGCTCGACCTGCTGTCGACCCGGGCGGACGTCTGGGGCGAGATCAGGCTGATCGCCTCGCCGCGGTCGGCCGGGCGGCGGCTGATGGTCAGGGGCCGCGAGACCGAGGTGGTCGCGCTGACCGAGGACGCCTTCGACGGCATCGACGTGGCGATGTTCGACGTGCCCGATGAGGTCTCGGCGGTCTGGGCCCCCGCCGCGGCCAGCCGCGGTGTGGTCGCCGTCGACAACTCGGGCGCGTTCCGGATGGACCCCGACGTGCCGCTCGTGGTGCCCGAGATCAACCCGGAACAGCTCGCCAACCGGCCCAAGGGGATCGTCGCCAACGCGAACTGCACCACCCTGTCGATGATCGTGGCGGTGGGCGCGCTGCATCGGGCGTTCGGCCTCACCGAAATGGTCGTCGCCTCCTACCAGGCCGCCTCCGGTGCGGGCCAGGCCGGCATCGACGCGCTGTACGCGCAGCTGGACAAGGTGGCGGGGACCCGCTCGCTCGGCCAGCGCCCGGGTGACGTGCGGGCCGCCGTCGGCGATCCCGGGCCCTTCCCCGCGCCGCTGGCCATGAACGTGGTGCCGTGGGCGGGCTCGCTGAAGGCGGACGGCTGGTCGTCGGAAGAGCTGAAGATACGCAACGAATCGCGCAAGATCCTGGGCCTGCCCTCGCTGCGCGTTTCCGCCACGTGCGTCCGGGTGCCCGTCGTCACCACCCACTCGGTCGCGGTGCACGCCACGTTCTCCCAGCCGGTCGGGCGCGAGCAGGCCTGGGACGTGCTGCGCGCGGCGCCGGGCGTCGTGGTGGCGGACGATCCCGCCGCGGGTGAGTTCCCCACCCCGATCGATGCGGTCGGAACCGATCCATCCTGGGTCGGGCGGGTCCGCCAGTCGCTCGACGATCCCCGCACGATCGAGCTCTTCGTCTGCGGGGACAACCTGCGAAAGGGCGCGGCGCTGAACACCGCGCAGATCGCGGAGCTGATAGCGGCCGAATTCGGGTCGCGCTCCTGACGGCCCGTTACGCCTTTCCGCCGGTACCCTGACGGCGAATGCCCAGCCCGTTATCGATACGTAACGAGACGGCACGCGGGAGGTGTACGTGCAGCGGACGTCACCGGGTTCGGTTCTGTTCGCGACCTACAACCTGCTGGACCTGTTCGCCGACGACTCGTCGGCGGGTCGCGAGCACTACGAGATGATCGTCGGCGTGATCCGTTCCCTCGGTGCCGACGTGCTGGCCGTTCAGGAGATCATCGCTCCAGACGCGCCCACGGCGGCGCGGCGCCTGCGCCAGCTCGCCGACGATGCGGGCCTGCACTGCGAGGTGCCCCGCCTCGAGGCCGGACACGAGGCCGCACTCGCGGTCGGAGGTCACGGCTACCACGTGGGACTGATGTGGCGGGATGGCATCGAGCCGCTCCCCGGCTCACTACGCTGCCGCGGGGCCGGGTTTTTCTGGCATGGACTGGCCGTGGTCACCTTTGACATGGGCGGCACCCGCATCCGGCACGGAGCCTTTCACGCCACCCCCTTCGGCCGGGCGCTCCGGGCCGACCAGAACGAACGCCTGGTGGCGGCGGTCACCCGGCCCGGCGGGGAACCGCCCGCGGCGATCGGCGCCGACTGGAACACCGAATGCGCCGACAGGATCTGGTCGGGGGAGAGCTGGGACCTCTACGAGCCCGCCGACCCGTACGCCGGCGTGGACTGGTTCACCGACCTTATCTACCAGTGCGAGTGGGATTACGACC
>JBEKKH010000370.1:0-7914 GCA_050010815.1 Streptosporangiaceae bacterium | reverse complement strand
GACGCGGACCTGCCGCTGGCCGTGGACATCTTGTCCGACATGGTGACCAGCTCGCTGATCACGCCGAAGGACGTGGACGCCGAGCGCAACGTGGTGCTCGAAGAGATCGCGATGAACGAGGACGACCCCTCGGACACCGTGCACGAGGCGTTCACCGCGAAGCTGTTCGGCGACACCCCGCTGGGCCGGCCGATCCTGGGCACCACCGCGTCCATCAACGGGATCACCAGGGACCAGATCTTCGAGCACTACCAGGCCCGGTACACCCCGGAGCACCTGGTCGTGGCCGCGGCGGGCAACCTGGACCACGACACGGCGACCGACCTGGTGGCCCGGGCCTTCGGCGATGCCGTGGCACCGCGAGCCGCCACGGCTGTGCCCGCCTCGCCCCGGCTGGCCGGGGACCAGCGCGGATCGCTGGCCGGCGCGGGCACCACGCTGATCTCCCGCGGCATCGAGCAAGCCAACCTTGTACTCGGCTGCGAGGCGCTGGCCAGGACCGACGACCGCAGGTTCGCGCTCGGCGTGCTGAACGCCGCGTTCGGCGGTGGAATGTCGTCCCGGCTGTTCCAGGAGGTGCGGGAAAAGCGCGGCCTGGCCTACTCGGTGTACAGCTTCGCCGGGCAGCACGCCGACACCGGCATGTGGGGCATCTACGTAGGCTGCCTGCCGTCCAAGGCCGATGACGTGCTCGCCATCTGCGCCGAGGAGATCACCCGGGTGGTCCAAGGCGGCCTGACCGACGCCGAGCTCGCCCGCGGCAAGGGCCAGGTGCGCGGCTCGATCGTGCTTGGCCTGGAGGATCCGTCCTCGCGGATGAGCCGCCTGGGCAAGTCCGAGCTGGTGTACCCCAGACTCGAACCGGTCGAGGAGGTACTCGCCTCGATCGACGCCGTCACCCACGACGACATCCGCGCGGTCGCCGCCGACATCCTCACCCGCCCCAAGGCCCTGGCCGTCGTCGGCCCCTTCGACGACGCCAGCGCGTTCCAAGCCTAGGTTCATCAGTAACGTGTGCAGTTACCCCCCGCCAGACGGGGGGTAACTGCACACGATCATTGGAGCCACCCGGAGGACAGCGATGACCAAGATCGGGGTGCTGGGGGCGCGGGGGCGGATGGGGCGTGAGGTTGTCCGGGTGGTGGGGGAGAGCGCGGACCTGGACGTGGCGGCCGAGGTCGACCAGGGCGACGACCTGGACGCGCTATCCGGGTGCGACGTGGTCGTCGACTTCACCCATCCCGGTGTGGTCATGGAGAACCTGCGCTGGTGCATCGCGCACGACCTGGACGTGGTCGTCGGGACCTCGGGGTTTGCCGAGGACCGGCTGGACGAGGTCCGGGGGTGGCTGGCCGATCACCCGGACGTGCGTGTCCTGGTCGTGCCGAACTTTTCCGTCGGCGCCATCTTGATGATGCGCTTCGCGGCGCAGGCGGCCAGGTTCTTCGATTCCGCCGAGGTGATCGAGTTGCACCACGCGGCCAAGGCGGACGCCCCGTCTGGCACGGCGCTACGGACCGCGTCGCTGATCGGCGCGGAACGGGCCGCGGCCGGCCTGGGCGCCCCGCCGGACGCCACTGTGTCGTCCCGGCCCGGGGCGCGAGGTGCCATCGTTGACGGCGTGCATGTGCACTCGGTGCGGGTCGCCGGGCTGGTGGCGCATCAGGAGGTGCTGTTCGGCGGACACGGGGAAACGCTGACGATCAGGCACGACTCGCTGGACCGGACGTCGTTCATGCCGGGCGTGCTGCTCGCGGTCCGGCGGATCGGCTCTCTCCCGGTCGGCCTCACCGTAGGCCTGGAGGGGCTGCTCGGGCTGGAGTAACCACCCCTTTGGGTACGGTTATAGCCATGTGCCGCAGCATCAAGACCCTTCGCCCGCCCTACGCCGAGCAAGTGACCGACGACGACATCCGCGCCGCCGCGTTGCAGTACGTGCGGAAGATCAGCGGTTTCCGCACCCCAGCCGGGCACAACGCCGAGGCGTTCAGCCACGCGGTCGACGCCGTCGCGGCCGCTACCGCCGCGCTGCTCGGCCAGCTGGAGGTCAGGACCGCGCCGCGGACGTAGGCCGCGGCCTCACTGATCCCCGGTGTATCCCGGCGCGTCGGGGTCCTCGGGGGGCAGCCGGTCACCTGTGCCGGTGTCGTCAGCGCGGAACCGTGCCGCCCAGCGGCGGCCGTCGAGCATGTTCAGCACCCTGACGTGCCTGATCTCCAGGACCAGCAGGGCCAGCAGGGTCGCGGCGCCGGCCACGAGCAGGCGCCCCTGGCCCGCGGCCGCGCCGATGGCCGCGGCCGCGAAGATCGCCCCAGCGGTGTTCAGCCCGACCACGACATGGTTGCGGCCGACCGCCTGCCGGAACACCAGGCCGCCACCGATGAAGCCGACGCCGGTGATGGCGCCCGCCAGTGCGTTCGGCGCGCCGTGCGTGGCGATGATCCCGACCACGCCGGACCCGGCGCCGATGAGGGAGAACACCCGGTCCCCGGCCGTCGCCCCGCGTACGGCCCGCTCGAAACCCAGCGCGTAGGTCATGCCCACCGCCGCCGCCAGGTGGCCGACGTCCGCTCCGCTCAGCGCCAGGCTCATGGCTCCACCTGCGGCAGGTAGGCGGTCCGGCCGGTCACCCGGCTGCGCAGCGCCGCGGTCACCCGCGTCGCGATGACCGGCGGCAGGTAGCGGGCCACCTCGCCGGCCTCGACGAACCGGTACTCATCGAGCTCTTCCTCCTGCAGCCGGATGGGCGCGTCGTCGGCGAGTTCGCCGCCATCGAAGATGAAGTGCACGATGGGCCGCGGCCGGGCCCCGTCCGGCGGCACCCAGTCGATGGTGAGCAGCGGACCGGGGGTAATCCGCAGGCCGAGTTCTTCCGCGACCTCGCGCCGGCAGCCGGCCTGCGGCGGCTCACCGTGCTCGAGCATCCCGCCCGGCAGCGACCAGTGATCCCGGTAGTTAGGTTTGACCAGCAGGATCCGCCCGGCCGGGTTGGTGAACAACGCCGCGGCGGCGCCGAACATGGTGGCCAGCGTGGCGTACCACGCCATCTCGTCGGCGGGCGAGTAGCGCACGCGGGCCGCGCGGGCCACGCTGGCCTCGGGGTTTGGCTCCGGACGGTCAGGCACGCCCACGACCTTATCCGGGTTGGCGTGACGTAAGGTGGCCGCACCGGTAGCCTGAGCCCATGCACACACCGGGTGACGACGCTTTTGCGGGTGACACTGAGGACAGCCGGGTGGAGGTATACGTCACCACCGACACCTCGGCCGCGCCGCATAAGGCCGGTGAGGCCAAGCTCTACGTCATGTACGACGCGGCCAAACCCGACGGTGACAAGCTCTACTTCACCGAGGCGGAGTGGGAAGCGTTCGTCCTCGGGGTCAGGGACGGCGAGTTTGACCTCGACGAGTCGGGCAACCTGCCGTAACCGGCCGGACGATCGACCCTCGCGCCTGGAGGCCGCCGGCGCAGGACCGCTACTTGGTCGCCGACTTCATCGGTCCACCTGGGTTGATCTGCGGACCCGAGCCGAATACCGCCGACTTGGGCTGCCCCAGGGCCGCGGCCAGATCGTTCTCCAGGTGTGGCGCCAAAGCGGCCGTCGAGCCGGCCACCAGCGTGGACATCTTCTTGCCCGTCGCGTTGATGGTGATCGCCACGGTCTGGCATCCGCTGGCGCCGTAGACGAACGTGGCGAGCTTGCGCTGGCCGGCGGCGTAGAACGTGCCCGAGTAGTCGAGCCCGAACGCGGCCGGGCAGTCCATCGGGCGGTTCCCATGGAACGGATGGGCGACCAGCGTGCAGAAGTCACCGAACAGGGCGCGCACCAGCGCCGGCTTGCGCTGCGTCATCGTGAACGTGCCGACGTGGGCCGGCTCGACCAGGCTCGAGGTCCGGTGGATGGTGACCGTCGTCGCCTCGCTGACGGCGGCACACCCCGCTGCCGAAGACGACGCCGAGACCGAAGCCGCGACCTGTCCCGCGGCCGGAGCCGACGCCACCTCGGTGCCGCATCCAGCCACCGCCGCGCACAGCAGGCCCGCTACTACGATTCCGTGAACATGGCGTAGAGACATCATGCCGCTTTGACGCGCCCCGTGCGTCATCCGTTCCATCGTGTATCCGCGGCGTTTTTAGAACGCACCCGCCGCGATAGCGGTGCCGACCGCGATGAGCAACGCGGCCGCGACCAGCTCGCTCCGGTCTCCGGTCGCGGCTCCGATCCGCGCGCCGAGCTCCAGGCCCGCCAGTGACATGGCCACGCTGATCACGCCGAACACGATCGCGGCCTCGACCAGCCCGGTGTGGTAGGCGCCCAGGACGAAGCCGACCGCGAGGTTGTCGCCGCTCAGCGCCAGCCCGCTGACCAGGATCCGGCCCATCCGCCACGACCGCTCGGGCCGTTCCTTGTCGCCGGAGGGGTCCCGGCTGCGCCAGGTCTGCACCAGGCTGAGCGTGCCGATCGCGATGAGCGCGGCGGCGCTCAGCCACCGCGCGGCCAGGCCGAGGCTGGCCGCCAGGCTCTGGCCCAGGGCGAGCCCGGCCACCGGCATGCCCGCCTCGAACACGCCGAACACCACCCCGACCCGCAGCCTGGTCCGGCCGCTGACGCCGCTGACGCCTATCCCGATCGAGGCGGCGAAGTTGCCCAGGCCGACCGCGACGGCGAGCAGCAGCAGGGCGGTCATAAGCCCACGCTACCCAGTAATCGCGAGGCGAGTCGCGGTCACCACAAGGTGGGGGCGCCCGCGCCTTCCAGCCGGAGGAGTACCTCCTTGCGTTCCAGGCCGCCGCCGTACCCGGTGAGGCTGCCGTCGCTGCCGATCACCCGGTGGCACGGCACGATGACCGAGATCGGGTTGGCCCCGTTGGCCAGGCCTACCGCCCTCGACGCGACCAGCCGCTTGCCGAGCGCCCGGGCGATGTCTCCGTAGCTGATCGTGCTCCCGTACGGGATCTTGGTCAGCTCCGTCCAGACCGCGAGCTGGAACGGGGATCCGGTCGGCGCCAGCGGCAGCGTGAACTCCTTGAGGTCGCCGGCGAAGTACGCCTCGAGCTGCGCCGCAACCTCGCCGAACGACTCCGGGCGAGGTGTGAACCCGGTCTGGTACCGGCCGGCGTGCCGGGACGCGTCGATCATGTAGAGCCCGGTCAGGGCGTACCCGTCACCGGTCAGCAAGAGCCTGCCGATGGGGGAGTCGACAATATGCGACACCGGCGGCGCGGCCAGGTCCGGCGTGGTGAATGGGCTAGTCATGACTGACCCTTCTCTTCGGGGCCGGCCTGTTCAAGCCAGGCCCACAGGTGATGCACGGCGTAGGAGCGCCACGGTCGCCAGCTCTCGGCCAGCGTCGCGGACCCCCGTGAAGCCCGTGCCCGCCCCGCCGCGGCCGCCCCGGTCCCCGCCGTCCTGGTCCCGGCGGGGACGGCGCCCAGCCGCCGCAGCGCGGCCAGCACGCCGGTGTCAGCGGGCAGGAACGCGTCCGGGTCGGACAACGCCCGCATCCGGATGTACGACACGGTCCACGGGCCGATGCCGGGCAGCGCGAGCAACTGCGCCGCGGTCTGTTCTCGTTCGGCCCCTGGGTCCAGTGAAAGCTCGCCCGATGCGAGCGCCGCGGCGAGCCCGGTCAGCGCGCGGCCCCGCGCTCCCGGCATCGGCAGCGTGGCCGGGTCGGCCGCCGCCAGTGTCTCGGCCGCCGGGAAGCAGTGCGTCAGCGCCCCGTCGGGGCGTGAGAGCGGCTTGCCGTAGGCGGCCACCAGCCGTGCCCCAAGCCGCCGCGCGGCGGCGACCGAGACCTGCTGGCCGAGCACGGCCCGCAGGGCCAGCTCGTTACCGTCGACATGACCGGGCGAACGCCGTCCCGGATGCGCCTGGGCCAGCGGCGCGAGCACCGGATGGGCGGACAGGTTGGCGGTGACCGCCTCGGGATCCGCGTCCAGGTCGAGCAGGCGGCGGCAGCGCTGCACCGCGGCGGTCAGGTCCCGCAGGTCCTCGAGCTGGAGCTCGCAGTCGAGGTAACCCGGGTCACGTGGCCGCCAAAAAGGTCCGAGCGCCAGGATCCCGGTGCCGTTCGGCAGCTGGACCGTCCGGGAGTAGCGGTCCCCGTCCACCGTTTCCACCCCAGGGATGGCCCGGGCCGCGAGGAATCCGAACATCCTGTCCAGGTCGATCGGCGACCGGTACGCCAGCCGCAGCCTAATCCGCCCAGGCGCGGCCGGGTCCGGCCCCGGCGGCACGCCCAGCCGCCCCGATCGCGTCCCGGGGCCAGCCCCGCCCTTCCTCAACTGGGTCGGGGTCGCCGCGAAGACCTCGTGCATGGTCGAGTTGAACTGCCTGATGCTGGCGAAGCCGGCCGCGAAGGCGATCTCGGACAGCGGCAGCGTGGTCGTCTCGGTGAGGATGCGGGCCGTCTGAGCCCGCTGCGCGCGGGCGATGGCCAGCGGGCCCGCCCCGAGTTCGGCGGTCACCAGGCGGCGCACCTGCCGCTGCTCGTAGCCGAGGCGGTCGGCCAGGCCTTCGACGCCGTGCCGGTCGACGACGCCGTCGGCGATGAGCCGCATCGCGCGGCCCACCACGTCGGCCCGGATGTTCCATTCCGGCGAGCCGGGGGAGGAGTCCGGGCGGCACCGCTTGCAGGCCCGGAAGCCCGCCTCCTGGGCCGCGGCCGCGCTCCGGTAAAACCGCATGTTCTGTCGCTTGGGGGTGATCGCCGGGCACGAGGGGCGGCAGTAGATACCGGTCGAGGTCACCGCGATGAAGAACACGCCGTCGAAGCGGGGGTCCTTGCTGACCGCCGCCTGATAGCGCTGTTCGTCGTCGAGGGCCGGTACCCCGGCGACCCCGGCGACCCCGGCGCCCGATGCCGTCGTGTTCTTCGTCACGTCTTCTACCATGCCAGCCCGCGCCGACTGACACTGGCGGAAATCGGACAGGAACCCGGCAGCGTGGTACAGACACGTCGTTGCGTAACCGGTAGGCTCCTGCGCATAAGAGCGGGCACGGGGCGAACAGGAGCGGTCATGCAAGCCGAAATCAAGGGCACCACCATGCCGGTGCTCGAGGTCACCCTGCAGCAGGGCGAGCAGGTCATCTCCACCCACGGTGAGCTCTCCTGGATGACCCCGAACATCCAGATGTCTCAGCATATGGGCACCGGCGGCGGCTCGCGGGGGCAGGGCGGCGGCTTCATGCAGGGCCTCAAGCGGGTCATGGGCGGCGGTGGCCTGTTCCTGACCCACTACGAGGCCACCCAGGGCGCCGGCATGATCACGTTCGCGGCGAAGCTGCCCGGCCATATCGTGCCCACCGACATCGCGCCCGGCCAGGCCTTCTTCGTGCACCGCCACGGCTGGCTGTGCGGCACGCCCGGGATCACGCCGAGCATCGGCCTGCAGCAGACCTTCCGCGGCGGCATGTGGGGCGGCGAAGGGTTCATCCTGCAGAAACTCGAGGGCCAGGGCCGCGCCTGGATCGAACTCTCCGGCGAGCTCGTGCACTACACCCTGGCCCCGGGCCAGACGCTGATGGTGCACCCGGGGCACGTGGGCATGTTCGAGGGCACCGTGCAGTTCAACATCACCCGGGTGCCGGGCATCGCCAACATGGCCTTCGGCGCCGACGGCTTCTTCCTGGTCGCGCTGACCGGCCCGGGCCAGCTCTGGCTGCAGTCGATGCCGCTGCCGGTGCTGGCGCACGGACTCGAGCCGTACCTAGCCCGCCAAAATGATCCTCAGCCGGCCGAGTCCGGCGCGATCGGCGGCATTATCGGCAGCATCATGCGCGGGCAGTGACCGGCTATCAGCCCAATTTTTCGAAACGGTCCCGCGTAACAGCGCACGGTTAACCCTCTGTGTTCACACGGGTCTCCGGCACCCCAAGCTCCTCTCTAGTGTCAGCGTTGGGGCTGTTCG
>JBEKKH010000369.1:0-7927 GCA_050010815.1 Streptosporangiaceae bacterium | reverse complement strand
GTCGCCGAGTTCAACCTGGCCCCGAACGACTGGGTCTACTTCTCCCACCACGTCCTGCTGTGGACCGAGCCGCAGACCAGGCTGATCAACATGCCGATGCGCGGGGCCTGGAACCGCATGATGGCCGGCATGCCGCTGGTCATGGTGGAGGGCCGCGGCCCCGGCCACCTCGCGCTGTCCGACAACCACGCGGGCGAGGTGGTGGCCCTGCCGATGCAGCACGGCCAGCAGATCTGGGTCCGGGAGCACCGTTTCCTGGCCGCCACCGGCAACATCAAGTACGACTGGTATCCCTCGGACGTCTGGTACGAGACCGGCCAGGACAGCAACGACCGTGAGATGCACTACCCGATGGGCCAGTTCGGTGACGTATTCGGTGCGCGCGACGCTCCCGGACTGCTGCTCCTGCACGCGCCGGGCAACGTGTTCATCCGCGACCTGCAGCCCGGCCAGACCCTGCTGATCCAGCCGAGCGCGCTGCTGTACCGGGACGTGTCGGTCCGGATGGCCCTGCACCTGGAGTACCCGCGGAACATGGGCTTCGCGTTCTGGCACAACCGCTGGAGCTACCGCAGCATCTGGCTCAGGCTGTTCGGCCCAGGCCGGGTGGCGGTGCAGTCGATCTACCAGCCGCCCGAGGACACCGAGGTCATCGTCAACCACTCCTACGCGACCACGCATCACTGGTAACAGCCGGGCCGCCTGGTGACGGCCGGACCGCCGCGTTACGGGTTCAGCGACGCGCGGGCGTTCAGCGCGGCGACGTCCTGCAGCGTCGTCGCGCGGTAGGCATTGTCGAAGGCCCTCAGCTCCGTCGGCGACAGGACGTCCTCGATGCGGTCGAAGCCGTCCGGGGCGCGCGTGCTCACCTGGTGCAGCATGCGGTCGGCGGGCATGTCGCGGCAGGCGAGCACGATCGCGTTCACGGTCTCCCGCCGCGCCATCTCATAGGCGGCCAGGCCGTCGGCGGGGGTGGCCGCGCGGGCCAGGGAGTAGGCGAGCACCCGGGCATCGATGATCGCCTGCGAGCCGCCGTTGGCCCCGATCGGGTACATCGGGTGGGCCGCGTCGCCGAGCAGCGTGACCCGGCCGTGCCCCCAGGGAACCCCCTGACCCCAGAACGGCAGCGGGTCGCGGTCCACCATCGGGTACTCCAGGATCTGCGCTGTGCCCGTGATCAGGGCGGGCACGTCCAGCCAGCCGAACTTCCAGTCCTCGAACCACGGCAGCACGTCGCTCGCCCGGCCCCGGCGGTTCCAGTCCGCCGGCTCCGCCCCGGCCGCTTCACGGGGGCGCCTGACCTCGGCCACCCAGTTGAGCAGGGCCTTGCCCTCGGCCTCGGCCCGGCGCGAGATCGGGTAGGTGACGAACTTCAGGTCCGCGTTGGCGCCCGAGACGGCCACCGTCCGGCCGGTCAGGAAGGGCTCGCCCTCCACCAGCCCGCGCCACATCATGATGCCGCCCCAGCGGGGCGGCGGCTCGTCCGGGTGCAGCTGGGCGCGGACGCCCGAGTACAGCCCGTCCGCGCCCACGAGCACGTCGGCCCGCAGTGCCGAGACGGTGCCGGAAGCGCGATCGCGCACCCGCACCTCGACGTCGTAGGGAGAATCGGCGAACGAGACGAACGCGGTCCCGGCCCGGACCGAATCGGTCCCCAGCCGCGCCCGCACCGCGGCGAGCAGCATCATCTGCAGCTCGCCCCGGTGAATGGAGTACTGCGGCCAGTGGTAGCCCAGGCGCTGGCCGCTGGCGAAACCCCAGATCCGGTTGCCGTGCCGGTCGAAGTGCACCCACTCCGCGGTGGGGATGCCGGTGGCGGCGAGCTCGTCACCGAGGCCAAGCTCGGTCAGTTCGCGCACCGCGTGCGGCATCAGGTTGATGCCGACACCGAGCGGCCGCAGCGAGGACGCCGAGTCGATCACCAGCGCGTCGATACCGGCGGCGTGCAGCGAGAGAGCCGTGGTGAGCCCGCCGATACCTGCTCCGGCGACGATCGCGTGCATCCTTGCACTCCTGCGGCCGAGGGAACCTGCCCACGACGATAAACCGCCAGGGCAGCGCGGCGCTAGCGGCGGGCGGCTCGGCGGGTGGATGCCTTGTACGCGGCCCGCCGGGCGGCCTTGGCGGTCGTCTTATCGCTAACGTGCTTGCCGATCATCGTGAGAACACCCTCGGCGTCCGGGTGGTCCAGGCGCGCCATGGCCTCGAAGATCTCATCCGGCTTCTCGAGCCCGCTGACCCGGCTGAGTTCCGCGAAGTCGAAGGGGAACTTCTCCTGATCGAGGTCAAGGCGACTGACCGGGGCGAACGCATCGGCGATCAGCCATGCGATGTCCGCTCGCTCGGGTTTGAGTTCGGCAGGCAGATCCGTGCCTTCCGGATCGAGACCGGCCAGCCTGGCGAGCTGCGGCTTGGCGTAGCAGCGGAGCTCGACGCGGTCCAGCGCCTCGCGCCAGGCGGGCTCAGCCGGCTGACCGAGCCGGGACACGATCATAATCGCCGAGGTCCGCGTCACGGCGTTTCCGTCCGCCGCGAAGGCGAGCAGCTCCCGCGCGGCCTGCTCCTCGCCGCGTGAGTCCGTCCAGGAGGCCAGCTCGGCCTGGAGATCGTCGTCGCTGCCATGCAGCCACACGAGCACCAGATCGTCCGGGGTCATCTGGTCCGGTGCCGGAAGCACCGGGACGAACAGGTGCTCCCTCTCCAGCTTTGAGCGGACAGCGTGCACGCCGAGCGGCTCCAGCCGCACCGCGTCGCCGCTGACGCTGACGGCACCGAGCCTTTCGAGCTGACTCAGGAGAAGGCGCAGGGGGTCACCATGGGCATCGACCCACTCCTGCCACTGGCGGCCGGCCTCCTCCGCCTCCAGGTCGGCCGTCGCGGCATCCTTGAGGGCGCCGGCCAGCTCGGTGATCCCAACCCCGTCCCGTCGGCTCAGGAACAGCCTCGTCACCAGCACGGGGCCGTGCCCCTCCAGGTCGAGATCGCCGGCGACGACGGGACCCGAATCGTCCGCCGCCTCCAGGGTGGTGTCCAGGACCGAGGCGAACGCGTACTCCCAGGCCTCCAGCGTGTCACCGTCGTCAGCCAGGTCGTCCAGCCAGCCGGCGTTTTCGCCGGGAGCCAGGTCTTCGCCGTCCCTTTCCACGAGCTCGGCTTCTTCGGCCAGCCGGAGGAGGGCAGGGTTCACCGCGGCCGTCTGTACCGTCGTCTTGCGGACCTCGCCGGCAAGAGTTCGGAGGTCGGCGAGAAGCCCAGATCGCCTCGCCTGGGCGGCGAGTTCCGCCTCTTCGGGCAGGCGGACCGGCGGGAGCACCGGGGGGAGGTCGAATGCGTCCTCGAGGTCGATGCCCTCCCAGCTGCCCGGGTCGTCGTCGAGGTCGCTCAGAAAATACTCGTCCAGGTCCGCGCCTTCGACCGGGCGGCCAGTCCCCAGCGCGGCGAGGCGGCGGTTTACCGCTTCTAGGTCGAACGGCTCGGGTTGCTGCTCCTCATCGCTGTCATAGTCCGGGTACTCCACCGGTGAGTCACCGCTGTACGTGACGCAGAACGGATAATCGGTGCCGGGCTCTCGCGGCACCCTCTTCTGCAGCGCGATCTCGTGGATCCAGCCCGCGCCGAAGTCGTACTCGTAAGTGATCTTGCCGCCCCCGGTGTTGAGTGCGGTCAGCACCCGCGTGGCGTACTCATTGCGGGTCTCCTCGAGTGAGAACGACGGGTCGCTGTACGTTGCCCTGCGGACCCGGAAAGCGTGCAGGTGGTCACCGTCCCAGCCGTACAGGACCTGGATCACGAGGTGCAGCGCGTCGAGGTTCGCGGCGGCCGGTATCAGCACGGTCCGCCAGATCGGCGGCTTCCAGCGCGCGAGCGAGACCTTCAGCTGCAGGCACTCGTTCACGCTGAGCTTTTCCGCTCCGGCGGACGCGACGAAGTCCGCGATGGCTGCCGCCAGGGACAGCGCCGACGGATGATCGGTCGCCCGGACCACGGCCAGGCACTGCTCCAGGTCGTCCGCCGCCAGCTGCTCCGCCGAGAGTGCCTCCGCGAGCACCGTGATCGCCTCGTCCGGTCCCTTGTCTGCCAGCGCCACCGCGGCGGATTCGACGGCCAGCCAAAGCCACTCACCCTCGTCCGGCTCGGGACCTGCCCCGCTGGTGAACAGCGCGAACTTGGCGTGTGGCCCCATTCCGTGCACTGCGGTCATCTCGCGCCACACCGGCAGAGCCTCTTCTTGCAGCAGCCCGACGACGTCGGCGGCGATCCAGCGGAGCCGGGGTTCCATCAACGCGCCGGCCGTCAGGAGCTGGCGTGCGGCCTCCGCCTGATCGGGCTGAGCGTCCAGCCAGGCCCAGGCCTCCTCGTCCCGCTCGTCCTCGTCGCAGTCCGCAAGGGAGGCGATCAGCTCGACGGCGGTGAGCTCCGCCTCGGGTTCGGTGAGCTTCTCCAGCAGCCGCTCCGCCGCCCACCGGCCGAGCGAGGTGACCTCGCCGCCGCGGATCGCGCCGAACGACGTGAGCCGCTCCGTCGTGTTCTCGATCCTTTTTTCCGGCCAGAAGGCCGTCGCGGGCATGCCCACCCGCTCGACGAGCTGCGTCGCTTGCTCGATCAGCTCATCCCTGAGCGGCACGCCATCGGCGGCCGCCTGGACGGCGGTGAGGAACACCAGGAGGTCAATCGCCGACGAATCGTCCCATGGGCTTCCCGTTTCGAGGCCGGAAACGGTGAGCAAGCCGGTGAGCCAAATCTCCAGGGTTTCCGGGTCATCGGGCGGCCAGGTCACGAGCGCGGGTCCCGCCGTTACCGTGCCGCCGTCCGCGCGGAGCAGGCCTGTGGCCAGCGCGAGGGTCCACGGCCGGTGCAGCGCCAGGACGTCGGCCGCCGTGCGCGGGTGCTCCGGCAGGGCCACCCCGATTACCGTGGCGGCGACCGGGATGTCAGGCCTGCGGAGCACCTCCCGTGGGGTTACCGGTCGCGGACCCGACTCGGCGATCCACCTGCCGAGCGCGACCGCCTGGGTCACGACGGGGGAGTCGAGCGCGAATCTGGCGGCATCTGAGAGCACTGCATCGTCCACCGAACGAGCCTACCGGCGCGGCGCGGTCCGTAGCGTGAACTGCGCAATGGCCGAGCGCTTTACGTGTTCGCGTCAGTAGCCTGTTTCCGGTTGGAGACGGAAGGGATGGGCGTGGGCAAGAGCAACAGCCGCAAGAAGCAGGGCCGTGCCAAGGCCGCCGCCAGGCGCGCTGAGCTGGAGCGGCGGCGTGCCAAGGCCGCGCGCCAGCGACAGTCAGCCGAACGTTACGACCAGCTGAGCGACCCGTCGGCCAGCCCCGCGCGCATCGCCGAGATTCTCGCCGCGGAACTCCCGGAGCGGGTCCTCGCCGCCGACATGATGCGCCTGCGGATGTCCTTGGGCGTTCCCGCCGAGCAGGTCGCGGAGACCGCACGGCTCCTGCTCGACCGCATCGCACCGGAACCGCCCGGCATCGGCGCGCTCGCGGTCGCTGCGCTGGCGGCGCATCTGGCCGGGGATGAGGATGCCGAGCACGGCTACGCGCGCGAGCTGCTCGCCCGCACGACCGCTTCCCGTGATCCTGGGCAGCGGCTTGAGGTGATCCGCTCGGCGACAGGCCGGGACCATCCGGGCGAGACGTGCGAACTGATCGAACCGTACCTGCGCGAGCATCCCGGCGATGAGCTGGCGGCCGGTATCTACGCACGCGCGCTGGCGAAGGCGCACGTCCAAGCCGAGCCCGGCGAGCTGGAAACGGCCGCCCTGGACAGGTACCGCGACCGCGGCGACGCCGATGCGCTGGACCGCGCGGTTGATGAGTTCACGGAGCGGACGCCGTGGGCCGCGATCATCCGCAAATGGATGGACGATGAGCGAGCCGGGCAGAAGGCCGGACGCTCGCGGCCCGCCGGGCAGGATATGACCGACGCGCTGATGGCCGAGGCAGCGGTCTTTTTTCCCTTCACCGGCGAAGCGGGCGATGCGGAAAAGGACGACGGCGCGCCCGATACCCCGCTGCGGGCGTTCGCCGCGGACCCGGAGACGCCGGCCGAGCTTGCGGTCCGGGCGGCCGAGCGGGACGAGCATGTGCGGTACGGCATCTGGCACATGCTGAGCACGATCACGGGCGAGCGTGGTGACTACCCGCCGGCGCTGGAGCAGGTCCGGTTCGGGCAGGCTGATCCGTATTGCGTGCGCTGGGAGACCGGTGAGGAGCCGGAGCCGGAGCCGGAGTTCGGGGATTTCGCCGGCCCGGTTATCGCGCGGCTGGCGCCCCGGCTGGCGTCCTGGGTCTGGCTGAAGCGGGCTCAGCGCGTGCTGCTGCAGAACACCGATGACGAGCCCATGGTGCTCATCGATGCGGCTGTCACGGTTGACGGGGACGTGGCCGAGCAACTGCTGAAACGTTCGGACTTCGGAGAGGAGGAGGACGGCGTGGACGGCCAGCTTGTCTGGTGGGGCGAGCTAATCGATGACCGCGACGACGAGGAAGAACGTGTCGTGCTCGGCCGCCTGACGCCAGAGCCGGGACGGGTCAGGATCCAGGTGAACTCCCAGCACAGGCTGAAGCGGCTGATGCGGATCCTCAGGGAGATCGGCGCCGCGCCGCAAGTGACCGAAGAGTCCCGCTCCGAGCCGTCGCTGGATTTCGCGTGGGGTCCGGTGCCGGGTCACGGGCTGACGGCGCGGCAGTGGGCGGAAAACTGGCTTGGCCAGGCGGTGGCCGTGCTGGAGTTCCACACCCCGCGACACGCGGCCGGAGGCGACCAGGCTGACCGGCTCCGGCTGGAGGGGCTGCTGCGCCAGCTTGAGTACCAGTCCGCCCTCCCCGCGGAACGCGGCGGGCGGCCAGTCGACACCGCCTGGCTCCGCGCCGAACTCGGCTGTCCCGTACCGTCCGAGTCAATTTCCGGGACCGCCACGTAAGACCTCGCGGCCAAGGCTGTCGCGCTGAGCATCGCATCGATCGCATGCCGGTGACCGTGCAAGCCGGCTTCGGCGAGAATGGCCGTTGCGCGGCGAGCGATTGGTTCGGTCACTGGTTCAACGACGACGCGGACAGCGTCCACTCCAGCGCCGGTTCGCACAGGCAGCACGGCCGCCCGCACTACTGCCCGCCCGGCTGAAGGACCTGACGCAGCGGGAGCTTGACGTGCTGCGGCTGGTCGCCTAGATGGCAACTCGCCCGCCCTGAACGCCAGCACGGTAAAGATCACCCAGTACTACCAGAATCACCATGCCGGGATCCTGGTGTCCGAGCTGCTCATCAACCTGGCTTCCGTCGTACTGCTGTGGTTTCTCGGTGGCCTGCACGCTAACCTGCGCCAACGCGATGAGCACGGTGTCCTGGCCCCGGTCGTCCTCGCCTCGGGAGCCGCCACCGTGGCGCTGGGGATGATGAGCGACCTCGCCGGCACGGTTGCTGGCTTGCTGGCCGCCGTGGCAATCCTCCGGGGCGCGATAGGCTCCCGCTGGGTGGGCTGGCTGAGCGTGCTGAGCAGCGCAGCCTGCCTGGTCAGCGCCGTGATTGGCAGCCTGAACGCCAGCATGGTGCCACCCCTTGGCCTGCTTGGCTTCTTCATCACCGTCATAGCCCTGAGGATCAGCATGCTCGGCCACCGTTCGCCCGCACCGGCAGCCGGGCCCGCCAGCCGGCCGGCCACGGTCGGACACCAGTAGCCGGGCGCGTGAGGAACGCGCAACCCCCTTTCCCGCTCCATGGCGGGCGCTCTGTCTCTTTTTATTCCGCTAAATTTCGCGGCTCATGCGGTATAAATGCGGTATAAATGCGGAATAACGGAAAGCCGTTCATATTAACTGCTTGCCATTATGATGAGCAGCGTAAATGCTTTTGTGGCTGGCTTGCCGGATTAGGTTGAGATAAATGTGGACGTTTGCTAAGCCTGCGGCCGTCTC
>JBEKKH010000368.1:0-7935 GCA_050010815.1 Streptosporangiaceae bacterium | reverse complement strand
CGCGGCGATCAACTCGCTGCGGGCCTTCGGCCCGACCAGCCTGACGTTCATCGTTACCACCGGACAGCGCCTGGTGAGCTTGAAGGGCACCACCGAGGGCAGCACGCAGTACGCGGTCACCGTCACCGGCTCGGGCAGCAGCTGGCAGGTGGACGACATCGAGCTGGCTTCGGCGGGCAATTCATGACCAACAGGCTCCTGGTCCGGTCCGAGACAAAGCAGGCAAAGCAGGAGACGGTCCGCGGCGGCCCCCGGCTGCTCGTGCTCGGCATCCTCGGTCTGGTGGGCCTTGCGGGCCTGAGCTTGCTGGCGGTGCCCATCCTGATCGGCACCAACGCCTTCTTCGCGGCCAGCGCAGGCTGCTCGGGCGACCAGACCGGAACGGCCGGGCAGCCCGCCGCGGCGGCCAAGGCCAAGTCGATCCCGGCTAACTACCTGTCCTGGTACCAGAAGGTCGGGCAGCAGTACGGCGTGCCGTGGACGATCCTGGCCGGGATCGGGACGGTGGAAAGCGACAACGGCCAGACCACGCTGCCCGGCGTGCACAGCGGGTCGAACGCCTTCGGCGCGGCCGGCCCGATGCAGATCGGCATCGGCGGCGCGGCCGGGAACGTGTGGGGCGGCCTGCCGGTCCACCCGGGCAGCGAGGCGGTCAACGGCGTGGCCACCGACGAGGACGGCGGGCCGAACGCGGACGTCTACGACCCCGCCGACGCGATCGCGGGCGCGGCGAAGTACCTGCTCCAGGCCGGGGTCCAGACCGACCCCTCGACGGCCATCTTCGCCTACAACCACCTGCAGTCCTACGTGGAGAGCGTGCTGTACTACGCGAGCGCGTACGCGGGCGGCAACTTCTCCGTGGTCTCCGCGCAGCTGCCGTCGAGCAGCACGGCGGCCGGCTGCGCGGTCACCGCCGGGGCCGTGGCCAACATCAGCTCGCCCAACCAGACGGTGTCCGCGGCCATTTCCTACGCCCAGGAGCAGATCGGCAAGCCGTACCTGTTCGGCGGCACGGGCCCGGACGCGTTCGATTGCTCGGGCCTGGTCATGATGGCCTACCGGGCCGCCGGGATCGATATCGCGCGAACCTCGGAGGAGCAGTGGGCGACGGAGGTACGCGTCCCGGCGTCCCAGGTGGAGCCGGGGGACCTGGTGTTCTTTGCCGGTTCGGACGGCACCACCACCGCGCCAGGTCACGTCGGCCTGGTGATCGGGAACGGGGAGATGATCGAGGCCTACGCGACCGGTTTCCCGATCCGGGTCTCCACGTACGGAAAGCCCAGCTCGGCCGGCGGCGATCAGGACCCGGTCGGCTTCACCCGTCCCTGGGCCAAATCCGGCACGGTCATCGGCGCGACCGGCCAGCCGGTCGGCTGACGGATCCCGCTACTTCACGGTGAGGTAGATGGCGCTGCCGAGCCCCGCGGCCAGGCAGTAGATCGCGAACGGCGTCAGCGTGCGCGACGCGTCACTGAGGTAGCGGACCAGGAACCGCAGCGCCAGGTAGGCGCCGATGCCGGACAGCACGCTGCCGAACAGCACCTGCTCGCGGATCCCGTGGCCCAGCGGCCCGGTCAGGTCGTGCAGCTTGAACAGGCCGGCCGCGAAGATGACCGGAGCGGAAAGCAGGAACGAGAACCGGGCCGCGTCCTGCCGGGATAGCCCGCGGAACATCCCGCTGACCATGACGATGCCGTCCCGGCTGATCCCGGGCAGCAGCGCGAAGATCTGCATCGAGCCGAGGATGATGCCGCCGCGGAAGCCGACGGCGACCAGCCGGCGGTCCGATTCCACCGCCACGCTGGCCTGCTGCTGTTTCGCCGCCCGCTGCCCGGACGAGTGCCGTCCGCCGCCCCCGGCCAGGCCCGGAGCTCCGGCCACCACCGCGGTGCGCTGCCGTTCGGCGGCCCGTTCGGCGTCCGCGGCCACCTGCTGCGCCTCGGTGTCCGCGCCGCGGCGGCGCAGCCGCTCGCCGCCCAGCAGGATCAGCCCGTTACCGAACAAGAACCCCGCGACCAGGACCGGCTTGCTGAACACGTGGGTGAACAGGTGCTGGAGCAGGGCGCCCGCGATCCCGACCGGGATGGTGGCCAGGATGAGCATCCAGGCGAGCGTCTGGTCGGTGCCCTGCGGTTCCCATCGCCTGGTGCCCGGCTCGGGCCGGGCGAAGTGGCCGAGCGAAGCGAAGAAGGCCACGATGATCCGCACCCAGTCCCGCCAGAAATAGATGATCATGGCGATGGCCGTCGCGACGTGCAGCCCGACGATGAAGGCCAGGTACGGCGAATTGGGCGCGGACACGTTGAGGTCCTTGGCCCACTGCCCGCCGACGATCGCCGGGATGAGCACGCTGTGGCCCAGGCTGGACAGCGGGAACAGTTCGGTCACGCCCTGGATCAGGCCGACGATCCCGGCCTCTCCGTACGTCAGATGCGACATGCCAGCCTCTCGTGCCCACGGCAAAAATGCTCAAAAGTCATAATTCCGAACGAACCGTGGTATCACGCCCCGCCCACGTTCAACCGGGCCTGACGACGAACAATCCGAGATTCTGTGCCAGGCCACCAGTTATCGTAGCCGGACGGGGAGCCCTGGCTGGCTTGGTTTCACGGTGTCTTCATCCAGCTGCCGTGGTTTTAGCTCCCCTTCGGCCGGGTCGCCCGGTTTCGGCCCGCGCTAGGCGGTCAGTTCCCGCGGCGCGGACCGGCCGGACGGGGTGCAGGCCGCACCGAGCGCGGCCATCAACAGCCCGATGACCGGGAACCAGATCAACATGAAGAGGTACACGGCCGCGCCCGAGCTGGCGGTGGCCTCGTAGCGGTACACGGCGATCGCGGTCAGCTGGTGACCGTGGTTGAGCCAGTGCAGCAGCCAGGTGGACCTGAGCATCAGCGCGATCGTGCCGGTACCGAGCGCGGTGGTGAGCATCGCGGCGGTCCCGTTCGCGAGCACCCCGGCGGCGATGCCCTGGCCGATCCTGACGTTGCGGGGCAGCGCGGCGCCGCCGGGACCGCGGCCGCGCCGCGCGGCCAGCGCGGCGGCGGCGGCCGGCCCGCCGAACAGCAGGATCCAGGCCAGCGCCACCAGCGGATCGGCCGTCGATCCCGGCAGCCACGGATCGGTGGCGCCGTTGGTCAGCCCGAGGGGTGCCACCGCGAACATGACCACGCCGAACAGCAGGCCCGTGCCGGCGCCGATGGCCAGCGTGCCCCCGGTGACCAGGGACCGCCGCGAGGTCAGGAACAAGATGACGCCCAGGTAGGCGACGGTCATCAGCAGGAGCGGGATCTCCCCCGCCCACGACGGGCCCCCGGTCGACCGGCCGGGCACCGCACCGCAGCCCTGGACGTTGCTCCAGCCCTGGGCGATACAGAAGAAGCGCAGGTAAGCGGGCCGTTTCGGCACCAGGTTGGCGAACGCCTCGACGATGGCGAAGGCCGGCAGCAGGGCCAGGATGGCCGCGCCGCAGAAGACGCGCAGGGACCGGCCGGTCCGGCTGGGAGTGGCCGGCCCGAAGAACCGCCGGGCCAGCAGCGGCAGCCCGGCCAGCAGCAGCACCGTGGCGATCACGTGGAACTGGCTGACCGCCGCATGGCCGACCAGAGGCTGCGGCCAGGCCGCCCAGGCCGCGGCTCCGGCGGCCACCGCGAACAGCGCCGCGCGGCCCAGACGCCGCGGCATCAGCGCCTCCCGCGCGATCACCCAGGCCCCGCCGGCCCGCCAGGCCAGCCGCGCCAGTCCCGGCGGCACCTCGTGCGCCTCGGCCCAGATGGCCGCGACCCACTCCCGCCGTCCCGCGGGCAGCACCCACACCACACCGCGTCTAACCGCGGCGGCCGCCTGGTTCAGCCTGTCCATGGCACTACCCCCATGACCGTGCCGCGGACGGCCGCCTGGTTCAGCCTGTCCATGGCACTACCCCCATGACCGTGCCGCGGACGGCCGGCGTCCGCGCCGCCTTGGTGGCCGCCGGCCTGGCCGCGCTGGCCAGTGCCCCCGTGGCGCTGGCCAGCCCGGTCGCCGTCAGCCGGTACAGGTGCCGCCGCGGCCGGCCCGGCTGAGGCTCGTCCTGCCAGCAGGCCTCGACCAGGCCCCGGTCGGCCAGCCGGATCAGGATCGGGTACAGCGTGCCGGACTTCAGGCCCGTCTGCTTAGCCAGCGCGTACCCGTGCTGCCACTGCGACGGCTCGCCGCACAACGCGGCCAGCACCGACAGTGTCTGCGCGGAGAACCCGGATGATGACGTCACGCAGGACACTCTACATAGGTAGATCCAGTACGTCTAGATAAGGCTGGAACTGACCCGAACGGTCTCTACTGCGGTCTTACGGCTTCGATGATGCTGACCGGTGACCGGGTCGGGATGATCCGGGCCAGGTCAAGACCGGCCGCGGCGAGCAGCGCCGCGAACTCTTCTTCGGTCCGTTCCCGGCCGCCGAGCATCACCATCATCATCAGGTCGTAGTGCTTGCTCGGGTGCGGTTCGTTTCCGGCCGGGACGACCATGTCGACGATCAGGATGCGGCCGCCGGAGTTCATGGCGTCACGGCAGTTGCGAAGGATGCCGGCCGCGCGGTCGTCGTCCCAGTCATGCAGGGTCCGCTTGAGGATATATGCGTCGCCGCCAGGCGGAACTGCCGTGAACATGTCGCCGCTCACTAGCTCGCACCGGCCGGCCACCCCGCGATCCCGGGTGACTGCTGTTGCGATGGCAATCACCTGCGGCAGATCGAATAGCACCCCGGTGGCGGCCGGGCTGGACGCGAGTACGGCGGTGAGCAGGCCGCCGTGGCCGCCCGCGATGTCAACGATCCGGCCGAACGCGGTGAAGTCGTACGCTGCGATGACCGCGTCGGCCTCCCTGCTGGTGATGCTGCTCATCGCGTTATTGAAGATGGCCCCGTCCGCCGGGTTCGCGGCCAGGTACTCGAAGAGCCTGGCTCGGTAGAGCAGGTCGAATCCCGGCTGCCCGGTCCGCAGGCTGCCGGCCAGTTCCTCCCACGGCCGCTGCACGAATGGCTGACCGAGGAACAGTGCGTAGTCCCGGACCGAGGCGGGCGCGTCGCTGCGCAGGGGCTCGGCCCGCGCCGACAGGACGAATGTGCCGTCAGGCTCCTCGGCGAATACCTCACGGCTGGCCAGCGTCCTGAGCAGTCGGCGCAGCAACTCCGGGCGGGTGGCGGTGGCGGCGGCAAGCTCTTCGACGGTTCGTGCTCCACCGGCGAGCAGGTCCGCCAGCCCGAGTTCCGCCGCCACGCAGATCGCGCGAGACTCCAGGAAGCCAAGCATCATCCCGATCAGCTCCGCGCTCGGGTTCCCGGCCGGCTGCGCTTCGGCCATATCTGCCATTGAGCAGCTCTCCTTCCTGACGAGACTGTCGCTATCTGCTCTGCTGTCTCGTGAATGAGGACTTGACGCTACCGCGAACTTAAGCCATTTCCTTCAATCGGCCGGCTGCGGTCCCCAGGGCTTGCAGGCACCGCGCGAGCTGGTGCCCGTATTGGTCCAGCTCGCGGTGAGCGAGCTGGCCGATCCGTCGGCCGGGATCAGGCATGGCTGAGCCTTTCGCGGGATTCCTGCTCGGCGGCGACGGCGTCGAGGGTGGCGCGCAGGTCATCCCGGACCGCAGGTACGGGGTCCTGGCGGCCAAAGAACGCGATCGCGTTCTCGAGCTGGCGGCGGAAGTTGCACAGCTCGAACGTGGTCAGTGCGGCCAGGGGATGCTTCGGCGGGTCTACTGCTGGCGCCTGCTCTGGGACGGTGGTAGGTGGTATCGGCGGCGATCCTTACGCGGAATGGCTGGCGTGATCTCGCTACCCAACGTGTCAGGCCGGTGCAAGAATCGGCAGTAGTTACCCGCTTACCGACCAGCGCTGAACCCGGTAACGAGAAGGTGCGCATGATGCCGACACCGAGAGAACAGCTAGCCAGCATGCTTCGCCAGTCCCGTGTTGACGCTGGCTACGATTCACATGCGGTACTCGCGCGGAAGCTGAACGTGTCTCGCCCGGTGGTCACCAAGGCGGAGAATCCAGCTCACCCGGCACCCAGTGATGCGATACTCGCGGCGTGGGCGGGTGCCACCGGGGCGGGGCTGGACGCGTTTACCGCCCTGGCTCAGCAAGCGCGATCGGGTCCGCCCGGGTGGTTCGCGAAATGGGCAGACATCGAGGCGCGCGCCAGCGTGATCCGCTGGTTTGAACCGTTGCTCGTCCCCGGCCTGCTTCAGATCGAGCCGTACGCGAATGCCGTGCTGCCGTGGAAACCTGACAGCGCCAGCGCCAGCGCCAACCTCAAGAGCCGCCTGGCGCGCCAGTTGGTGCTTGACCGCGCCGAGCTACGTGTCGTGATCCTGGAGTCGGTGCTGTATCGCGAGGTAGGCGACGCGGCCACCATGTGCGACCAGCTGCAGCATCTCCTGGCTGTGGGCCGCCGGCCGTCCGTCATGCTCCAGGTCGTGGCGGATACCACGGCGGTGGCCGGCGCGCTGGGCGGCGCGTTCGCCATCGCATCCGAAGGCCCGGTCGACGTGGCCACCTACTCTGAGTCGAACATCCAGGGCGCGGTTTACACCGATCCGGACCTCCTGGCGCGCGCTACCCGCGTGTTCGATGGCCTGCGCGCGGACGCGCTACCGTGGACGCAGACCCAGGATCTTCTGACGAAGGCAGGCGAGCGATGGACGCTTTGAACTGGCGTAAGGCCAGCTACAGTGCGTCGAACGGTGGTGGTTGCGTCGAGGTCGCCAGCCCCGATCGCGCCATAGCTGTCCGTGACACGCAGGACCGCACCGGGCCGGTGCTGCGGTTCAGCCCCGGCGCGTGGCGAATGTTCGCGGACCAGGTGAAGGCAGGCGCCTGACGCCCGGCTGTAGGTTCCCTGTGAACTTGTCCAATTCCCAGGGGAGTTTTCCACTGGATGTCCAACTGGAAGACTCGCGCGAAGCGCGGCGAGTCCTGCCTGGTGACGCGGCAGGTCCACCAACGGCGGCTGTCCGCGTGCCGGGCACGAGCCGTCGGAGTGGAAGTCCCACCTGGTAAGGCTCGGCCGGAACAGTGGAAAACTCGCTGGGAAACCGCAGGTCAACCAAGATCAATTGGAAATCTGTGCTGGGAACCTACACCGGCCAGCCGGCCGGACCCGCCGCTGGCCGTAACGGTCAGCGAGCCGCGCTTTGGCCGCTCTGCCGACACTTGTGAGGGGACTCTCACGTGCCCAAGAATCCCCCCAACGCATGTCCCACGCCCCATCCGTATCGCTGGATCACTCCCGTTTCAACCAGCTAAGAATTTGCGTGGAGTATTTTGGCTTGGTGGAGACTTTTGTGCACCATAATACCCAAAATATACCGTGAAGCCGAAATACTCCACGATATTTGTTCGATTCAGCCGGACGGACGCCAGGTCGGGCTTCCGCGTCTCCCGGGCGCATCGCCCGCGCCAGATCCGGCAGCATCAAGAACGGGCAGCATCAAGAAGGCCTGGTCGTCATCGCGCCACCGGCGAAATCATCCCCATGAGAGCATTTCCCAGCTCACAGGATGCACTGCCGCCACACACGCCGAACCGGACCGTCACCCAGACAAAGCCTCACTGCAAAGTCATGGGTAGGTGGCCCCGATGACCAGGCGGCGTACCGGCCCGGCTGTGCATGGATGTGGCACCCTGCACAATCTTCTGTGCAGGGTGCCACACCCATACGTCGATCGAGAGCGCGGTCAGGCCTTGCCAGGCACCTTGGGGGTGTCCTTGGCGGTCCGGCGGCCGATCTTGGCGCCGAGCCAGACCAGCGGGTCGTACTTGCGGCCGACCACCCGTTCCTTCATCGGGATGATCGCGTTGTCGGTGATCTTGATGTGCTCCGGGCACACCTCGGTGCAGCACTTGGTGATGTTGCAGTAGCCCAGGCCGAAGTCGTCCTGCGCGATCTCGCGCC
>JBEKKH010000367.1:0-7946 GCA_050010815.1 Streptosporangiaceae bacterium | reverse complement strand
GCGGTCAGCGGCAGCAGCGCGCCTGTGCCGGCGTCGATGGCGTAGATGTGCACGTCGGCCGCGGATTCCCGGGTGGCGATCGAGCCGGCGATGGTGCGCAGCAAAGTGGACCGGCCGGTGCGCGCCGCCCCCGCCACCACCACGTGCCCGCCGTGCGCCAGGTCCAGCGTCATGGCTTCCCGCGCCTGCCGGGCCGGGACATCGGTGATGCCGAACGGGATCGGGGCCACGTCCCGGACCGAGGGCGCGGCGGGTACCTCGGCCAGGGTGATCAGGTCGGGTAGCGGCGGCAGCCACGGGCTCTGCGGCCGGCCGCAGTCCATCCGTTGCGCGGCGGCGCAGATCGCGTCGACCAGGACCGACAAGTCGGTGGCGATGTTGCCGTCGTCGGCGATGATGGCCTGCCTGACCTCGGGCAGGGGCCGGCCGACGGAGTGCCAGGGCACCGGGATGAGCAAGAGCGGGTCCCGGGCCGTTCCGGCGGCACCGGGGCGCCTGCCGCCGATCCGCGCCGCCTGCACGCCCACCGGGGTGGCGGCGCCGGATCGCACGTAGCATCGTCCCGGGGTGGCCTTGGAGATCCAGGCCGCGTCGGGCACGTCGATGACGTCGGACGACTCGCTGGCGTCGGTGACCCGCAGCGCGATGCGCAGGTTGGTGTTGGCCCTGATGTCCGCGCTGACGACGCCGGCCGGGCGCTGGGTCGCGAGGATCAGGTGCACGCCGAGCGAACGCCCGCGCTGGGCGATGCCCACCAGGCCGGTCACGAAGTCGGGCAGCTCCGCCACCAGCGAGGCGAACTCGTCGATCATCAGCACCAGCCGCGGCAGCGGCGGCAGGGCCGGGTCACTGCGCCGGGCGTCGCCGTAATCCTCGATGTCCTTGGTGCCGGCGTGCAGCAGGACTTCCTCACGCCGTTTCAGTTCCGCGGACAGTGAGGCCAGGGCCCGTTCGGTCAGGTGCCCGTCCAGGTCGCTGACCATCCCGACGGTGTGCGGCAGCCGGGCACAGTCGGAGAACGCGCTGCCGCCCTTGTAGTCGATCAGGACGAACGTCATCGCGTCCGGCCGGTTCGCCACGGCGAGGGACGCGACGAACGTCTGCAGCAGTTCCGACTTGCCCGCGCCGGTGGTCCCGGCCACCAGCCCGTGCGGTCCGTCCCGCCGCAGGTCGATCGCGAACGGCCCGTCGTAGGATTCGCCCAGGGTCGCGACGGTGGACTGGCCGCCGGCCAGCCAGCGCGCCCTGATGAGGTCCGGGCCCGGGGGCTCCAGCTGCAGCACGTCGAGCAGCCTGCTCTCCTGCGGCAGCGTGGAGATTTCCTCGTCGTCGCTGGCGTCGCGCAACGGGGCCATCCGCCGGGCCAGCAGTGCGCACCAGCCCGGGCTCACGTGGTCCGGACGGACGCCGCGGTAGGTGGCTCCGCTCATCTGCTGCACCCGCAGCCCGTCCGGTTCGACCACGGTGACGGCCTGGCATTCGGCCGGCAGCAGCCGCTCGTCGCCGTCCAGGCAGATCGCGAACACCCCGGCCTGCGGCCCCTCCCGCAGCACCTGGATCGCGCCGGGCAGCGACCGCAGCCTGCGCGACCCGTCGAAGACGACAAGCACGCTCGGGAAGAAGGCGCCCTGGTCCCCATGGCCCTCGCGGCGCGTCTTGTTCCGGCTGGTGATCAGGGCCAGCAGCTCGGCCAGCCGCCCCGCCACGGTCTCCGCGTCGTTGCCGATCAGCGCGACGCAGTTCGGCGGCGGGTCGCCCGGGGCGCCCTGGACCCTAGGACCCCCAAGGCCCGGGCGCAGGTGCGGCAGCCACCGGGCCCACTCCCAGCCGGATTCCGTGCTGCCATCGGTGAGGACGTAGATCTGCAGGTCGTTCGGGCTGTGCAGGGCGGCCGCCTGGGCCACCAGCCAGCGCCCGATGGCGCGGGGCGCGCCGGCCGGGCCGGCCACGCCGAGGACCCCGCGCTGGGCCAGCGGGATCGTCACCGGCGCGTCCGGGATCTCCCAGACCACCAGCCTGCGATGCTCGTCCTGGGTCGGGTCGGTCAGCTCGACCGCCGAGGGCATGTCCGCGGAACCCACGCGCAGCAGCAGGTAGTCGGGGTCGGTGCGGCGGCGTTCCCACAGCCGCCTGCGCGGGCCGGAGGCGATGGACAAGATGGTGGCCGGGTCCGGGCAGTCCTCCCGCTTCTGCCTGCGCTCGGCCTCCAGGGCCAGCCTCGCGTCCTGTTCGATCCGGGCCTTGCGCTCCTCGTACTCGGCCATCCGCTGCGCGCTGGTCTTACGGCCGTGCTTGCGGTCGGAGAAGAAGTTGCCCACCACCATGACCGGGCTCATCGCGCACATGGCCAGCATGTAGACCTGCTTGGTCAGGTACCACAGGCCGACCCCGAGGCCGATGGGCACGATGGCCATCAGGATCGGCAGCGGCCGGCGGTCCTGCTTGCCCGGCGGAGGAGGCAGCGCGAACCTGGTCGGGCGGGCCGGGGGCAGCAACCGGGGCGGCCGGTTGAAGTCGATGCCCGCCCCGTCCTCACCCGGATGCAGGGCCGCGTCCGGACGTTCGTAGGGCGCTAGGCCGAGCAGCGTATCGCCGACCGCGACGAGCTGGCCGGGCCGCCACGGAGCCGCCGGAACCAGCGGCTCCCGGTCCAGGGTGGCCTGGACGCCCGGGTGCGGCGTGACCAGGCAGCTGCCGTCCGGGGCCACGCTGACGCGCAGGGCCAGCGGCGGCACCGACCGGTCGCCGACCTTTATGGCGGCCGCCTCGCCGCTGCCGATATCGGCTTCACCCAGGCTGATCCGATGCACCCCCCCGGCGGCCGGCCCGCCGGCCACGCGGATCTCCACCAGGCCGGTCGGCTCGGGACGCAGGCATCCCGACGGGTCGCCCAGGCTGACCACCGATCCGTTCCTGATCGGCGAACTGGCCAGCGTGAGGTGCGGTGCGACCTGCCGGAAATCCAGGTACAGCGGGATGGCGGGCGCCTGCCAGGACCCGGTGGCGACTCCGGCCGGGGCTGACGTCGCGGTGGCCAGGGATCCCCGTGACCTGGGCCCGGGAAACCGCAGCACCCGCCCGCCAGGCTCGGTGCCCGGAGCAGCCAGGCCACCCGGCGTGCCTGGAGCAGCCAGGCCACCCGGCCCCTGCGGCGAACCGGAGCCGGAGGTCATCCGCTCGAGCTGGGCCGCGACCTCCGCCACCGGCGTTTCCGGGTCGGCGTCGATCACCACGTCCGCCCAGTTGCGCGTGGCGGGAGACACTACCGTCAGCGCCAGCCGCATGATCGTCCCTCCTCGGTCGGCCCGCCCGTGGCCCGTTCCGCCCCAGCTTAGAAGCGTCGCAGCTAAAACGAGGCGATAGTGCCGGGTATTGGTGTGCGTGACCGGATTAGCCTGCTGTTGCGCCGACCACTCACGGTTGCCGAGGAGCAATCGTGCGTCACGTGAGCTTACGGATTTGTTAGATGAGGGCCGAGACTGGGGCGAATCACGATATCTTCGTGCTCCAGCGGGCGGCGGCGACATAGCAGCGAAATTAGGCACGCGGCTGCATACGTGATCTGAGTCTGTAGACCATGGAGGCCGCGATCTTATGGCGAGCGAGCGGGGCACGCTATCGCGCGGGGCGATAGCCGATCAGTCCACGTCGTGGACGGAGCCGACCGCTCCGGGCGGCCGGCGGATGCCGAGCACGCCGCGCGAGCGCAAGCCGGCCCTGGCTGCCCTGGCCGTGCTGCTCGTCGCCCTGGGCGCGGTCGCCGCGGGGGTGCTGGTGATCAACGCCGGGCACCGGGTCGGCGCGGTCGAGATCGTCCAGCAGGTGGGGCAGGGCCAGCAGATCCCCGCGTCCGCCCTCCGCGAGGTCGAGATCTCCTCCGATACCGGCCTTGACTACGTGGCGTGGCAGTACGCCGGCCGGGTGACGGGCGTGTACGCCGCGACCGCGATACCGGCCGGAACCCTGCTGACGCAGGCCATGACGTCGTCGTCGAACAACCTGGCCGTGGGCAAGGTCGAGGTGGGGCTTTCGCTGAAGGCGGGCCAGGTCCCGGGCAACCTGATCATCGGGGACACGGTCGAGGCCTTTCCTGTCGGTAGCGGCAGCGGCTGCGCCACCGGCGCTAGCGCTAGCGCTAGCGCCGGCGCCGGCGCCGGCGCCAGCGCCGTGGGCGTGCCCATCGCGACCGGAACGGTGGCCAGCCTCACCGGCGCCGCCTCGGAGACCGGGGACACCGCCGGGGTGACGCTCGCCGTGGCGTCGTCGGATGCCGGCACCCTGGCCTGCTACGCATCAGCGGGTGACGTCGCCCTCACCCTGCTGCCCAGCGGGGCTGGGTAATCATGGCGCTGATCGCCATTGCCTCCGACAAGGGAGCGCCGGGTGTCACCACCACGGCCCTGGCGCTCGCGGCGGTGTGGCCGCGACCGGTCCTGCTGGCCGAGTGCGACCCGGCCGGAGGGGATCTGGTCTACCGCTTTCCCGCGGCGGGCGGCGGGCACCTCGATCCGCGCCGCGGCGTGCTCAGCCTGGCCGTGGTGGCCCGGCGCGGGATGCAGCCGCAGCAGGTCTGGGAGCACGTGCAGAAGCTGCACGGTGGCCTGGACGTGCTGGCCGGGGTGACCAACGCGGAGCAGGGCGCCGGGCTGAGCCTGCTCTGGGGCCCGATCGGCAAGGTGCTCGCCTCCCTGCCGCAGGCCGACGTGATCGCCGACTGCGGGCGGCTCGGCGCCGACGGGCCGATGTATGACCTCCTGGCGGAGGCCACCACGGTGGTGCTCGTGACCAAGGTGCACGTGGCCGACGTGATCAGGCTGCGCGACCGGGCGGCCGCCTTCGCGGCGGCGGCGCAGAGCCGGGGCCGGCGAGGCTTCGGCGTCGGCGTCGTGGTGATCGCCGACCACAAGAAGTTCCGGGCCGAGATCGGCGAGGTACAGCAGGTCCTCGGCCGGGCCCACGCGCCGGCCACCGTAGTCGGCGGGATCGCACACGACAGCAAGGGTGCCGACCTGCTGAGCGGCGAGTGGGGCGGGAACCTGGACCGTACCCTGCTGATCAAGACGGCCCGTGAAGTGACCCAGCACCTCCTGTCCAGCCTGCCCCCCATCGCCAGTCCAGCCCCAGCCCCAGCCCCAGCCCCTACCACCACCCTCGGTCCCAGCCCGACCCTCGATCCCACCCTCGGCGCTACCCCCACCATGTTCAGCCGGGTGCTAGGAGGTCGTTCCGGTAAGCACCAGGCCGACTCGGTCCAGGCCGCGTACGTCGGCGCGCCCGTGCCAAGCGGCCCGGCGCAGGACGTGAGCCCGCCCCGGGCGCGGCATGCTCAGCCGCCGGGCCCGGCCGGAACGATGGATCAAAGCCTTCCGGGCGGGGGGTGAGGCCAGGTGGACCACACCCTGGTGAAGCGGCTGCGCGGTGAGGTGGGCGACCGGCTGGCTGAGCAGCGGCGGCTTGATGCCGCGGCCGCGATGCCGCCGATGACGGGCGAGGACGAACGGCAGTTCGCCCGGGCGATCATCTCCCAGGTGCTCGAGGAGCACGCCCGGAGTGAGATTCTCGTGGGCCGGCCGCCGCTGAACGCCCAGGAGGAAACCGACCTCGCCGAGGCGATCCACGCGGCCCTGTTCGGCGTCGGCCGGCTTCAGCCGCTGCTGGAAGACCAGAACATCGAGAACATCGACATCAACGGCTGCGACCGGGTCTTCATCGGGTACGCCGATGGCAGCGAGGTGATCGGCGAGCCGGTGGCGGAAAGCGACGAGGAACTGGTCGAGCTGATCCAGGTGCTCGCCGCCTACTCCGGCCTGTCCAGCCGCCCGTTCGACACCGCCAACCCGCAGCTTGACCTGCGGCTGCCCGACGGGTCCCGGCTGTCCGCCGTGATGGACGTGACGCTGCGGCCGGCCATCTCCATCCGGCGTTCCCGGATGGGCAAGGTCTTCCTGGCCGACCTGGTCGGCAACGGCACGCTCACCCCCGACCTGGCCTCGTTCCTGGCCGCCGCGGTGCTAGCCAGGAAGAACATCATGATCGCCGGGGCGACCAACGCGGGCAAGACGACGCTGCTGCGCGCGCTGGCCAACCAGATTCCGGCCGAAGAGCGGCTGATCACGGTCGAGCGCTCGCTCGAGCTCGGCCTGGACCACTTTCCCGAACTGCACCCCAACGTGGTGGCGTTCGAGGAGCGGCTGGCCAACAGCGAGGGGCACGGCGAGATCTCGATGGCCGAGCTTGTCCGCCGGTCACTGCGGATGAACCCGAGCCGGGTCATCGTGGGCGAGGTGCTCGGCGACGAGATCGTCACCATGCTGAACGCGATGACCCAGGGCAACGACGGCTCGCTGTCCACCATTCACTCGAACTCCTCGCTCGAGGTGTTCAACCGCATCTCCACTTACGCCATCCAGGCGGCCGAACGGCTGCCGGTAGACGCGACCCACATGCTCATCGCGGGCGCCATCGACTTCGTGGTGTTCCAGGAGAAGCGGAACGAGTACATCCAGGGCGGCACGATGCGCCGCTTCGTTTCCAGCGTGCGGGAGGTGACCGGCGTGGACGGCCGGGTGCTGTCCAGCGAGGTGTTCGCGCCGAGCCGGGACGGCCGGGCGATACCGCACGCTCCGGTGTCCTGCGCTGAGGAGCTGGCCGCCTACGGCTATGACCCGGGAGGCTGGCGATGAGCACCTCGGGCGCGCTTCCCCTGCTCGCGATCTTGATCGGGGCGGCGGTCGGCGGCGGGGTCTTCCTGCTGGTCGTCGCGCTGCGCGGGCTGCCGGTCAAGCCGAAGAGCAGCGGTCCTGGCCGACTCGAGCGGCAGGTCAGGGAGCTGTTCAGCGTCCGCGGGGCGATCGCGCTTATCGCCGGGATCGGGGTCCTGGTGGCCACCGGCTGGGTGGTGGCCGGAGCGAGCGTGGCGTTGCTCATCTACGCCTGGCGCTCGCTCGGCGGGGCGGCCGCCGAGCGCAGGACCGTCGCCCGGCTGGAAAGCCTGGCGACCTGGACGGAGTCGCTGCGGGACACGATCGCCGGGGCGGTCGGGCTGGAGCAAGCCATCCCCGCCTCGATCCGGATCGCCGACGCCTCAATTCGCGAACCGCTGGTCAAGCTGGTGGACCGGCTGCACACGCGGGTGCCCATGCACATGGCGCTGCGCCGGTTCGCCGACGACCTGGACGACCCGAGCGCCGACATGATCATCGCGGCGCTGATCATCAACTCCCGGCTGCGCGGCCCGGGGCTGCGCGCGCTGCTCGGCGCGCTGGCCGCCTCGGTCCGCGAGGAGCTTGACATGCGCAGGAAGGTCACCGCGGACCGCCGGTCGACCCGGCGCAGCGTGCAGATCGTCATCATTGTCTCGGTCGGCCTGGCCATCCTGCTGGCCGTGGTGGATCACCCGTTCCTGGCGCCTTACGACGGGCCCCTCGGCCAGCTCGTGCTGACGGTCATCGCGGCGATCTACGCGGCCGGGATCTTCTGGCTGCGCCGCCTGGCCACGTTCGAGACCCCGCAGCGGCTGCTCGGCACGGCCGCCCCGGCCGCTGGCCCGCTGCCCGCCGCCGAGCCGGAGGCCGTCGCCGCCTGGCGGGCAGGAGCCGCGCGAGCGGGTGATATCGCGTGACCACCGCGCTTATTGCCGGGGCGCTCACCGGCGGGGCCTTGTTCCTGCTCATCTTCGCGCTCATCCCGCGCCGGGTCGGGCTGGCGCGGCGGGTGGCCGCCTTCGACGCGGGCCGGGCCCCCGCGCCGCGAGCGGTGAACTACCCGGGCGACGGCAAGGAGAGCGCGTTCAGCAAGCGGCTGGGGACCGCCCTGGCCAGGTTCTGCGCCGAGCAGGGGTGGGAATTCCGGCCGTTGCGCGCCACCCTCGCCCTGGTCGGCAAGTCCTTCGAGGCCGACCTGGCGACCACGGTCATGCTCGGCCTGCTCGGGCTGCTGCTCCCGCT
>JBEKKH010000366.1:0-11547 GCA_050010815.1 Streptosporangiaceae bacterium | reverse complement strand
GACGCGCTGGTCCGGATGGCCCAGCCCTGGTCGATGCGGATGCCGCTGATCGACAGCCAGGGCAACTTCGGCTCGCCGGGCAACGACCCGCCCGCGGCCATGCGGTACACCGAGTGCCGCCTCCACCCGCTGGCGATGGAGATGCTGCGGGACATCAACGAGGACACCGTCGACTTCCGGGAGAACTACGACGGCCGCTCGTCCGAGCCCAAGGTGCTGCCGAGCCGGTTCCCGAACCTGCTCGTCAACGGCTCAGAGGGGATCGCGGTCGGCATGGCCACCAAGATCCCGCCGCACAACCTGCGCGAGGTGGCGGCCGGGGTCGCCTGGTACCTGGACCACTTCGACGCCTCGGACGAAGAGCTCCTGGACGCCCTGATGGAGCGGATCAAGGGCCCGGACTTCCCCACCCGCGGCCTGATCGTGGGCCGCCGCGGCATCAGGGACGCCTACACCACCGGGCGCGGCTCGATCATCATGCGGGCCGTGGTCGAGGTCGAGGAGGACGCCCGGGGCCGGGTCTGCCTGGTCGTCAAGGAGCTGCCCTACCAGGTCAACCCGGACAACCTGGCGCAGAAGGTCGCCGAGCTGGTCAGGGAGGGCCGGGTCAGCGGCATCGCCAACATCCAGGACGAGAGCAGCGGCCGCACCGGGCAGCGGCTGGTGATCGTGCTGAAGCGGGACGCCATCGCCAAGGTCGTCCTGAACAACCTGTACAAGCACACCCAGCTCCAGGACACCTTCGGGGCCAACATGCTGGCCCTGGTCGACGGCGTGCCGCGCACCCTGCGGCTGGACCAGATGATCAGGTACTGGGTCACGCACCAGATCGAGGTCATCGTCCGGCGCACCAGGTACCGGCTGCGCAAGGCCCAGGAGCGGATGCACATTGTCTCCGCCCTGCTCAAGGCGATCGACCGGATCGACGAGGTCATCGCGCTGATCCGGGCCAGCGCGTCCGCGTCGGAGGCCCAGCAGTCCCTGATGGCGCTGCTGGAGATCGACGAAATCCAGGCCCGCGCGATCCTGGACATGCAGCTGCGCAAGCTGGCCGCCCTGGAGCGGCAGGAGCTCATCAACGAGCACGACGAGCTCGCCGCCAAGATCGCCGACTACGAGGACATCCTGGCCTCGCCGGAGCGGCAGCGCCAGATCGTCGGGTCCGAGCTGGCCGAGATCGTCGCCAAATTCGGAGACGAGCGGCGGACCGAGATCATCGCCTACGACGGCGAGGTGGCCGACGAGGACCTGATCGCCGAAGAGGACGTCGCGGTCACCATCACCTACGGCGGCTACGCCAAGCGCACCAAGACCGACCTGTACCGCGCCCAGCGGCGGGGCGGCAAGGGAGTCCGCGGCGCCCAGCTGCGCACCGACGACATCGTGGACCACTTCTTCGTGACCACGACCCATCACTGGATCCTGTTCTTCACCAACAAGGGCCGGGTCTACCGGGCCAAGGCCTACGAGCTGCCCGACGCCGGCCGTGACGCCCGCGGCCAGCATGTCGCCAACCTGCTCGCGTTTCAGCCGGACGAGCGGATCGCCGAGGTGCTCGCGCTGCGCGACTACCAGGTCGCGCCGTACCTGGTGCTGGCGACCAGGTCCGGCCTGGTGAAGAAGTCCAGGCTGACCGACTTCGACTCGCCGCGATCCGGCGGCATCATCGCGATCAACCTGCGCGAGGACGACGAGGTGATCGGGGCCAGCCTGGTCTCGCCGGATGAGGACCTGCTGCTGGTCAGCAAGGGCGCGCAGGCCATCAAGTTCCATGCCAGCGACGAGTCGCTGCGGCCGATGGGGCGGGCCACCTCGGGCGTCATCGGCATGCGCTTCAACGACGGCGATGAGCTTCTCGGCATGTACGTGGTCAGGGACGGCGAGGACGTGCTGGTGGCCACCGGCGGCGGATACGCCAAGCGCACGCCGGCCGACGCGTACCCGGTGCAGGGCCGCGGCGGCCGCGGTGTCGTCACCGCGAAGATCGTGGAAGCCCGCGGCGAGCTGGTGGGCGCGCTGATGGTCAACGCCGATGATGAGATCTTCGCCATAACCTCTGGCGGTGGGGTGATCAGGACCAGCGCCGGTGAAGTCAAGCAGTCGGGGCGGCAGACCATGGGCGTCCGGCTGATGAATCTTGCCGCCGGCGACAGCGTGGTCGGCCTGGCCCGCAACGCGGAGTCCATGGACGAGGACGATCAAGAACCTTTGGACGAAGACGATGACCAGGGGACATCGCCAGGTAACCTCGACCTGACAGAGCTAGCGGACAACGGGGATCTAGCGGGCTCGCCGGACGAGGCGGGAGAAGATGAGGAATAATCAGGCGACCGCATGAGCTTGGCCGGTCCACCCGGCCTAGCAGGTCGAAGCAACGATTTCGGGGCTAGAAGCGTCCAATGAGTAGGGCGAAGTTTTGCCGGGAAAGCCGCCTTCTTCGCATAGGTGGTGATACGGGCGTCTCGTCCGGGGATAACCTCGTGAGGGTCTGGAGCAGAGGGAGGACGGCTTGGACAGGCGCACAAATATGCCCGAGGGGTCTGGCGGAGCCTCGCCTACCATCGTGACCCCGCGGGTTAGCGGTGACGACGACCCAGCTGACGACAACGGACAGGAGACCCAGCCCGCAGGCATCAGGGCGGCAGCACCGCGGCGGAAGCCGGCTAAGGCGGCCCAGGCTGATCCCGTCACGGCGACACCGGCCAACGGCAACGGATCCGACCGCGCGGCACGCAAAGCGGCGGCGTCAGCCGACGCGGCGGCCGTCGATTCCGCGACTAACGGGGTAAGAGACGTGTTGTTCCCAGCAAGCTCGGCCGAGACGGCCACGCCTGGTCGCGCCGACGGGACCGTACCTGACGCCACCATGATCGACGAGGTGCCGCCCCTGCCCGCGGACGATCTCGGACCATCTCGCGGCAGCCGGCCAAAGGATGCCACCCGGGCTGCGGCCGGCTCCAGCCAGGACACCGACCAGCCCCCGGCCGCCGGGAAGTCCCCCGCCGCCGGGAAGTCTCCTGCCGCTGAACCGTTGCCGCTCCCGCCGTTGAGCGCTTCGCCCTCGGGTATCGTCGTCTCGGCCGCCTTCGCCCCGGGTACGGCGGCCTCGAGCACGGCCTCGTCGGGTACCGCAGCCGTGAGCACGGCCTCGTCGAGCACGGCAGCCCCGAGTACCGCGCCCGCCAGCCCCGAGGCGCCGACAGTATCGCCGGCCGCCTTCGCCTGGGACATGCCCGATCCGCCGCCGAACTCGCCTTCTTCTCCGGCGCGGTCCTTTCTGCGGTCGGGCACCGGTACGAAGAACCCGGCTCCTTCGCCGAGACCGCCCGCCACCGTCAGCCCAGGGAAGGCCGCCCCCGGCGAGCCTCCCCTGGCATCGCGGAGCGCCCAGAAGAAGGCCTCGAAGCGCTCGGCGCGGCAGGCGCACCTGACCGTGGCCAAGGTGGAGCCCTGGTCGGTGATGAAGTTCAGCTTCATCGTGTCCCTGGTCGCTTTCGTCATCTTGTTCGTGGCCGTGAGCGTGCTCTATGGCGCGCTGGCCGGGCTCGGCGTGTTCGATTCCCTCCAGCGGGTCGTGTCGAGCGTCACGTCCAGCCAGAGCTCGGCGGGCGTGAACGCCGCCAAATGGTGGTCTGCCTCCCGGATCCTGAGTTACACGGCCCTGCTCGGCTCGCTCAATATTGTGCTCATCACCGCGATGTCCACGATCGGCGCGGTTGTCTACAACCTGACTTCCCGGCTGGTCGGCGGGGTGGAGGTGACGCTCCGCGAGACGGAGTAACGTGTCCGGGGCGAGAACCACGGCACCACTCGCCTGGTGAGTGCGGTAGGATAATTGTCGCTCCTGTTTCCGCAGGTCAGCAAGTTATAGCATGGGGTTATAGCTCAGTCGGTTAGAGCGCGTCCCTGATAAGGACGAGGCCCGTGGTTCAAGTCCACGTAACCCCACAAATCACGTTTTCACCAGCAAGAACATAACCCTACCGGTTCACCGGGCCTGCGTGGCGCGCCGGTCGGCGGCACAGTCTGGCGCGGCGGCTTTGCTAAGCTGCCGTACACCTGGGGTCGGCGGAAGCTCTTTCCGCCGGATATACGCCGAAGTCATCGAGTTGGAGGATCCCTCGCTGTGAAGAAGCTACTGGTGCTCGCCGCGCTCGGGGTTGGCGCATTCGCCGTCTGGCGCAAGGTTCAGTCCGATCGCGCCGAGCTTGACCTGTGGACTGAGGCCACAGCAGCCGACGAGGACTGACTCGCGCGGCCGGAGGCCATGTCAGAGCGCCGGCCGGGAGTCAATCCGGCCTCCAGGGGCGAGCCGGTGAACGACCCATCGGCCGTCTCGCTGGTGTGCTGCGACGTACTCGGAGCGGCGATAGCCGACGGCACCCTGCTCGAGCGGTCCTTCGCGGAGGCGATCGCCACTCAGGGCGTGGTCCCGGGTACGGTCGCCTACACCAGAGCCATGGTGCAGTTTGACCGGACCCGTGGCTGGCCGCTGGCCAACGTCATGCGGGGCGTGTTCGGCGGGGATGAAATCCGGGCCCAGGTTGCGAACCTGGCCTTCGAGCGGTCCTTCGCGATGGCTGTGGACCGGTTCGGCGCGCTGCCCCTGCCCGGGGCTAACGACGCGCTGGCCAAGCTCAGCGCCGCGGGGGTCAAGGTGTGCCTGCTGTCCACGCTGTCCCGCCCCGCGCTGAGCGTGGTCATCGAACGACTCGACTGGTGGCAGCGCGCAGACCTGGTCCTGTGCGCCGACGATGCGACCCGGGGATTCCCCTGGCCCGACCTGATCCTGACGGCCTTCCTGCGGCTCGGCCTCGACGATGTGCGGAACGTGGCCGTGATCACGGCCAGCGAAGGCGGGATCCTAGCGGCCAGGCGCGCCGGAGCCCGGCTGGTGGTCGGTCTGCTCAGCGATGTCGAAGACGCGGCCAGGCTGGGCCGGGCCGGAGCGACTCACCTGCTCGCGGACGTCGGTGAGCTGCCTGATCTGGTGGCGTCCCCGGCCCGAGCTGACGAACATGGGGCGCACCACGGTCAGTGACTCACCTCACGAAGCACGTGGCAAACTTAAGGTATGCCGGAACTGCCGGAAGTGGAGTCGCTGGCCGCGTTCCTCCGCGGTCACGCCGTCGGTCACGCCGTCACGCGGGCCGACGCGGCCTCGTTTTCGGTGCTGAAAACGTTCGATCCGCCGCTGGTCAGCCTCAACGGCCAGGTGCTCACCGACGTCGGCCGGCACGGCAAATTCCTGGACATCTCCTCGGACCAGGGACTGCACCTGATCATGCACCTGGCCCGGGCGGGCTGGCTGCGCTGGCGCGACGAACAGCCCGCCAAGCCGCCCAAGCCGGGTAAGAGCCCGCTGGCATTCCGGCTGACGCTAGACGACGGTTCCGGGTTCGACCTCACCGAGGCGGGCACGCGCAAGCGCCTCGCGGTCTACCTGGTCCGCGACCCGGCCGAAGTCCCCGGGGTGGCCACCCTGGGACCGGACCCGATGGCGGCGGACTTCACCGTGGACACGCTGGCGGGCCTGCTCGGCGGCCGCCGGACGCAGGTCAAGGGCGTGCTTCGCGACCAGCGGATTATCGCCGGGATCGGCAACGCCTACTCCGACGAGGTGCTGCACGCGGCCAAGATGTCACCGTACAAGATCGCGGCCAGCATGACGCCCGCTGAGGTGGCTACCCTGTTCGACGCGATCAAGACGACCCTGGCCGAGGCGGTAGAGCGTTCGGCGGGCCTAGCCGCTGCCGACCTGAAGGGTGAGAAGAAGAGCGGACTGCGCGTACACGGCAAGGCAGGTCAGGCCTGCCCGGTGTGCGGTGACACCGTCCGCGAGGTCTCGTTCGCCGACTCCGCACTCCAGTACTGCCCGACCTGCCAGACCGGCGGCAAGCCCCTCGCCGACCGCCGCCTCTCCCGCCTGCTCAAGTAGACCCTTGATCCCGAACGGCCGGTGGTGTTTGTCGCCGCTTGCTCACCCCGGCGCATTTCATCACCGGGTCGTCCTCAGCGGGTAGGCTATAAGACATCGAGGGGCTATAGCTCAGCTGGAAGAGCACTTGCTTTGCAAGCAAGGGGTCAGGGGTTCGAGCCCCCTTAGCTCCACAGGTCAGAGGCTTAGATGGGCTCCCACAGCGTGTTGGTGGGAGCCAAACTGGGAGCCAAAGTATTACGCTGGGGGTATGGGTAGACGCGGTTCTGGCGATGACGCCATCTACTTCGACCACTCCGGTGACTGCCGGGACGCGCGGCTCCACAAGAGCTGTACCGGGCGGTGGCGGGGTGCGGTGTCGCTTGGTTATGGTCCTGACGGCAAGCGGATCCGTCGCAAGGTGTCGGGTCAGACCAAGCAGGACGTCAAGGACAAGCTGGGGAAGCTGCACAGTGACCTTGAGGCTGGCGTCCGGGCGCCCGTCGCCCGGTACACCGTGGGCCAGGCTGTCGAGGACTGGCTGCGCGAGGGACTGGACGGTCGTTCGGCGAAGACGGTCGCGCTCTACCGGCAGGTCCTGCAGTTTGTCGTTGATCGCATCGGCAAGGTGGCGCTGCGGGAGCTGACCGCGCAGGATGTCCGCCGGGTGCTGGCGGAGGCGGCGAGGACGCGCTCCAGCCGGACGGTGGGCATGGTGCATAACTCGCTGGAGCGCGCGATCCGGCACGCGGAGGCCAACGACTACGTCCGGCGGAACGTCGCGGCGCTGGTGAAGCCGCCGACCGGGCAGACGGGTCGGCCGTCCCGGTCGCTCACCCTCGAGCAGGGCGGTTTGCTGCTGGCGGCCGCGGATGCGTCGCCGCTAGGCGCCTACGTCGTGCTGTGCCTGCTGACCGGAGTCCGGACGGAGGAAGCCAGGGCACTCACTTGGGACCATGTCGACCTGGACGGGAACGGCGCCTCGGATCCGCCGATCCCGCCTTACGTCGCTGTCTGGCGCTCCGTGCGTGCGCACGGCGACACGAAGACCCAGCGGTCCCGGCGTACGTTGCAGCTCTCGGTGCGTGCGGTCACGGCGCTGCGAGAGCATCAGGTCCGGCAGGCCGAACAACGGATGCTGGCGGGTGACCTGTGGCAAGACCACGGTCTGGTGTTCTGTACATCGATCGGATCGCCGCTCGACGCGTCGAACGTGCGCCGGGAGTTCAGGAAGATCACCATGGCGGCCGGACTCGGAGAGCAGTGGGCCCCCCGGGAGCTGAGGACATCGTTTGTCAGCCTCATGTCCGGCTCCGGCGTACCCGTAGAGGAGATCGCCCGCCTAGCCGGGCACTCCAGCTCCCGCACCACGGAGGTCGTGTACCGCCGCGAGCTCCGCCCAGTGATCACCACCGGCGCCGAGGTCATGGACAAGATCTTTGCGGGCTAGCTCATTCCTATGCCTGTTTGCGTATCAGTCGATTCCGCTGGTTGGCTGGGTGATGGCGGGCGTGGCTGGCTGTGCTGTCTGACCAGAAATTACGGAGCCCGGCGGCGGAAATTACGCGGCGACCCGCCATACCCCGCCGCCCGCGCCACCGGCAGCAGCCGCTTCGCCGAGATCCGGCCCGACGTCTTGGTCACCCGCTCGGTGACCAGCGCGGCCACGGTGTCGTAGTTATGCCCCCGCGGCACCCGCGGCGGCACGCCGCCGCCAGCCTCGTGGCGGGTGATCACCCGCCGGACGGTCTTCGGGGTCGTGCCGCTGATCGCGGCCGCCCCCCGGAAAGTACCTGCCTCACGGTAGGCCGAAATGATGTCCATCCGATCGATCCCTCGCAGACTTCAATAGAAGCTCCCTGGGCGGTGATGGTGACTGCTGACACCGCCACCGTCGCCGCCCAGGCCGCACAAACCTGGCCGAGGCCGACACGACGAACGAGGGATGAGGACTTTTAACTGGCCACCAGCGAGGACCACGACCTGGCCATATACGGGGACTTTCTCACGGCCACGGACATTGGTGTGATCTGCGGGGCTTCAGCGCGTCGTGAGGTGAAACAGGCACAGGTTCCGTGATCCTCGGAGTTCTCTACGCTCTGTGATCACGGGAGTCCCTGTGCCTGCCATCCCATCATGGCTGCTGGAGCCCCTCTGGGACCAGTTCGCCGCGCTGCTGCCCGGCCGGCCCGTCTATGACCCCTCGCACCCGCTGGGCTGCCACAAGCCGCGGATAGGTAACCGGATCATCTTCGAGAAACTCATCCAGGTCCTGCGGTTCGGCTGCTCCTGCGCGTCGATCGCCGACTGCACCCGCGGAGCCACCACGATCCGGGAACGCCGCAACGAGTGGATCAAGGCCGGGATCTTCGCGGAGCTGAACATGATCGCCCGGGAGTCCTATGACCGCATGGCGGGCCTTGTCCTGGAGGACCTGGCCGTTGACGGCTGCATCACCAAAGCTCCCGGCGGCGGGGAGTGCGCCGGGCCCAGCCCTGTTGACCGCCGCAAGCTGGGCATGAAGCGGTCCCTGCTGGTGGAGGGCTACGGCACCCCGCTGGGCCGGGTGCTGGCCCCGGCGAACCGGCACGACTCCCCGCTGCCGGCACCCACGCTGGACAAACCCGGTGAGATCGGCCCGCTGCCGGATGGCATGACCGTCCACCTGGACGCCGGGTACGACTCGCAGAAGACCCGCGACGAACCCGGCGAGCGCAACCTAGCCCGGTACCCGGCCCCAGGCCCGCGCCCGAACTGGCACGCTACGACCAGATTCATACCGAACGACCCAGCCTTCCCGCCCCGGCCACCCCGTCCGCGCCGCCGGACCAAGCGCTGAGCGTGCTATCCGCCGTCCTGAACCGAGACAGCCAGCAGCAGTCGGCCACCCAGACCCGCCGCCAGGCCCTGGCCGACGCCGACCATCTCGCCGTCCTGCACGCGATCTGGACCGCCGAGACCGCCCCGGCCCGCGAGCATCGCTACCGCGACCTGCTCACCGCCGCCCTGCCCCCCGGCCACCACACCGAACCCGGCCACCAGGCCAGATGGCTATGGCGCACCCTGCACACCGCCGAACTCGCCGGCCTAGACCCCGCCCAGGCCCTCACCGACGCGATCGCCGAACGAGACCTGGCCGGAGCCCGCGACATCCCCGCCGTCCTCGACACCCGCCTGCGCCACCGGACCGCCTCGCTCGTCCCCCGGCCAGCCGGACCGTGGTCGGCCAGAGTACCCGCGATCGCCAACCCCGGTCGCCGCGCCTACGTCACCGAGATCGCCGCCCTGATGGATGCCCGCAAGGACCGCATCGGTGAGCACGCCGCCGAGCATCCCCAGCCATGGGCCCTGGCCGCTCTCGGCCCGGTTCCCGGTCATCCGGCCGCCCGGCGGGACTGGCAGAAACGGGCCGCCGCGATCGGCGCCTGGCGCGAATTGTCCGGCCACGACCACCCCGGCGACGCGATCGGCCCCGAACCCACCACCCCGGAAGCGCGAGCCGCCTGGCACGAAGCCCTCACCGCCCTCGGCGCCGTCGACGGCCCGGATGTCCGCGGCATGCTCGACGGGAGGCTGCTGCACCTGCGCGACACCTACCCGGTCGAGACCGCCTGGGCCCCGCAATATGTCGGCGATGAACTCCGCCAGGTCCGCGCTGCCGCCCGAGACGCCCACCTGGCCAGCCTCCGCGTCGCCGCCGAGGCCAGCGCCGCCCTCAAACGCGGCCACCACACCGACGCCGCCCGTCACCAGGAACTGGCGGCCAGCTACCAGGCCCTGCACGACGTCTACCGGCAGCGCGAGGAGGTGTTCGCCACCACCATGGCCGACCGCGCCGACTGGGAAGCCGCCACCCGCGCCCAACGCCACCTAGCCGTTACCGCCGACGCCGAGCTACGCCGCCGCCACCCCGATCAGCAGTTCCCCCCGCTCCGCTCGGCCGAGCCGGAGCCCCCCACCCAAGCCCAGCGCACCAGCCTCACCCTGAGCACGGAGGAGCAGTCACTGGAGACGGGCCAGCGGATCAAGGACCTCGCCGCCCGGCACCGCACATTCGCCGACCAGCTGGCCGCCCGGCAGAGCCTGATGATTCCCGCCGAAGATCCCGACTACGGCGACCTCGGCCAGGCCTTCCCGTCCTGGCCGGCGCTATCTACAGGCGCCATCCTGCAACCGCCTAAGCCCGAGATCCCGCCATCGCCGCAGATACTGAAGCGCGCCATGGACCACGACCTGGACATGGAAGCCGCGGATTGACGGCGGTGCCGGGGTCTGACGTCCGGAGCCTACGCGGTGGTCTTCACCGTCGCCGCGAACCTGCGCCACGCCTCCACGCCGACGGCGAGCAAAGGCCCTTCACGATCTTTGGTGTCGCGGACCAGCACAGCGCCTGGTGCGTCTGCGACCTCGATGCAGGCACCACCGTTGTTGCCGCTGTAGCTGCTCGTGCGCCAAGTGGCGGTTTCCACGTTCATGCTTCCACTGCCTTCTCTATCAGGTCTCTGGATGCGCCGCGTTGCAGGGCCTCGGAGCGCAAGGCGTCGAAGTTCCTCATGGCCTGGGACACCATGGCGGCATCTTCGGTCACGCGCCCGTCGCAGGCATCCTCAAGGAACACGATAGCGGGCGGATCGCCCATCTCCGCGATAATAAATGCTCCCAGCAGGCCCGAGTGGCCGCCCGCCGTATAGGGCACGACCTGCACAGTAATGTTCGGCCGCCGTGACATCTCCGCCAGGTGGAGGAACTGGGCCCGCATTACATCGTCTGGCGCCACCGGCCGGTGCAGCACCCCCTCGTCGAGCAGGACTTACAGCAGCGGCGGGTCATCTCGCGACAGGATCTCCTGGCGGGTCATCCTGGCCGCCAGCAGCTCCTCTATCTCGTCCTCAGTGGTGTTCGGCCGAGTGGACAGCACCGCCCGTGCGTACTTCTCGGTCTGCAGCAACCCGGGCACCAGGGCGTGCTCGTACCAGCGCAGCGCCGTAGCCTCTGCCTCATACACGGTGAACGGCCGGAACGACGCAGGAAACGGCACGTCACGCAGTTGCTTCTCTGCCCTGGCGAACGTCCCCGGTTCGTCGAACACCACGTCAAGCAGCTCCGCGAGCTTCCGCGACGGGCTCCGCTTACCCGACTCGATCATCGCAATGAGCGACGCGCTGTAATTCACCTGCGCCGCCAGCTCGTCCCGGCTCATCGCGGCCTTGGCGCGGTGCGCCTTCAACTCCTCCGCGAAATCCATCAGGGCGCGCGGAGGATCGAGCTTCGGAGACATGTCACACCCTTTACACAACCGGGCTACCTGTGTCACTCATGGCACCCCCGCCTGTACAGCGAGTCGTAGCCGCTGTCCACCGTACGCCCGCGGAGACACGATGGAAACTCATCCCGGCCCAGCAGAGTAACCCCAGGCTGTGGAGTCCAGCGAAGGAGAGCCAAAGTGGGCACGGCAGCGACGGTGACGGCATATACGGACACCTTTCACGGCGCCACCGACCAAGTGTCCCCTGTGCGCCGGGGGGTCGCCAGGCACCTCGGGCACTGCCCGGTCACCGAGGACATCGTGCTTATTGCATCCGAGTTCGCCACCAACGCGATCCTGCATAGCCGCTCGCGCGGGCAGGCAT
>JBEKKH010000365.1:0-7983 GCA_050010815.1 Streptosporangiaceae bacterium | reverse complement strand
GAACGTTACCTGGCCGCGGCCGCTAAGACAGCTGCGGACGCGGGCGGGACGTCGGGTCTGTGGGACAAGACCGAGCCGGTCCGGACTGTCCTGGAAGCTGTCCTGGCCCCGCTCGACATCGTGGCCGCCGATCACTGGGTGGACGCACTGGAGAAGGTCGCCGGGGTGCCCGCCGAGTGGGCGGAGAAGTTCGGTAAGCAGGTCGAAGATATAGAGGCCGCGATGCGCGGCGGCGGATCACAGGTCGAGGAGCTGATCGAAGCCGGGCATCTCGCCGAATCTACGGGTGGCAAAATCGACGCGTGGTACGCCTTCGCTCCCAACTGGCTCAGGACGGCAGCCGGGTCGCTTGCGGAGATCCGGGGCGTTTCGTACACCTTGAGCGGGCTCGGCCTCGTCGCTGACGCAGGAACGATCATCTCGCCGCAGGACAAGGGCTCGATGGGGACAGCCGACCGCATTGTGGCGGGAACCAATGGCGCTCTGATCGCGCTGAACATAGCCCTGGATGGTCTTCCGGTCGTCGGTGAGGTCGCGCTGGCCGCGACCGGCGTGTACCTGGCCTGCGATTTTTGGTACCACCATTGGACCCCGTTCCGGGACGTGGCGAACGAGGTGGGTCACGCTACCGTCGAGGTGGGTGATGGCATAGGTCACCGGGCTCGCTCGGCGTGGCACTCAGTGACCTCCACGATCGGAAGCTGGTTCTAGATGGATCTGGACATGGCCGTCGCCGCGGCCGAGCGGACCGAGGCCGCGCGGCACCTGATCGACCAGGCGCAGGATCACCTGGTTGACCTGGTGATCGTGTCAGCCGTGGACCTGTGTGTGCTCGGCGGCCCCCGGCATCCGCTGTTCGAGGAAAGTGTCGCCCGAGCGTGGGCCCGGCTGGGAAACCGCGGGCGGAAGGAGTACATCGAGCGGGCGACCGAGGTCATGGCCAAACGAGGCCTTCTCATCGACACCAGTCCCCGGACCAGTTCCGGGCCGCTGAGCGGCACCTTTGCACTGAAGCCGGAACTTGGCCTCATGCTGGCTGCGCGATGCCGCCCGTCGTTCATCGTCAACACCGAGGCGGAGGGCCAGAACCTCCGCGCTCTGCGCTTGTTCGCCCTGGCCGACCAGACCGAGCCGGTACGCGGGCTGGTGGTAGAGGTGCCCGCGGGGACGCCTCCGGACACAGACCCTGACGGCCCGTTCTTCTCCAAGCTCGGGCCGCTGGGCTGGGCCTACCGTTATGTCCTGGTCTCGCGGGACACCGCAGCGGAGTTGCTCGCGAAATGGACCATGTCCCCGCCCCAGCGGCCCGGTGACGTCCAGGCCCGCGCCTACCTGGTGTCTGTCTACCATCCGGACCGTCAGAACCCGGCCGGTTACCGCCTCAGGGTCCGCGGCGACGGCACGAGGGCCCTCGTGGACAGCCCCGGCACCGGTGACGGTGACGTGACCCCGGCTGAGTACGACGTCGAAAGGCTCCGCGCGGTCATGCTCGACCTGTTCACCAGGCCGTCTCGGTGAAAGGCCCGCCGCACGCCTCGCCTGCTTACCTGGAGGCGCATAGCGCCCTGAACGGGCCACTGCTGGGCTATGGCCTTGTCCTGCCCGCCGCCGCCGAGATGACCTGCCTCATCCTGGGCGTGGCGATGAACCAGGCGTGGTTCTACGTGATCATGGGATGGCTCCTCGTGCCCATCATGATCTGGGTCACCCTGGTCTACCGCAACTGGCCGACCGGGATCCGGATCGATGAGTCGGCGATCAGCATCGGCGCCGTCGGCTCGGCCCGGGCCGCGCGCCGGACGCCGACGGCCTACCACCAGAGCCGGGGGCTGTTCACCTGCCCGTGGCCGGCCGTGGAAGACGTTCGCGTCGTCACCGACCGGGCCGAACTGCGCCGGATGAAGGTCCAGCCGCGCTATGACACCTTCACCAACCGGTGGGGCGGCAAGCGCGGCATGAGCCGTTGTCACGTCGGGGTGCTCGCCTCGCCGTTCATGCGCGCCGCGCTGGTCCTCGACGTCGATACCCTCGCCGTCACCGCCACCCAGATCCGGCCCGCCCGCCTCTACACCAACTTCAAGGACGGGCGTTTCTCCCACCTCGTCCAGCCCGAGCTGAGCCCAACCTGGGTCGTACCGACGCGCCATCCCGAAGCTCTCGGCCAAGCCCTCAAAGCTCTTCCCGGCCACCAGGGATCCGTTCAATCCCAGTAAGTACGTGCTGTGCGACGGCGGACGAGCGATCCCTCTCTCACGCGGGCGAACATTCGGCGTCCAGGCCGCCGAGCTTGGCACGGGCCTTGGCGGCGTAAGGGTGCTGGATGTCCTCGAGGATGGTGAGCGCCTTCTGCCAGGCCTCCCGCGCCTGCGTGAGATCGTCGTCGGCGTGGCGGGTGTCGCCGAGGTGAATGAGGGCCTCCGCTTCACCCCAGCGGTCGCCGGTTTCCCGGGCGATGCTGAGGGCGCGCTCATAGCAGGCGGCGGCTTCGGGAAGGTTGCCGAGCTGGTGTTCGGCGTAGCCCAGGCTGTCCCACGCATTTCCTTCACCTCTGCGGTAGCTGAGTTCCGTGCAGAGGGCGAGAGCTCGTCGGCAGTACGCTCGGGCCTGCTGGTAGTCAACGAGAAGGCCGTGATACCAGCCCACGTTGTTAAGCGCATCGGCCTCTGCCGCCTTGTGGCCGACCGCCTGGTACAGGCGAAGCGCCTGCTCTGCGTGTCGGAGCGCGTCGGGGTAGCGGCCCTGGTGTTCGGCTAGCACGCCGAGATTGTGGTGAACCTTGGCCTCACCCAGGCGGTTGCCGAGCTGCTGGTACAGCCTGAGGCTGCTGGCGTAGTGGCTCAGGGCCTGATCATGGTCGCCGAGCTCGGTGCAGGCGCTTGCCAGCAGGCGGCCGGACACAGCCTGTCCGGCGGTATCGTCTAGGCGCGTCGCGGCGGCCAGCGCCGTGCGTTGAGTGTCCGCCCATTCCTGGCAATGCCCGCGGACATGCAGGAAGCCTTCAATGGCCCAAGGGAGCTGCCAGGCATGGCTGCCGGACCCGCTGCTGTCGGCGAGGGTGACGGCGGCGAGCAGGACCTGGTGCTCGGCCTCGAACCAGGCCAGCGCCTGCCGGTGGTCGGCAGGCTGCTCAGGGACGGCGCCGGGGCTGGGCGAGGCGAGCGCAACCGGCTCATGAGAGGGAAGTAGTAGCGTAGCGGCGCGGTAGGCGCTGTGCAGGTAGTAGTCGAGGACCCGGCCGACGGCCGCCTCGGGCTCGCTGTCGGTGTCGTCGGCCTGGGCGGCGGCGTAGGCACGGAGCAGGTCGTGGAAGGCGTACCTGCCCGGGACGTGCTCGGCGGTCAGGTGCGCACGGGCCAGCGCACGCAGCAGACGGCGGGCCTCAGGCTTGGCTATTCCGGCCAGGCTGGCGGCGGCCTGGACGGAGATGTCGGGGCCGGGGTGCACGCCCAGCAGCCGGAACATCCGCGCCGCATCCGTGCTGAGCTGCCGGTATGACCAGGAGAACACGGCCCGCACGGATGCCGCCGGGTCGCCGGCATCGAGCGCGTCCAGGCGGTCGGCCGCATCGCGCAGCTCGGCGGCCAGCGCGGCGAGCGAGAACCCGGGCCGGGCGGCGGCGCGGGCTGCGGCGACCGCCAACGCCAGCGGCAGGCACGCGCACAGCTCGGCGATCTCAGCGACCGCGTCTGGCTCGGCCGCGACCCGGTCAGTGCCGAGCCGGGCAGTTAGCAGCTGAACCGCCTCGTCATGGCTCAGGACGTCGAGGGCCAGCAGCCGGGTGCCGTCGGCGGCGGCCAGCCCGGCCAGCTCGCTGCGGCTGGTAACGAGCACCAGGCTGTGCGGGCTGGCCGGCAGCAGAGGCCGCACCTGCGCCTCATCCCGGGCGTTATCCAGCAGGATCAGCATCGTGCGATCCGCCAGCAGGCTACGGTATAGGCCCGCCTGGGCGTCCGGGTCCGGCGGGATGCGTTGCGGCGGCACGTCGAGGGCGTCCAGGAACCGCCGAATGGCCGCTTCCGGGGTGACTGGGATGCCGGAGGGGTCGAAGCCGCGCAGGTTCACATAGAGCTGCCCGTCCCCGAACCGGTCCGCGACCTGGTGTGCCCAGTGCACGGCTAGCACGGTCTTACCCACGCCCGCTGTCCCGCCGATCGCCGAGATCACGATGGCACGCGGGGCCTGTTCGCGTGAGCGGCCCAGCAGTCCTGTCAGCGCGGCTAGCTCCTTCGCCCGCCCGGCGAAGTGCGCCACGGGAGCAGGCAGCTGTCGTGGCGTGACTGCCGCCGGGTAGCCAGCTAGCGTCCGCGGCGGCTCCGCCGCATCCAGCGGGGGATTTGCGGTGGGTATCTGCTGATGCAGGATCCGCGAATACGCTTCGGCCAGCAGCGCTCCAGGCCGCACCGCGAGCTCGTCATCCAGTCGGCGGCGGATCCGATCGTAGACCTCCAAGGCGCCCGCCTGGTCGCCGTCGGCGGCCAGCGTATGCATCAGCATCGCGTGGACCCGCTCACTGAGCGGCTCCCGGTCGGCCAGGGCTTGCAGGGACGGCCGCGTCTGCTGCGGCGTTCCGGCCAGCACAGCCGCTGCGGCGTACCCCAGTACCGTCTCCTGGTGTTCGCGGACCACGTCGGCTACGGCTGGGTGGCCGCGCAGCACTTCCACATCGCACAGCGGCTCTCCGTGCCACAAAGCCAATGCCCGCGCGTACGCATCGCAGGCAGCGGCATGGTCACTAGCCCGGGCCGCCTCCCGGCCGCGCCCAGCCAACTCCCGGAACGCCAGTAGGTCCAGCTCGTTGCTGGTGAGCTCCAGCAGGTAGCTGCCCCCCTCACAGCGCAGCAGCCCGTTCCGGTCACGCCCCCGCCTGCCCGGCTCGAGTAGCTGCCGCAGTCGGCTGACGTGAGTATGCAGCAGATCCACCGCGCTAGCAGGAGAGGCCTCACCCCACAGCGCGTCGATGATCACATCCCGGTGCACTGCCTGTCCTGGATGAAGCGCGAGCAGACCGAGCACCGCCCGCTGCCGCGGCGGGCCAGGCGCGAACGCCACCCCAGAACGCCAGACAGCCAAGTTACCAAGCACACGGAGCCGCAATCCCCTACCCGGCCCGGCATCGCCCGCTCTTCCCCCAGGTGAGCCTGCTCGGGCGCGCATTTCATGCACAAGCCCGGCGCTATCGCCCGCGTCCAGTCCCAGAACCTCAGCCAGGCGCCTGATCGTTCCCGGATGCGGGTTCCTCGCCCGGCCCTGCTCCAGGTCCCGGATCGCACCGAGGCTGAGGCCAGTCCGCTGCGCGAGCTGCCGCTGGGTCAGTGCCACAGCCTGGCGTCGCCGCCGCAGTTCAGCGCCGACGTCCATTAATAATCTGCCGACATACGGGTTCGATCCCACATCTCCCATTTTTAATCAGCTGCCCGCACCCTACCAAGCAGGGCTCCGGCGTGTTCCGGGCTTACCCAGTTTTAGGCAGTATGCGGTGGTGGGCGGTATTGCACGGGTGGTAGAGCACGGGCACGCCACCGCCCGCGCGCCCGTGGGTGACATCCAGCCAGCTTCTGACCTGCGGAAACGCGGAGATCAAGCTCACCTGGCCGGGCTCCGCCCCTAGAGAACATCAGGGACGTGACCTTCAGCGAAGACACCGCCACCAGCCGGACCGGTAGCAGACCCGCCAAACCCTCCACCTTCACGGCCTCGATGAGGCAGAAATGGGACATTCAACGCCGGAGCCCTGCCCCTACCAAGCCCCTGTGCGGTTTGTCTTCCATCAGTCCGCCACCGGATTCCCGTACCCCGCAGGAGACACCCGTACCATCGCCTGCGGCAGCTATCGCCATTAAGGCCGTGACCGGGCAGAGCGCTCACACCGTGCCCCCGCCGGCCCGGTACACCGCCTGTCAGCCGAACTCCGGCTCAAGCCTCAACTTCAGGTCTCACACTGGACCCACCGCAACAACTGCCACAGTCGCTCGTGCCGCCAGTCATATCGCAGGAAAGGAGGCGAGCGCCCTATGCTCGCATTGAAGAAACTCCGCAACCGGTACCTGGCACCGGTAACGATAATAGCCGTTGTGGCCGGGTGCGTAGCCGCGGTCAGTCCGCAATCCGCGTCCGCCCAGACCCCGCAAGCCACTCAGCTGGCGGCGCCTGCTGCACCCGCCTCACCGGCAATTCCCACCAATCAAGAGCAGCTCTGCCTGACCAATTCGAACGGGGCCTGCGTCGGTTTCCCTGTCCAAGACGTCATAGCGGACACGATCGCGGCAGCTGGCGTGGCCGCGGCTTGGGTCGCAATCTTTTTCCAGTGGATCAGCAAAGGTTCAGGGGACGGCGGCGACGAGGGGGAGGAGAAAGATACGGGCTCTGCTGACAACGGCGACGGTGACCCTGACGCGGGGCTATGCCTCGCCCAGACCGAGCCCAACCCCTACACCGGCTACACCGGCGATGTCTACATGACGACATGCGGTGCGAACGGAACCGTGTGGATCGCGTACCCTCACGGCAGCGGGTATTACCTTGAGAGCAGATGGTGGTATAACGAAGGCGTTCATAACGAGATACTCTCGACAGGGGCGACCTCTAACGGCAGTGCACTATTTGTTTCCCCAGCTAGTAGCACTTACTGGCGTACATGGAGCTGGTACAGTACCAGCCACAAATAGCCGGGCAAGACGTTTATCAACCGGGCCTGCCTGGCCATGCGGCCGGGTGGGCCCGGTGACGTCCGGCGGTCTCCGGCCCGCGTTCGGTTGATAGCGACCAGAGCGTGTAACCTGTGACTGCCGCGAGGATGGACGCTGGAGAATAGGAGCAGTGTCGTGCCTGTAGACAACAGTGGCATTACCGGGAGTAAATCCTCATTGCCCGCAGCGCCTCGGGGCGCCCGCAGGCCGATGAGGATAGCGGCCATTGTCGGTCCTGTCTGCGGCGTGCTCTGCATCATCCTGGGCGCTTTGCAGTTCGGCCAGGGCCACGGCATAGTTATTCTCACACTCGGCTGCGTCCTGTCCGTCTTTTGGATCTTTATGATTCCCAGCGCACGGCGTAGCGGTAAGCTCTAACGATCTTCGATTGTGGAAGTTACAGTACTAAGCCTCGATCCACCGGCCAATTCCGGTAGGCCGTTGCTGGCTCCGATTCCTGCAGTGGGCCGCGTAGAAATGCAGGGCAATTGCCGTTGAGGTGGTAACGGTGAATGTTTCCTGTGGGGTGCCAGAACTCGGCCACCAGCACTGATCTGGGATTTTACGCAGTCCACGTGGAAGAGTCGGCTGCCCACGCCGCATCGCGCGGCAGGTGGGTGGCGCAATCGGCGAGGTGGGTATGGCAGTTCGTGGCTGGCACGCTTGGGGGAGGTTTTGTAGTTGGAGCGCTGCCGAGGGTGCGGGAGGGGCAGGCAATGACGCAGGGCGGGGCGATTGGAAACTGTGACGGGCGGCAGTTCGCCGGCGTCGCGTCGTGACGTCCCTGTCGGTGACTGCAGTCTCGCCGGCGGCCGGAGCCGCGCACCGGGTCCCGCTGGCGGGGACGACGTGGAGCGTGTGGCGGGATGTGTGCGTTCGCAGCGCTGGTTTCCCCGCGGACATGATGCTGGCGATCTGCGATGAGCCGCTAGCGCGCAGTGCAGACCTGATCGGGGCAGACCTGAGCGGCGCGGACCCGGCTGGGCGGCTGGCGTATGACAAGGAGTATGGCGAGGCTGCCGGGCGGCTGTCCCGCGGCATTGCCGGCACCTACGCCGACCCGGTCTTCCAGGAGGCGGTCACCTGGCAGAATCCCGGACTGGGGCAGTTCCTGCGCGATCACGACGCGGGCCCGGGCGCGGCGCGGCGCAGCAAGCAGCGTCAGCGGGAGCTGGTGATCGCGAACTACCTGCAGCGGTACTGCCTGAAGAACGACACGATCGGGTTCTTCGGACCGGTCGGCTGGGCGTCCGCCGGATCTGGTGCCGTTGGCCTGGTGGTGGTGCCGGGGGAACAG
>JBEKKH010000364.1:0-7985 GCA_050010815.1 Streptosporangiaceae bacterium | reverse complement strand
TCTCTCCTTCGAGACCGCACCGCGGTGCGGGTCGCCGCGGGTGGATTTTCCTTCCCCGCACCGAGGTTCCCAGAAACGATTGTCTCCTGGCCCAGACGGCGGTGAGCCGGCCAGCACTACTTCGCTTGACGATATACCGGGAGACGAAATAGCCTGACGGCATGTCGATCTTCGCGGAGGATCCCGCGCTTAGCCGGCCCGACCAGGTGCGCCGGATCGTGCTTGCGATCGCGCTTATCGCCGCCTTCCTCGGCGGTGTGGTGCTGTTCGCCCTGGTCATCGCTCCGCACATCGGTGCGGCCGGCGGCTGCGGGGGAGGCTGATGCGACCGGAACTGACGCTGGCCCGGGGTCGGCCCGCGGACCGGCACCGGCCGCTGGCCCGCTGTTGGCTGTGGGCGACAGTCGCCCTGACCGCTGGGGCGTTCGCCATCGCGGCGGCATTCGCGCCCTCCGGATCGGCGACGCCGGACCGCGGGCTGGCCTGGGTGCTGTTCGCCGGCTCCTCGGCGCACGTGGCGTCCACGGGCTGGCTCTACACGCTGCGCGACGTCCGCTCCTACGCGGTGAGCCACCGGTGGCGCTTCATCCGGGTCCCGGTGCTGCTGATGATCGCGGCCGCGGCGGCCGCCGCCACGCTCACCCCGGCGGCGATGACGTGGCTGCTGCTCCCGTTCTTCGCCTGGCAGTTCTTCCACTTCGCCAAGCAGAACCTCGGCATGACGGCACTGGCGGCCAAGACGGCTGGCGCGCCGCCGCTGCAAGCCGCCGAACGCCGCGCTTTGATCGCGTCGGGCCTGGCCGGCATCGGCGCGCTGATGGCGCGGCCGGCGCTGCTGCAGCTGCGCGTCGACCCGGGGCTGGGCACGCTGTTCCCGCTATCGGCGGCGGCGATGGCGGGGGCCGTCGCGGCCGGCCTGATTCTGCTCGCGCGCCGGGCGCCCGCGCAGCGGCCGTCCGGCTTCTGCGTGATGTACCTGATGGGGCTGTTCTTCTCGGTCCCGGTCTTCGTCTTCACATCGCCGTACGCGGCCGTCGGCGGGATGACGATCGCGCACGGCATGCAGTACCTGCTGCTGGTGAGCCTGGTCGCGGGCGGCGGCCCGGGCGAGGCCCGCCGGGCGCTGCGGCTGGCGGCGCTGGGCAATGTCGCGCTGATCGGCGGGGCCGTTCTCGCGGTGACCTCGCATCTGCACAGCGGCGGCCCGGAGGTACGGCTGCTGTTCGGCGCCTACCTGGGCGCGGTGATGGCGCACTTCGTGGTCGACGCCGGACTGTGGCGGCTGCGTGATCCGTTCCCCCGGGCGTTCCTCGCCCGCCGGGTGCCGTATCTGATGCCAGCGGCCCCGGCCATTAGATCGGGAGCCGATATAAGATGAACGTCATGGCCAAGGACAGCGAGGAGTTCGCCGGGTTCGGCCGGTACGCGGGGCCGGCCACGTTGATCCTCGCGAGCCTGGCCGACGGCACCAAACACGGCTACGCCCTCACCAAGGACATCGAGTCCTTCGCCGGGGTCCGGCTCGCGCCGGGCACGCTGTATGAAGCGCTCGCCCGGCTCGAGGCGCAGGGCATGATCGAGGGCGTCGAGAGCCATGACCGGCGCCGCCCGTACCGGTTGACCGCCGCGGGAGCGACCGCGCTGCGCGCCCATCTGGACAACCAGCGCCGCGTCGCCGAGCTAGGGCTGCGCCGGCTAGCCGTCCGCTGGGGCACCGCGTGACGCCCGCCGGCCGGGCGGCCCGGCTCGTGCGCTGGTACCCGAGGTCATGGCGGGATCGTTACGGCGAGGAGTTCGCCGAACTTCTGATCGCCGATATTGAGGAACGGCCGCGTTCCCGCGCACGCACGGCGGACGTGATCCGCGGTGGTATCGCCGCCCGGCTGGCCGGCGCGGGGCTCGGCGGGTTCGCGGCCGATGCCGCCGGGCAGGTTCGGGCGAGCCTGGTGACGCTGGCCTGCTGCCTGAGCATCTTTCTCGGCCTCGGCGCCGCCATCTGGTCGCAGCTCACGATCGGCTGGCAGTGGTCGGAGTCCAGCGGCGGCGCCGCCACGGCGGCCACCATCGTGACGTCGGCCGCCATGGCGGCCTTCGGAGTGCTGGCGCTGCTAGCCGCCGCGCCGGTCGTCTGGGTCGCGGGCCGCCTTATCGTGCGGGGGCAGGGCAGGGACCTGCTCGTCCCGGCGGCCGTGGTCCTGGCCGGTGCGGCGGTCACGTTCGCCGGCGGCCGGCACTTCGGAAACGGATGGCCGGGAACCGGCGCGCACCGCGGGTTCGTGCCGGGCGGCCTGGCGGCGTTCTCGTGGGCGTCGACCCTGTCGGTCTCCTCGTACTGGGCGCACCCGTCGGCCCTCGCCGCGTTCCCCGCGACCGAACTCGCCTGGATGGCGGTGAGCCCGCTGGCCGTGGTGTGCGCGGTCGCAGGCGCGGCGGTCACGGTCCGCCGCGCGGACCTGCCGCGGGCGGTTCTTCGCTATGAGCTCCGGCTGGCCGCGGCCGCGTGCGCGGCGATGCCGGCCTTGCTCGCCGGATGCTGCTACTGGATCGCCGGCGGGGGAGGGACTCCGCTGTTCCACGCGGGTGCGATCGACGTCCTCGCCGTGATCGTCATGGCGGCCGCGCTGGTGGCGGCCCACCGCACCGCACGCCAGGCGCGGCTGCGCCTGACCTAGGCGGTCACGGCTGTGCCTAGCCGGGGGAACGGCTCGGTGGAAAAGATCACCTCGACCGGGACCTCGAAGTGCGCGGCGATTCGCAGCGCGAGGTGCAGGCTCGGGCTGTACTCGCCGCGCTCCAGGTAGCCGACCGTCTGGTAGTGCACGCCGAGTGCGTCCGCCAACTCGCGCCGGGAGATCCCGCGCTCGGCCCGCAGCATCGCGATCCGGTTATACAGGACCTCGCTCATGCGCCCCGCATCACTTTCTCGCGTCGGGCCGCGACGCTCGAGCCGGATTCGCGGCGCGCCATCCGGCGCAGCACGACCGGCGCCAGCACGAGGCCCGCGACCGCCCACGCGGCCAGGACGCCGAACGTGGCCAGGTGCCGCCACGAGTGCCCCACTTCGATCGCCGCCAGCGCGTTCGGCAGCAGCGCCGAACGCATCCCGAGCCCCAGCCAGTACAGCGGGAACACCTGCCCGGTCCACTGCAGGAATACGGGCAGGTGCGTGATCGGGTAGAAGATGCCGGAGATGACGGCCAGTCCGGACAGCATCAGCAACCACCAGGGCCCGGCGCCGCGCTGGCTGGGAAACAGCGACCCGAGCACGGCGCCCAGCGGCAACGTGGCGAGCAGCCCGAGCACGAGCACCCAGGCCAGCGTCAGCCAGCTGCCTGGGCTGCCGATCGCCAGGCCGGTGAACAGGAAAGCGCCGGCGAGCAGCATGATCGCGACAACGAACGCTATCTGCCCGGAGAAGTTGACGACCTTGCCCAGCAGGTAGCCGAGCATGCCGTTCGGGATGGCCTTGGCCCGCAGCAGCGTGCCGTCCTCGCGTTCGACCACGATCAGGTCGCCCATGTTGACGACTCCGTAGTACACGACGTCCAGGGCGAGCACGCTGACCAGCGTCGCGGTGCCCAGCGAGAAGTGCGTCCCTGGCACGTGCGTGTGCCGGGTCCAGATCATCACGGCGAGGAAGGTGCCGGTCGTGATCAGGATCGAGATCAGGTCACGCGGCGTGGTCAGGGTCTGCTTGAACTCGATCCAGCCACGGGACAGCCCCGCTCGCGCCGCCACCAGCGCGGGGTTCATGCCGCCACCACCGTCAGCCTGCGCGGCGCACCGTGCTCCGCCTGGCGGACCAATGCCATGTACGTGTCCTCCAGGCTGGCCCGGCGCACCTCCAGATCCTCGACCGACTCGCCGTACTGCCGGAACAGCTCCCTGACGAACGCCGTCGCGTCCTCCGCCGCGTGCACGAACCGCTGCCCGTCCCGGCTCCAGCGCACCTCGGACTGGCTCGACATCGCGCGGGCCAGTTCATCGGCGGAACCGTCCGCGATGATCGTGCCGCCGGCCAGGATCAAGATGCGATCCGCCAGCTGCTCGGCCTCGTCCAGGTCGTGCGTGGTGAGCAGGATCGTGGTCTGCTCCCGGTCGGTGAGCTGGTGCACGACGTCATGGAAGTCGCGTCTGGCCTCGGGGTCGAAGCCGGCCGTCGGCTCGTCGAGGAACAGCAGCTCGGGCCGCCCCACGATGCCGATCGCCACGTCGAGGCGGCGCCGCTGGCCGCCGGACAGGTTACGCACCCGCTTGCCCGCGTGCGGGGTCAGCCCGACCGTCTCGATCAGGTCATCGGTGTCCCAAGGGCGCGTGACGTTCGGCGTGGAATACGGCGCGTAGTAACGGCCCAGGTGCGCGAGCAGCTCGCGGACCTGCCATTTCGCGTGGTCGCGCCAGGACTGCAGGACGACGCCTGTCCTGGCCCGCCACGCCTCACCGCCGTGCGCGGGGTCGGTGCCGAGCACGGCGACCTCACCCGCCGAACGCATCCGGAACCCCTCGAGTATCTCGATTGTGGTGGTCTTGCCCGCGCCGTTCGGCCCGAGCAGGGCGAGCACCTCCCCGCGGCGCGCCGCGAAGCTGACGCCGCTGAGCACGTCGGTTTTGCCGTACCGCATCCGCAGATCACGGACATCCAGTACATCCTCCATGCGACGAAAGATAGCATAAGTACTACATTTCGTATAGATCGTATGGCTTGACTGCCGCCAGGATTACCTGCCTCACCCGGTCGGCGGATCAGGCGCTGCGGCGGCGGCCCAGTCGGCGCGGGTGAGGCCGAACATCCACGCATCCCGGAAGGTCCCCCGGGCGATCCGCAGCTGGCCACGCAACGGCTCGCGGGTGCCGAGCGTCGCGGCGATGGTCACCGAGACCAGCGCCCGGCTTCGGACGTCGAGTCCGGTCCGTGTCCAGGAGTCCCCGAATGTGTGCCGGGTGGCGAGCCGCCGGAAGTCATCGCCTGATGGTGGTTCGCCTGGGCCCAGGGGAAGGAACAGCGGTGCCCCCAGCAACCTTTCGGCGGTGTCGAAGGCGGCCCTGTCAGCCTGCGCGTCGTCCATTGGTTGCGGCCTCTTGATCACCGGATCCTACGGCTGCACGACCGCGCGGAGCTCGATCACCTCTTGCTGGATCTCAGCGGGCACGTTGGGCTTGACGTTCTCGTTAAACCACGTCTCGTACTGACCCCGGGTCTCCCAGATCTCCTCGATAGTGAACCCGCCCAGGCCAGCAGACGCGACGTGCATGATGAAGCCGGGTTGCTTCTTGATTACGGGCACAAGCTGCGCCGATACCTGGTCATAAGTGGCTTCGTCCATCCAGGCAGCGGTCATCCTCACCAGCACGGCCATCGGGGCCCCCCTTATCGAAATTGACTTCCTGGACCTGGATCGTACGCGTCGGCTGCGGCGGCGAACATAGGCCGGCTGGAAGCTGCAGGCGTCACCTAACCGGCGTCTCCCCAGACACCGGGCTATTCGCGGAGCCTCGCACGGTCGGCCAGGCCGATACGCTCCCGTCATGAACTCGAGATTCCTGATATCACGCAGGTGGGCGCTCGCCAGCCGGTTCGCGGTAACAGACGATGCAGGAATACCGCAGTTTGAGGTTCATGGCCGATTTGCGCTCACCAGGAAGCTGTCGGTCTGCGACATCGCGGGAACGGAACTTGCGGTCATCTCGCGCCGGGGGCTGGCGATGCGCTACCAGATTCTCGCGGGCGGCCAGGAGACCACCGTGCGTCCCCAGGGGTTCTTCGGCAGGCGCTTTGAGATCGACTCGCCCGCCGGCCCTTTGGAGGCGCGCGGGAACTTCTCCGGGCGGCAGTACACCATCACTCGCGGCGGCCTGCTTGCCGCCGCGGTGACGCAGCTGCGGACGCTCAGGGAGCAGTTCGCCGTCGAAGTCGCCGACGGAGAGGATGCCTTCCTCATGCTGGCCGTGGTGCTGGTCATCGAGATCATCAGAGACGACCGCCGGCGCAGCGCGGCCGGCTGACACGGCCGGCCAGGGACCGGGCCGGATGCCGGATGCCATAATCGGCATCCGTGCCAGCCTTCAAGCCAGAGCGCGTAGGCGCGGATGCCGACGTGGGTCTCAGCTCTCAAGACTCCGGTAGTAGGCCTCGAGTTGGGCGGTCGTATAGGTCGCGCGCCGTGCCGCGAGGCGGCTCGGGTCCTTCCGGGGTCCCAGCACCGTTTGCTGCGGCTGGTTGTGCAGACGACCGACGTCAGGCTGCTGGAAGCTGTCCTGGCGGACGGCGTCAAGCAGTTCGGTTTCCCATCCGCCCAGCACGACTCCGCGTACGAAGAACTGAAGCGCGGCATCCCAGTCCTCGCCCTCGCTGACCGGGGCGGGACGAATGACGGACGAGAGGAACCGGACGGCGATCGAAGCGGACGCGTGCTTGGCCAGTGCGACCGCCTCGGCCCGAAGCGGCTCCTTGCTTGTCGTGTCCTTCGACATCAGGGTGTGGGTGCCGATGTTCTCGGCGCTGCAGCCGTTGTCGGTCGAGCGGCTCTCGATCGAGGAGGCCTCATCGTCAAGCTTTGTCTCCGCGGCTGCGCTCTTTTCCCGCTCTTTCTCCATCGCGTCCATCATGGTAATCAGCACTGCCCCCGGTCCGGGGAAGGGGGCGAGCATGCCGTCGTGCTTCTTGCTCATGCTGAAATCGAGGTCGAACGCGGCGAGCAAGGCCTTGGCCGTGTGATCGCACACCAGCTTGGTCTGGGCGATCTCGTCGATCTTTTTGTGGTACTGGCGGCCGAGGAGCTGCTCGAGGTGAAGCTTGCGCTGGGCCTCAAGCGTCTTTCCAGCCACCATCTCGGCTCGTGCGGACCTTGAGAGCAGCATCTTGAACAGCACGAGCGACGTCTTGCGGGGATCGTACTGGGGCGCCACCTGATTCACGCGATCTAGCTGGTCTTCGAGCGCCTCGAGGGCACCGCCAAGTGTGTGCCAGACGTCGGTCTGCCCGAAACCGCCGGTGAATATGAGGGCGGCCGCATCCTCGGATTCGGTCGTCGACAGCTTATCCGGGGCCGTGTAAACGGGGAAGCGCAGTCGGCGGTTCAACAGGCGGAACAGCCGCGGCGACATGGGGCCTAGCCTGGTGCGCCTCAGTGAGCTCGACAGGAGGTCGGCACGCGATGGCTCCCGGTTCGGAGCGTTCTGGAGCTCCCCGGCGTAAGCGGCCGCCCACACGTGCGCTTCGGGCAGGTTGGAGTGGAAGAAGTAGTCTTCGACCGCATGCAGGATGTGCCCCAGCTTGACGAGGTTGGACTGACGGTCCGCGGGGCGTATGCCGCCGTTCGCCTCGGCGGCTCGCCACCTGGCCTCGAGTGAGGACAACTGCTCGGACAAGTAGAGGAGGTCCCGCTCCAGATAATCCAGGAGGTTGCGCGGGCCGACAGCGAACTCGGGCCGGGCCCGGAGGCTGGCCACCTGGCCCGGTGGCAGCGGTATCGAGTCCAGGTGCTCGTGCGGGAAGTATTGCGTGTAGCTGGTCTGGAGCACCTGGTCGACGTCCTGCGCCGCGATTCCGTGCTCGAGCAGAATCGACGGTCCGCTCTGCGTCACCTTGCCGATCGCCGACCCGAGGAAGGTCGGTAGAGCGTCATCGTCGAAGACCATGTGCGTCGTCGCGCTCATCAGCAGCTGCAACATCTTGGGCAACGCGCCGTGCGGGTCTGGGGATTTCTTCCCGAAGATGTCCGTCACCCATTCGTCGGAGCCGAGCACCATGCCGCCGAACCCCGCCTCCGACCGGGCCAGCTCGCGGGCCCGGTGGTATGCCGGCGGGTCACGGAACTGTGACACATCCGTCAGGAAGTTGCCCAGCTCGAGAAATGCGTAGTCGGTGGCCGGAATTGCCCCGTCGGGCAAGGCTTTGCGGGCCTGGTCGATGACGAAGCGGCTTATTTCCGCGTGAGTACCGATGTCGCCCATCCACATCACCCTTCAACGTATGTAATTGGCCT
>JBEKKH010000363.1:0-7988 GCA_050010815.1 Streptosporangiaceae bacterium | reverse complement strand
CGGTGCGTCCGCGGCCCGGTTCAGGTCGCTGGCGCTCCGGTCCAGCCTGACCACCGCTGGACCGTCACCGCCAGCACGGGACCCGTCGGGGGGGCCTGCCGGTACTGCCAGTAGCGGTCCGCTAGCAGTCTCAGCGGCGCCCTCATCTGCCGCTGATCCGCCAGTATCGCCGCCCGGCCGTCGGCGCGAACCCACCACAGCGTTTCCCAATCGTCGGTGTAATGATCGGCGAGCATGGTGACCCACGGATTCTCGCCGACGTTGCTCAGCCGCTTCAGGGCGGTGCCCGACTTCGGCTTCTGATCAACGGCCGTGTAGATGGTGTCACCGTCAACCGCGAACGTGCACACCACCAGGTGCGGGCGTCCCTGACCATCGGCGGTGCCCAGCCGCACCACAGGTACCGTAGCGAACCGGGCCCGCGCCTCGCCTTCTGCAAGCCTCACGGTGAGGATAGTACGAGCCTGGTGCTGCTGGCCGGACCGGGCGCGGCCTCAGCTTCCGGTAGACTCGTCGCGTCGTCCCTTCGGACGGCACGCCGCCTTAGCTCAGTCGGTTAGAGCGACGCACTCGTAATGCGTAGGTCATCGGTTCGATTCCGATAGGCGGCTCCAGCTAGACAATTTAATTCGAACGTCTTCGATCACCGTCGTGGAACGGATGTCTGCGACGGGGTCGTCCTCACCGGCGCAGCCAGCATCGCCGTGAAACGCTACCGTTACGGTGGCAGCAACATCCCGACCCCATGGACCCCGGAACCAGCAGCCGCCACGGGCGGCTGACCAGCGGGCAAGACACGTAGAGCGCCCGGTGCCTTGGAAGGGGCACAGGCGGAGGGGACCGTGGGAAACGGTCGGCGGCAACACAGCACCGCGCCCGCGGGTCTACCTCACCACAGCGCGACTGGCTGACCGCGAGCGTTAACCACGCCTAATGCCACGCGCGTCGAAGCTTTCCGCTACCTGGTCGAAGACCGATGCGGCCTGTTGCGCTGTCCACTCATCGGTGGTGACGGCCATCTCCACCTGCGGATCGTAGGCTTCGAGCCCGGTGGCGGTCTGAACGATCCCGGCTATGGCGCGGAGGTGCCCAGTGATTGCTACAGCCGCATCCCCGTCACTCCAGTACGGAACTGTAATGGACCATTCACGCGAGAAGCAGCTCACCTGAATGCCAGTCCGCTCGTGGTCGATTGCCCATGCGGGGGGATTCTCCAGGACTGACACATCGCCCAGGATGTACCGCACTCCGGAGACAACCTGATCCCAGCACGGCGGGCGGGTCAGTACCTCGGGGGCAGCGGCCTGCTCTTCCAATGCCTCCATGGCGTCTTCCCATGACTGGCCTGGATCGCGCTTGAGGAAGTAAATGTCATAGCTCATGCTCGTAACTGTATTCGAAAGACGGGGAGATTGTCATCCCTGGGATGCGGTCATGTGCCGTACGAGGTGGGTCTCCGTCGTCTCGCCCGGCCTCTCGTGGACCCTGTGACCTCGGCTGACGGAGGCAGCCACCGTGCATCGGCGCCACCTTGAACTAACCGCATTAGCAGCTCAGATCGTGGCCGTCCAGATCGGTTCAACCTGGACCACCCCCGCAAAACCGGCCGTCCCTGGACGTTTCCGCACCGTGGTGAACTGCAACCTAAACTGCAACCCTGGATTGTCAGCTCGGGAAGGTCCGTAAGGCTAGCCGCTGATCAGTTGCTTGAACGCGGGTTCGTGGCGGATCGGATCGAGGTCGGAGTCGTCCTTTGCGGAATCGCGGAACTCCTCCGACATCGCGATGGCGTGCCGGAGGTGATCGAGCGCGTCACTCTTCCGGCCGCACTGACTCTCGCAGCAGGCGAGGTTAAAGAACAACATGGGGTATTGCGGAGCGGCTGCGACCAAGGCGCCTAGACGGTCGGCGACCTCGGCGTACTCGCCCGCCTGATAAAGGGGGGCGAGCGGAGCCCACAGTTCCCAGCCGCGGGCCTCGTACGCCTTTCCCGGTGTGCCTTCCAGCGCGATGATGGTCGTCCCGGCCTCCGTGGCGGAGGCTGTTCGCTTGGTGCGGGGCGGGGCGGGGCGAACACGAGAGTTCCGGCTGGCGCGTCGACCCGGTCACCGTCAAGCTCGAACACCGCGTGGCCGCGTAGCACGAGAAAGAGCTCCTGGTCAGCGGTGGGATCATCCTCGTCGTGCTCGTTAATGACGAGGTCGCCCGCCGTCCGGGCCGTCCAAGCAGTCGCTCCGAACGCCGTGATGCCCAGGTGGTGTCGGATCGGCCGGTAGTGACAGCCTACGTCCGCAAATTCCTCGATCTCGTCCAGATGCGCAACCGCATAATCAGCCATGGGCCCACCCATCGTCGCCGTTCGCCGCGGCACCCGGGAACCCGGCAACGACGAGCGCCGGGCCTCCCGTTCGGTCGAGGTGTCTAGTCTGACAGACAGACGCGGGACGAGTCACTCGGCTCGGCGGTGTTCGCTAACTCAGCGCACGGCCGAGCCGCTCGTCACTTGTTTCAAGGTCACTCCGGGCTCAGGTCCGGGAGGCCAGGGTCAACGACGCCCGGCTCCCAGCTGGACAGCATATTTCGAACGCTCTAGAGCACCGTCGTGGAACGAATGACGGCGATTTGCGCTTCCTCTCCTGGCCATCCGATCTCAGCCTCAACGGGATCGAGGTGGTGCCTGTCATAAACTGCGCAAGCGGAGGGTCGCATCTGGGCCTGCTGTTCTTGATCTGGATGGCGTTACAGATCCTAGGCGCTGCCTCCCAGGTGATCTCTATGTTGGGTCCTGGATGTCGCTGAGCAGGGCACGGAGCCGACCGGAAAGCCGACATGCGGACAGCGGCTGAGTCCGCCGAAAACATCTGATAACTACCGAGCTCTCTGACCCACGGCACACGAAATAGAGCAATCGCTCCTCCTCGGTTCCGCGCCGGCAGGCAAGTTTACCGGACCGTCTTACATCAGCCGCTAGCGAGATGGCTAAAAAAGGATACTATGTCAGATACCCACATATGCACATCATTCCCTGCGGTCACAGGTCTGGAGACGATCCATACGACAATCAGGATTCCTATGCTCCAGCTTATAATCTTCCCGATCAAGCGTCCTCTTTCCCGCCCGGTCAAGGATGTGCCGCTGAAAGGCGCCCCTTATACCAGGCTATAATTTCTTTCCTGCTGTCCCCGAATTTGACGGAGATGGGCATTATCGAGTTCTTGACGACGCGAAAGGCTTGTCGTCATACACGTCGCGATCCAGGTGAGCTAGTCATAGTATGTATTCGAATACATTAATAACCTCCTCATCCGGCCGCTTGGCGCATTTGGTCCCTTCAGTCGGCTTGATGGCTTGATAGAGTGCTGGCCGCAGCGAGGTTTCGGTCCGACCGCAGCCGCCACATATGAAAAAGCTTCAGCGCAGCAAGCGCTGCGCCGCCACGTCGCGTAACGGTGCAGACTTGCGGTCCAGCCGCGAGCCCCCGGCTGATCTCGGCCGGGCGCAGTCCGCGGCACAAGCGCCGCGTAGGCCTCGCTATGGCGGACGCGGGTCTGCAGGGCGAGCGACCCTCCGACGCCCGCCACGGCCGGCAGTCCGGCATGCCTGGCTAAGCGGGCGGGGCCATCAGGTCGCGCATGATTCTTCAGGTGATACCAGATCGAACAGGCTGCGAGTCATCACCCAGTCTTTCCGCCTTGGCCTGCATGGCTGCCACTTTATGGATGTCATGATCCCTACGACTGGGACGGCCGTTCAACTTCCAGGCTGCGGAGCCGGGATGTCCGGCCGTACTGCCCGAGCGGCAGCCCCAGAGGACTGAGACCGCAGGCAGCGACTGCAGGTAAGCGGCGCGCACGACGGCCGCGGCCATGAATTGCGAGGTCGTTCGTCCGCATGGCTCTCGCATGGCTCCCGCTAGCCTGACAGACTGGATACGGCCGCAGGTGCAGGTTGCAGTCTCGCAGCGCCTGTATTCCGGGTGAGGGAAGCAGGTGATGCCCGATGGCGACCTTCAGGACATATGCCCAGGTTCTCGGGCCCGACCATCCGCTGGTGAAGAACAAGGCCAGGAACACCGGCTGGTCCTCTAGCAGATACCGGTCCGCCGAAATCGAGCAGGCCATGCGCGCTGAACCGGGCGTTGTTCTTGCCGATGTGCTCCAGCAGACCGGCGGCGTCTATGAAACCACGACCCGGCTGATGCCGAAGTTCCGTGAGGACATCCGCGAGATAGCGGAGCTGACCTTGGACGACGACCTCCTCAGAACCGCGGAGCTTCCCGAAGTGCCGGTGTCGCTGGAGCACCTTCGTCATGTGGACCCGCAAACGCGCATACTGGTCGGCTATCGGCTCGATGTCAGCCCGGCCGAGAGTCCACGGCTGCGCCGCAGGCTAGCACTTCGGCCCGATCCCAGGATCACGGTGCATTTCGACGAGGTCGTCTTTCCGGGTACTTCGGGACGGTTCTGGAGTGCTATGCATTGGGACACGCCCGGCCTGAAAACGGGCGATCGTCCGGCCGCGCCGCACCACTGAGAGCCTGGCCTACGTACTACGCGCTAGCCTTGAACTTGTGAGTAACGCCGACGGCGGTCGCGTGCGGGGTTCGGTGAAGATGCCGGCCCCTCCGTTTAGTCGTCGGTGGCTGGGCCGGGTTGAGCCGGTTTCTTGTCGGCGGCTTGGGTCTCGATGAAGGCGGCGATCCGGTCGTTCAGTTCGTCGATCCGGTTGAAGCCGCCGTGGCTGCCAGGGACGATGGTGACCTCCGCGTTCGGCATCAGGCTTCCCCGGGCGCGGGCCTCCGCGGGGGTGAGCATGGCGCTGCGCGCGCCGGTGATCAGCAGGACCGGCAGGTCGATTGAGCGGAGTTCGTCGTCGGTGAGGATGCCGGGGAACTTGGGCTCCATCCGGTAGCCGCGGCTGCCTGCCCACATGAGCGTCATCAGCTCTGGCTCCAGCATGGCCGGGCTGTCCAGCCAGCGGGCGAGGTGGCGGCGTATCGGCATCGGGGTCAGGCTGGCCAGGCCGCTGATGGTGAGCCACCACCAGAAGCGGGCGTCGAGCTTGGTGAGCCCGGCGGGGTCGAGCAACGTGATGGAGGCGACCCGTCCGGGCGCGCGGATCGCCTGGTTCATGGCGACCCAGCCGCCGTAGGACAACCCGGCCAGGTGCGCCGGACGGTCGCTGAGCTGGCCAAGCAGCTCGTCCAGCCATGCCGCGCAAGACGCCGGAGGAGTGAGCGGGGCGCGCAGGATGCTGGGGTTGGGGTCGCCGGGCATGTCGATCCCGTAGACCGGGTGGTGCCTGGCGAGCGCGGCGATGTGCGGGTACCAGCCCGAGGCGTTGAAGCCGGCCCCGGTCAGCAGCACGACCGGCTCCCCGCCGGGATGCGGCCGGTAGGCGTGCACCCGCGTGGTTGCGGTCGCCGTCTCGATATCGAATTCCTCGACGGGCTGCGGCCAGAGCGCAAACGCCCGCTCGTACGCGGCCATGAACTTCTCCCGCGCCGCTTCGCTTACCCACGATCCCACTTCGGCCTTGGGTGCCAGCATGTCCCGTCTCCTCGTGGCTGAGCCCGCCATCGTTATGATACGAATGTATCATTAACGGGTTTGGCGGGCAACGAGGGATACGGTGAGCGGGTGCCGAAGCGGGTCGATCACGAGGAACGGCGGCGGCAGATCGCGGACGCTCTACTCCGGACGGCCGCGACCCGCGGGCTGCACGCCACCGGCATGCGCGAGGTCGCGGCCGAAGCAGGCGTCTCCCTGCGGCTGGTCCAGTACTACTTCGGCACCAAGGAAGAGCTCCTGCTCTTCGCCATGCAGCACCTGGCCGCCCAGTTCGCCGCGCGGGCGCTGGCGCGGATCAACCGGCTCAAGGAGACGAAGAGCCCGGTCAGCCCGCGCGACGTCATCGCCGCCATCCTGGCCGAGGCGCTGCCGGTCGACGAGGAGCGGCGCACCTTCACCGTCCTGTACACGGCCTACTTCGCGCTCTCGCTGACCGAGCCGGCGCTGGAGATCGCCCCCCTGGTCAGGAACTCAAACGCGGTGATCGACGTGGTCGCCGCGCAACTCCGGGCGGCCCAGGGCGCCGACGGCACGTCAGCCCACCTGAACCCGGACACCGAAGCCGTCGGCCTCCTTGCCATGTCCGCGGGCCTGGGCACCAGCGTCCTCGGCGGCCAGTCCTCGGTCGAGCAGGCGCAGGCTGTCATCGACTACCACCTGCACCGACTGTTCCCGCATCCCGGCCAGCGTTACGCCGAGCGCCCATGAAGGAGGCTCGCCGGGCACGCAGAAAGCCACGTGTGGTCAGCGTGGTCACGTGGTGCTCACGCACCGGCGGCGAGCCGGGTGCGGTCGTGCTGTTCGGTGATCACGGCGCCGAGAGCCGGATGCAGGCGCGAACCGATGAGCCAGAAATATCGCGCGCCGCAGCTGTTTACTCAGAGGGCGGCCCGTTGGCGCACGAGGAAGTCGCGTTCGACCGCGTTGGTGGTAAGTCCGATGGCCCGGTCGTACGCATCGATTGCCTCATCGCGCCGCCCTGCTCGTGCCAGCAGGTCGGCGCGGGCGGCGTGGTATGGCTGGTAGTTGTCGAGAGTGGTGGCGTCGATCTCGAGTGCGGCGAGCCCCTCGGCGGTGCCGTGGAGCTCCGCGACAGCCACTGATCGGTTCAGCGCAACAACAGGGTGCGGACGCAGGGCGAAGAGCTGGTCGTAGAGGGTGACGATCTGGGACCAGTCGGTGGCGTCGGCGGTGGGGGCGTCGGCGTGTACGGCGGCTATCGCAGCCTGGATCTGGAACGGTCCGGGCTGGTCGCGGCGAAGGCAAGCGCGCACGAGCTCGTGGCCTTCGGCGATCAGGGTCCGGTTCCAGCGGGAGCGGTCCTGGTCGGCTAGGCGCACCATGGTCCCGCTGGCGTTGCCGCGGGCGGGACGGCGAGACTCGGTGAGCAGCATCAGCGCGAGGAGACCGACGGCCTCCGGTTCGTCGTGCATCAACTCGACGAGGGTTCGCCCGAGCCGGATCGCTTCGGTCGATAGATCGGTTCTCGTCAGGCTCTGTCCCGACGTGGCGGTGTGACCTTCGGTGTAGATGAGGTAGATGGCGACGAGGACCGCGTGGAGCCGGTCCGGGAGCTCCGCCGCGCGGGGTATGCGGTAAGAAGCGTGATTATCGTGCAGTTTGCGCTTGGCCCGAACGATCCGCTGCGCCATCGTCGCCTCAGGCACCAGGAAAGCCCGGGCGATCTCGTTGGTCTCGAGGCCACCGAGGAGCCGCAGGGTAAGAGCGACCTGCGCGTCGGCGGCGAGGGCCGGGTGTGCGCACAGGAACATGAGCCGGAGCTGATCGTCGGCGACGACACCAGCCAGCTCGTCGAGCCTGTCGAGTTCGGGATTATGGTCAGGGTCCATGCTGTCAGTGTGGAGTCGATGGGCCGCGAGATGACGCTCACCACGGCTCGATTCGCGTCGCAGGCGGTCGATGGCGCGGTTGCGTGCAGTCGTGGTGATCCAGCCGCCAGGGTTGGGCGGTAGACCCGTCTTCGGCCAGTGCTCGGCGGCGATGGCGAAAGCTTCCGCCACCGCATCCTCGGCGAGGTCGATGTCGCCAAGGACGCGGATCAACGTGGCGGTGCAGCGGCCGGCTTCGCGCCGGAAGACCTCATCCAGCGCGTCGGTCACCCTTGCGCCGGCCGGAGCTCAACCGGTCCCTCGCAGGCAGCGGCTGCTTTGCCGGCCCACTCGAGGGCGGTATCGAGATCGGTGGCCTCGATAATCCAGAAGCCGCCCATTTGTTCTTTGGTCTCGGCGTAGGGCCCGTCGGTCATCGATACGTCTCCTCCGGAGGACCGCACGACCGTGGCCGAGGATGCGGGGTGCAGGCCGGCGGCGAACACCCAGGCGCCTGCCCGTTGCAGTTCGTTGTTGAACGCGTCCACCTGGGCGACACGGCGCTGCGCGTCGGGGGTGGAGAAGTCGA
>JBEKKH010000362.1:0-7997 GCA_050010815.1 Streptosporangiaceae bacterium | reverse complement strand
CAGCCCGCGGGCCAGAGCGCAGTACTGACCATAGGACCTCACCCGTCTCACGATAGCACTTGACAAAATAAAGTAAATGAGTTGAGAATCTAAAGTTAGGAACTTAGGCGGAGCGCGCGACGAAGGAGCAGTGAATCATGGCTAATGACAGCTGGACGGCCGACAAGATGCCGGACCTGCCGGGCCGCGTCGTGGTGGTGACGGGCGCGTCAAGCGGGATCGGCGCCATCACCGCCGGCGAGCTGGCACGGGCCGGCGCCCGGGTGGTCCTCGCCGTCCGGGACGTGGCCAAGGGCGAGGCCGCCGCGGCCAAGATGACGGGTGAGACGGAGGTGCGGCAGCTGGATCTGGCCAGCCTGGCGTCGATCCGCGAGTTCGCCGCGGGATGGACCGGGAACCTCGACATCCTGATCAACAACGCCGGGATCATGATGGTTCGCCAGGGACGGACCGCCGACGGGTTCGAACTGCAGATCGGAACCAACCACCTCGGTCATTTCGCGCTGACGAACCTGCTGCTGCCGCACATCACCGACCGGGTCGTCACGGTCTCCTCTGACCTGCACAAGATCGGGAGGATCAAGGTCGGCGACTTGAACTGGGAGCACCGCAAGTACAGGCCCCTCGGCGCCTACAGTCAGTCCAAGCTGGCCAACCTGCTGTTCACCGTTGACCTGCAACGGCGGCTCACCGACTCCGGGAGCACGGTGCGAGCCCTCGCAGCGCACCCAGGCGTCGCGGAAACCAACCTGATCAGCCACCTGGGCGGCTTCCGGGGGGTAGCGAACAAGCTGCTCCTGGCGCCCATCACCCAGGACGGGCAGCACGGCGCGCTGCCCACCCTCTACGCCGCCACCCAGGACATACCCGGCGGTTCCTACGTAGGGCCAGACGGGCTGATCCACACGAAGGGCTATCCCGAGGTGGCCAAGCCCTCCAAGTCGTCGCGCAATGCTGATCTCGCCAGGAGCCTGTGGGCAATCTCCGCGCGCCTTACTCGGACCGGTTTCCCAGGGCCAGCCACCGTCTAGGCGAGCGCGCAGTTATAGAGCCGCTGCGTGAGCCGGCTGCAGTGGCTGGTGACCCACTGCAGTCGGGGGTCGGTGGCGGCGGAAGATATCCAGACGAGGTGGAACAGGCCCTGCCGGATGTCGGTCTGGAGCTGGGCCAGGGTCGGCGACGGAGCGGTACCGTCGAACCCTCCGATGGGGAGCGCCTCGAGGCCGGAGTCATAGATGATCGCTGACGGCAGCAGCGCGCTCTGCGCCGCCATCAGGTAGGGGGTTCCGTTCCCGGCGTTATGCCAGTAGGGGATCGTGGCCTGCACGGCGATGATCGCCTGCTTCCCCAGGCCGAGCGCCACATCCTCTTGCACCCGGGCCGACTCGAACGGGGTGTCGAAGGCGCTTTCGCGGTGAGCCGCCAGGCTGACCGAGGCGACGGCAGGCGCGAGCGACACGGCGACCAGGCCCGCGGCGAGGGCCGCGGCGAACGGGACGGAGCGGCGGGGCGCCAGCGACCAGACGACCACGCCAGTGGCGGCGACGCCGACGGCGATGATGACCGGCAACAGCCAGCCCGGCGCGCCGGCCGAGGTGGACACCAGCCAGGCCGCGTAGGCGGCGGTGCCCGCGACGACGACCGCCAGGCCGATCGTCCGGCTGACCGGGACTCGCTCCCGTGACCGGGCCGCGGCGACGCCGGTTCCGAGGATGGCGGCGACCGCCGGGGACAGCGCCGCGGCGTAATAGGGCCAGAGCGTGGTGACCGCCGAGAACACCACGAAGAAGGTGACCAGCCAGCCGCCCCACACGATGAAGCAGGCCCGGAGCGGGTCGCCGCGTGGCTGCCGGCGCCGGCTGGCGATACCCCAGGCCGCCACGACGGCGGCGGCCGGGATCAGCCAGCCGGTATCGCGGCCCAGGCCGCCGTCCAGCAGGCGGTCGGCGGCGCGAGGCGGAACGGGGAGCGCGGCGCCAGGATCCAGCTGGGCGGCCCGCACCTGAAGCGGGGTCTTGTCGCCGAACCTTCCGAATCCGTTATAGGTAAAGACCTGCGCGAAGACGGAGTTGTCGTGGCTGCCGTCGACGTAGGGGCGGTCCGCGGCGGGGACCAGCGACACGGCGGCCATCCAGGACACCGACACCAGCGCGACGACCACGCCCGCCACCGCGAGCCGGCCGGCCCGCCGCAGCACCGGACCGGGCCCGGACAGCAGGTAGGCCAGGCCCAGCGCGGGCAGCACCATCCACGCCTCGATCTCCTTGGCCTGGAAGGCCAGCCCCACCCACAAACCGGCCAGGATGAGCCGGCCCAGCGTTCCGCCGGACCGGCGGACGCGAACCTCGCCGTCGTCCAGCTCATCGTCGTCGTCTAGGTCATCGTCGTCGTCTAGGTCATCGTCGTCGTCAAGGTCATCGTCGTCGTCAAGGTCATCGTCGGGGGCCAGCCCGGCGATGGCCCCCGAGACCGCATCGGCGGCCAGCACCAGCAGCAAGATCAGCAGCGAGTCGGAGATGTTCTCGCGGTCCAGGGCCACCGTGGCCGGGCTGACCGCCAGCACCAGCGCGGCGGCCAGGCCGGCGGCCGGCCCGGCCAGCCGGGTCACCGCCCGGTAGAGGACCAGGACGGTGAGGATGCCCTCGATGACCTGCGGCAGGATGATCGCCCAGGTGTGCATGCCGAACGCCCGCACCGAAAGCGCCTGGAGCCACAACGCCCCCGGCAGCTTGTCCACGGTGATGGTGCCTGCCGGGTCGAAGGCGCCGAAGATGAAGTCGTGCCAGCTCATGGACATGCTGCGGTCAGCCGCGGCGTAGTAGTACTCGAGCGTGTCCTGGCCCATGGCCCAGGCGTACAGCAGGGCCGCCAAGGCCGCGATCGCCGCCAGGGCAAGCCGGCGTGGCCATACCTGCTCCAGCATGCGGTCCCAGGTCGGCATGCCGTGCTCACTTGGCGTTAGAGCAGCGGGCGGGTCCATGTCCGGCAACGCGAGCCACTGCGCCCACGACAGGTCGCGGCCGATGTAACGCGGATGGGTAAAGGGCCAGGCCGCGGCGATCCACCGGGGCACCAGCGCGTCCAGCGTGCGCTCAAGGCCGGTGCCGACCTGGCCGTCCACCACCCACCAGGAAATCTCGGCGTCGGCGCCTTGCTTTTCCGGCGGGTCGATGTAGACGCAGCCGAGCAGGGCTGTTTCCTCGTCGTCCAAGAGCGCGTAACTGAACGACTGGCGGGCCGCGATCTCGGCTTCGTCGCGGGCTAGATGTTCCAGGTCTTGCTGGTATGTCATCGAGTCGGGCGGCCAGCCCAACGCTTCGCCGAAGATCGACCATAGCCGAGGCTGGGAGCCCATTATCGCCGGGTAATCGAGATCAACGTCCGTGGCCCTCATCGGACGCAGACGATAGCCATCACCAACTGCTACCACGGTGGGGTACGCGAAATCCGCTGGCAGCCAAACCATGGCCCCAGTCTTGCCCGGAACGCCGTGCGCCGTCTACCAGGCTCGCCGGTCAGCTGGCGGCACGATTCGTTCGGACGTCATCCGGCGGAATGGCATTCCCCCACTGTCGCGTCTCCGCGGAAGCGCTTTGTGCAGGATTTCACAAGTCGCTTCGGCGGAAAGGCGCTTATCTGCCGCGGATGGCCGACATGAAGATAAAATGCGCGGTGACATGCGCTTTTTTATGGACACGCGGTGAACCTCGGCAGACTCCGTCCACCCACGCTCGGTGATCGCCAGTGACCGACCTGCGGCAAGCCCACCATGCCGCTCGCGCGATCGGGGTCGCGACTCTGGGCCGCGACCCCGGCCCCATGGCCACCGTTGAGAGCAGCTCCCACTGCGTGTACGTCAGCCCGGACGTCGTCGTGAAGATCATCGACGCCGACCGTCACTCGCGACTGGACCGGGAGATCGCCCTCGCGCCCCACCTGCCCGCCGGCCTCACGGCCCCGCTGCTCGGCAGCGGGATCTACCGGCTGGGGACGCGCGACGTTCGGTACGCCTGCTACGCCCGCCTGCCGGGGACGGCTCCCGGCATGGGGATGCCGGGCGTGGACGGTGTCACCGCGCGCCTGCTGGCCGAAGACGCGGTCCAGCGGCTCGACCGGCTACACCGCTGGATACCCGCGGGCCACGCCGAACAGACGCTGAGAGAACCTCTTGACCACGGCGGCTTCGTCAGCCAGGCTACGCTCCTGGCCGAGGTCGAGGACCTCGCGGCCGCGGACCGGGACGGAGTCGTGGGCCGCCCTCTGCTCGACGGCCTGATGGCGATCGCGGAGCGCGCGCCGCTGGCCGCACGGGCGGTCGTCCCGGTGCACGCGGACTGCCACTGGGGCAACTGGCTCGCGTGCGATCAGCGCGTGACGGCGCTGCTTGACTTCGAGTGGGCGCGGTTCGGCGAGCCGGTCGACGACTGGTTCTTCCTGGTCCGGTTCAGCGGCCCGCACAAGGAGACCGTTCTCGACATCATTACCTGTGCCACCACGATCTCCGGGGAGATCCTCCGGGCCCAGTGCGAGGTTCGCGATGCAACCTACCTCGCCTCCGACCTTTGCATCGCGCTTCGACACCCCGATGCTTGTGCGGGGATGAGGGCTGAGCGTCTGCGAGCCCTCGAGGAACTCATCGTCGGGCGCTACTGGTGGCGCCACCGGCTCCTCTTACCGCTGCGTCTTGGTGGCGGCGCGGCGGGCCAGGCCGTCCACGAAGATGTCGAGGAGGATCTCGAAGCGCTCGTCGGGGTCGGCGAGCGCGAACTCGTCGGCGAGGCTGGTCATGGTCGGGAAGAGCTCGGCGGGCAGCGAGGCGGCGTAGTCGCGGGCCATGTCCGCGGCCTGCTGCCGGGCGGCCAGGTCACCGGGCGGGGCGGCCCCGTCTTCCATCCCGGTCTCGTCCACGGTGAAGCCGTTCACCGTGGCCAGGAGCAGCAGGTGTCCCTGCACGGCCAAGCGCGGCGGCAGGCCGCCCGCGCGCAGGATGGTCAGTACGCGTTCGGAGAATTGCAGCGCGTTCGGTCCCATGGGGATGCGGCCGATCGAGATCCGCACCACGAAGGGGTGGCGCAGGCTGAGGTCCAGCAGGCCGTCCTTGCTGCCGACATGCCAGTACAGGGAGGCGGCGCCGGTGCCGAGTTCCTCGGCCAGGCGGCGCATGCTCAGTGCCGCCAGGCCCTCGCGGTCGAGGAGCCGGACCGCGGCGGCCACGATCGCGTCCCGGCTGATCGGCTCCTTGCGACGCCGGGCCGGGCGGTCACACCGCAGCAGCCGGTCACACCGCAGCAGGCGGTCATCCCGCGACAGCCGGTTACCCACGGCGCTGGCTCGCCGCGATCGTCATGATCGTCGGGGCGCTCATGGACATGATCGACGTGACGATCGTCAACGTGGCGCTGCCCACCATCCGGCGTGACCTGCACGCCGGCGCCACCCAGCTGGAGTGGGTGGTCTCCGGGTACATGCTGGCGTTCGCGGCGGTGCTCATCATCGCGGGGAACCTCGGCGACCTGCTCGGGCGCAAGCGCGTCTTCGGATTCGGCGTCGCGATCTTCGGGCTGCCCAGGTGCTCGCCACGTTCCGCGCCGTCTTCACCGGGTCCGAACGGGGCAAGGCGTTCGGCATCTACGGCGCGATGATCGGCGCCGCCTCCGCCGTCGGCCTGGTCCTCGGCGGGGTGCTGACCGACGCCAACCTGTTCGGCTGGGGCTGGCGCTCGGTCTTCTTCGTCAACGTGGCGCGGGTCTGGCCCTGCTGGTGGTGCCGCTGGTCAACGTGGTGCTCGCGGCGATCCCTGTCGAGGTGGCCGGCGGTGCGTCCGGGCTGACCTGGACGGCCACTCGTTCCGGGCCGCGCTGGTCCACACCACGCCGTACTCGATGGGCGCGTTCGCGCTCTGCGCCATCTTGTCGATGCTGCTGCCGCGCACCGCTGTGTCGGAGGAATCGCTGACCGGGCGCGGTGATGCCGCTCATTGACGTTAGCCGACTGCTTCAGGACATGGCCCGGTAAATTTCCCTGCGGTGTCCAACTCCCACCACCAGGATGATCAGTTGACCGTCCGCGACCTCGTAGATGACGCGGTAGTCCCCCACCCGAAGCCGGTAACGGTCGTCGTATCCGGAGAGCTTCCTGATGTCGGCATCCTGACTGCGGGGATCGTCCCCGAGTGGGGTAAGCGCTCGCAAGATCGTTAGCGCGGCCGGCTGGGGGATGGCCCGCAGCTGCCTGACGGCACGCTCCCGCCATCGGAACGTGTACTTCACGCGGCGCCCTTGCCGGGCTCTTCCTCGAAGATCGCGGCGACAACCTCGGACATGCTGTAGGTCGGCGCGTCGGGGTTATCGGCCAGGTCACGGTCGGCTTCCCGGGCGAAGTACCGGTCAATGGCGTCTTCGAGGGCGTTGAAGTCCTCGATGGGGACGATGGCGGCTACGGCCTGACCGTTGCGGGTGATGATGGTGGGCGTTCCGTCCTGGGCCCGGGTGATGACCTCGGCGAGGTGCGCGCGGGCATCCCGGACACTCAGTTGAGCCTGGATATCGTCCATGTCCAGAGTGTACCCAAAATTGTGTACACGAACGGATCCAGTTAACGATCCGCTGCGGGCGAACCGGCCGGGGGTGGTGCCGAGGACACGCGTGAAATGGCGGCTCAGGTGCGACTGATCGCAGAAGCCGACCTCAGCCGCGGCCAGGCCGGGCGGCATTCCGCCGAGCAGGAGGCGTCGCGCTAGATCGACCCGCCGGCTCGTCAGGTACTGATGAGGGCTGATCCCGAACTCCCGGCTGAACATCCGGACCAGGTGGGCCGGGTGGGCGTGCAGGGCGTCCGATGCCTCCCGCAGCGTCACCTTCTCGCGGAAGCGGGCGTCGATCAGGTCATGCAGGGCATACGCCACGGTGGCGCCTGACCTTGGCGCGGCGGGGTCGCTGGGGTCGTCGGGGTGGCTCAGGTGGTGGCGGAGCCGTTCGGTAATAAAGGCCAAGCGGTTTTCCGCCTCGAATTCCTCGCCTGGCTGCCCCAGCACGTGATGCAACTCGTGGATGCGTTGCCGCAGGAGCGGGTCGGACAGCAGGGGCTGGTCGACGGCTGGACCGATGAGGCTGGCCGGCACGTGCGAGAGGTCGAGGTAGACCACCCGCTTGCCGAAGCCCGCGGACGTGGCGGCGCGCCCGTTGTGCGGGACCTGCGGGGGCAGGAGCGTGATGACCTGGTCCAGGGCACCATGTTCGTGACGGTGCAGGTCATAGCGGACCATCCCGTCGTCGACGATCAGCAGCGTCCAGGCCTCGTGCGTGTGCATCGGGTAGACGTGGCTGATCATGTGGGCGTGGAAGACCTCGACGACGCCCGGGACCTCCGGTCGCCAGGCACGGACCCGCGTGTCACCGGCCACGCAAAAATCGTACAAGACTGCCATCGGGCCACGGTGTTCGATGGCGGGCATGGATACAGCCAGTGAGCCGATTCGGTTCGACACCAAGATCGCCGTTCTGCTGCGTGACGACCTGGAGGCGTGGCAGCGGCTCAACGTCACCGCGTTCTTGGTCAGCGGGATCGGGCCGCGGAGCCCGGAGGTGATCGGCGAGCCCTACGCGGACGCGGACGGGACGGAGTACCTGCCGATGTTCCGCCAGCCGGTCCTCGTCTTCGAAGCGAGCAAGGAGACCCTGGCGAGGGCCTGCGAGTCCGCCGTCGGCCGGGGCGTGGCCCTGTCGGTCTTTACCGCGGATCTCTTCGCGACCGGCAACGACCGGGACAACCGGGCCGCCGTGCGCGCCGTGCGCCGGGCTGACCTGGACCTGGCCGGTATCGCCGTGCACGGCCCGCGCGGCGCCGTCGACAAGATCGTCAAGGGCGCGCGCATGCACCCGTAGCGATGTGATCACCGGGTTCCTGCGTGGCGCGGTCTCCGCTGTGGCTGTCTCCGGATCCGGAACCGGGACATAACATGTCGACTGTCCTTTACCATATGTAAAGTACAGTTGACA
>JBEKKH010000361.1:0-9236 GCA_050010815.1 Streptosporangiaceae bacterium | reverse complement strand
GTCGGCGTGCTGGTCGGCGTGCTGGTCGGCGACGGCGATGGCGTGGGGGTGGTGGCGCAGCTTGGCACGATGATGGTGTCGTCGTCGAGGGTGACGGTTCCGTTACGGGCTAGCGCGCGGCCGATGATGGTGGCGCCGTGCTGCACCGAGATCGAGGTCAGGGCCAAGATGGTGCCCACGAAGGTGGCAGTTGTCTCGATGGTCGCGGAGGTGCCTACCTGCCAGAAAACATTGCAGGCCTGGGCGCCCCCGGTGAGGACGACCGAGCTGTTCATGTCAGCGGTAAGCGTGGAGGCAGGGGCCTGGAAGATCCAGACTGCATTCGGGTCGCCCTCCGCGTCCAGGGTCAGCGCGCCGTCGATCTCCAGCGACGACGAGGCCTTGTAGATACCGGGAACCAGTGGCCCCGTCTCGAGGCCGGCGGAGCCGATGGTGCTCTGGGTATTAGGCCCCGTCGAGGGTGCTATGGCCGCCTGGTTGTACGCGGTGGTCAGGTCGTCCTGAGCCCCGGCCGCGGCGGCCCCCACGTTCTGGGAACCGGTCACCCTGCCGGGGGGGAACCCGGTCACGGAGGTGGCGGTGTCCGGGCTCAGGCCGAGGTTCCCGGCAATGACGCTCGCGCCGGTGTTGGTGACCGCAGTCGCGGCCAGTACTCCGTAACTGGAGGCCGTCCCGAGACCCACTGTGGTAACGGTGCCGGCAACTGCGGACTGACTAACGATAAAGATGGCTATGGCGCCGACGATTACGGGGGTTGTCGCCAACCAGAAATATCCGGCGCGCCTAGGTGGGCCGCGACGAATGCCGATATTTTTCATGTGTGTTTTCCTTCGGCCCAGGATCCAGGAGATTTGTAAGCAGATTGTTATGCTACACGCATTTTTCAGGCAAGGAACTATTGGCAGCCGAGAAAATTATTTGTTGGGCATTAAGGTCCGACATTCCAGCTCTAATCAGGAGATGTTCCATAAACGGCTCCTTCTCGGCAGAATTTTGTGGTGTACAGTTCGGCATATAAAAGAGCAGTCAAATACGCTGAGCCGGGCTTATAATTTTCTATCCCGGAGGTCTTTTTTATGAGCGATCACTTCCGGTCTGCCTGGTCCCGCCGGGCTACGGCCAAGGCAACCGTGGCCATCCCGGTTATCATGCTGGCCGTCGCTGTTCTGGCCACGACGAGTTGCGGGACGGCCAGCACGCCGCATGTCACGGGTGCACAGGGCGCCAGGGCTGTCCAGCCTGGGCTGGTGCGGGCTGTCCCCTTTTCCGCCGCGCAGATAGCACAGTTGCCGCTGGCCACCACGTACGGGACAACGCCTACCGCACCGCGGGACCCAGCTCCGTTCGGGTCAGAGACAGGAGTCGTGGTGCATCCAACCACGACGCGGGTCATTTACGCCCGCCCTGGCGGGCCGGCCGTGGCGGCCCTGCCCGCAACCCAGCTCGGTAGCCCGACCTGGGTCCCCGTGGTCCAGTCCCAGCCCGGCTGGGACCGGGTCCTGCTGCCCACGAGGCCGGACCGGTCCACGGGCTGGATCTACCTCGGCGGCGGGGGGCTGCAGACGGCCTACTCCCCCTACCAGGTCGACATCAACCTCGCCGAGTACCGGCTGACAATCATGAAGGCTGGCCGCAGCCTGGGCACATGGACCGTGGCTAAGGGCGCCCCCAGCACGCCCACTCCGGCGGGGCGGACGTTCGTGCTCGCCTCGCTGGTACCGCTGAAGCCGACCTACAGCCCGCTCATCTTGCCGCTCGGCACCCACTCCGACACTCTGACCACCTACGGCGGCGGCCCCGGCACGGTCGGCCTGCACGGCTGGCCAGAGGGCAGCGTGTTCGGCCACGCGGTCAGTCACGGCTGCGTTCGGGTCCCTGCCGCCGCGCTACGGGCGCTATCACTGGTTCCGCTAGGAAGCTCCGTTATGATCACCGGATAGTCGACCTGGTCGGCCACGTGCCTGTTAGCGGCTAAAGGTAAACCCGGTTCCGCGAACACTCGTCACTCGGTACGGGGAACTGACGCCGATGGAGGTCAGGTGGCTGCCGGTGCTCGTCTTGTAGTTACTAATGCGCCCGCTCATCGTCGGGATAGTAGATCCGCCCGGCGAGTTATTGAAGACCTCGCCGTAAGTCTGCGTCTCCGTGACAGCGCCAAAGCTGCCCCGCCAGTAGGACTCGGGGATATAGCCGAAATTCTTCCCGCCGTAACTCAACCAGATCTTGCCACCGGAAATCGAATAGCCGAACTGAGGACTCGTGCCGACCGGCGGGGTGAACGAACCGGGCCGCACCGAGGTTGTCGACACGAAGCCGGCCTCGTAGCCGCTGAACTTCCCGGCCGTCCAGGTCGACGTGAACAGCGTCGGCCGGGTCGTCGAACCCTGCGCGTCGGAGGTGATGCCGAACTCGAAGGCGTTACCGGCCGCGTCACGCACATAGGTCTCCGTCAAGGAATGGTTATCCTCGATAGAACCGGTATTGTCCGTCAGGCTCTGGCTTTGGACGAGGAAGTTTTCCCGCAGCCAGGTCTGCCCGGCCGAATGGCTATCGAAGCCGGTGGCATAGTAGTACTGAGCAGGCGCGACAGCAGCGCTTGCCCCGGCGGCCGGGATTAGCAGGCCAGCCAGCGCGAACCCGGCACCGGCACCGGCACCGGCAGTGATCGTGGCTATGGTCCTATTCATGAGCTCAGCATGCTTCGCGCGGGTCGCGGCGCGGTTTACCCTGCGGTTGCCGTCTGGTTGCGCACAGGCAGGCGAGGGCAACGCTGATCCGATCGGCGTGATACGACAGTCCGGTGAACGCGAAACGGCAGATCATAAAGGCGATGGCCGTCATCAGGCGGCCCCGGGACGGGGCGCTGCTGGTGTCCGAGCCATCCGATGGCTCGTTTGCCCGCCCGCTCGGCGGCCACGTCGAGTTCGGCGAGTACGCGGTGGACACGCTGCATCGTGAGTTCGTCGAGGAGATCGGGCAGCGGCTGACCGACGTACGGCTGCTTGGCGTGCTGGAGAACATCTTCCCCTGGCAGGGTGACACCGAGCACGAGGTCGTGTTCATCTTCAGCGCCGCCCTGGCCGACGAGGCGGCTTACGAGATCGAAGAGCAGGTCATCGCCGACGACACCGAACCGAAGAGCCGCGTCCGGTGGCGTCCGCCGGGGGCGGTCAGCCCGCCGCTCTACCCAGCCGGGCTGACCGAGCTGATCGCGGGCACTTGATCGTCGCTGGTCTCGGCGGGGCTGGATACGGTGGGGCTGGATACGGTGGGGCTGGATACGGTGGGGCTGGATACGGTGGGGCTGGCCTGGGGCCGGGCGGTGCGGCGGTCGATGCGGGTCAGGGCGGGCAGCGCCATGATGCCGCAGATCAAGGTGGCCCCGCCCCCGATGACCAGCGGCCATCGCGCCCCGGCGTGCTGCCCGATCCACCCCACGACGGGGCCGCCGATCGGCGTCGATCCCAGCCAGGCCAGCCCCCACAGCGCCATCACCCGCCCGCGCAGCTCCGGCCGGGCCGCCAACTGAAGGGTGGTCTTGGCCAGGGAATTGAAGGTGATGCTCCCGTAGCCGACGAAAACCATGGCCGCTAGCTCGATCGCCATGTTCGGCGCGACCGCCGCGGCCAGGATCGCGACGCCCCAGCCGACCGCGGCCAGGCACAGCGCCCGGGCCCTGGGCCGCGGGCGCGCGGCGGAGATCAGGCCACCGACCACCGCGCCCGCGCCCATGACCGAGGCCATCACGCCGTAGGCGGCGGCCCCGCCGTGGAAGACCTTGCTGGCCATCAACGGCAGCGTCACCTGGAACTCCCAGGCCAAGGTGCCGACCACCGCGATCATGATGAGCGGGATGAGCAATTCGGGGGTCGAGCGAACGTAGCGCAGGCCCTGCCGGACCTGGCCCTTCTTCCTGGCCACGCGTTTGGCCGGGAAGAGCTCGGACTTACGCATCGCCAGCAGCGAGATCAGCACGGCCGCGAACGACAGCGCGTTGCAGCCGAAGCACAGGGCCAGGCCGATGGCCGCGGCGATCACCCCGCCCAGCGCCGCGCCGAAGACGCGGGCCATGTTCATCGCGACCGAGTTGAGCGTCACCGCGTTCGGCAGGTCCGGAGCTGACACCATCTCCGAAATGAAGCTCTGCCGGGCCGGGTTGTCGAAGACGTTGACAAAGCCAAGCGCGAGAGCCAGCAGGTAGACGATCCACAGCCGGATGGAGCCGGTCGCGATCAGGATGGCAAAGGCCCCGGCCAGCAGCCCGGCCGCCGTCTGGGTGACCAGCAGCACCCGCTGCTTGTTCCTCCGGTCCGCGAACAGTCCGCCCAGCGGGCCGAACGCCAGCATGGGCAGGAACCTGACCGCCGTGGTCAAACCGAGCTGAGTCCCGCTGCCGTGGGTCAGGTCCAGGACGAGGAACGACTGCGCGACAGTCTGCATCCAGGTGCCGGCCACCGAGACGATCTGGCCGAAGAAGAACAGCCGGTAGTTGCGCTGCCGGAGCGAGGAGATCATCTGTCTCGGCCGGAATTGCGGGCGGTGGGCGCCGGGGGCGAAGTGCAACGGTTACCTATCGTCGTGGTTTGGGTCCGTCGCCCATCATATCATTAGCTCTGCTAAGGAGTTTCCTGGGCCGCGCACGCGTGCGGACCCGGCGCTCGGCCTAGTGCGGATCGGCTGGCCGCCACTCGGAGGCCAGCTGGCCGAGGACAACGGCGTCGGCGAAGGCTCCGTTGACCCAGCCCACCTGGCGCAGGACGCCCTCGGCCACGAAACCGGCCCGCTTAGCGGCACCGATCATCGCGTCGTTGTCGGTGAGGGTGTCGACCTGCAGCCGGTGCAGCCCGCGAATCTCGAAGCCGTAGCGGCACAGCACGCGGACCAGGTCAGTGCCCAGGTGCCGGCCCCGGTAAGCGGGACGCAGGGCCAGGCCGATATGCGCGTTGCGGTTGTGCGGGTCGGTCTCGAACATCACCGCCTCCCCGGCGAGCTCGCCGCTGGCCAGCTCGACGACGGAAAACCGGACCGTGGTGGCGGAGTCGGCGGCGGTCCGGTACGGCGAGTCGGCCGAGCCGGGCGTCACCGGCCGCCAGGGCTCCGTTCGGCCGAAAGCTGGGACGGACACGGGCGCCGGGGTGCAGGCTGACGTTCAGCTGGCGGCTAGATTTGCTGCATACGGTCGAGCCGTCCGGTCACCGTCGACTAAGGAGCAGATCGACATGTCTCTTTTCCAAAGGGCCCACGACATACTCGCGGCCAAGACCAACAAGGCGCTCGACGCCGCCGAGAAGCCCGACGAGATGCTTGATCTGTCCTACGAGCAGATGCTCGACCAGATCACCAAGGTCCGGCAAGCGCTGGTCACGATCGCCGCGTCGCGCAAGCGGATCGAGCTACAGGAGCAGCAGCTCCAGCATTCAGTGGATCACCTCACCGAGCAGGCCAAGGCGGCGCTGGCCCAGGGCCGGGAGGACCTGGCCAGGGAAGCGCTCTCCCGCAAGGCCGCCGCCCAGTCCCAGATCGACGGGATGGAGCCTCAGCACCAGCAGCTCACCGAGGAAGAGCAGAAGATGGAGCAGACGATGACGGCCCTGCAGGACCGGGTGAACAAGTTCCGGACGCAGAAGGAAACGTTGAAGGCCCAGTACACCGCGGCGGCGGCCGAGAGCTCGGTCAACGAGAGCGTGGCCGGGATCTCCACCACCTTGGGCGATTCGGGAGCGGCACTGCAGCGGGCCCAGGACAAGATCGCCACCATGCAGTCGCGCGCCGGCGCCCTGGACGAACTGCTGCAATCCGGGGTGCTCGAAGACGTCGGCGGCGAGACCGACGACATCCAGAAGGAACTGGACGAAGCCGGGTCGGCCGCCGACGTGGACCGCGAGCTCGCCGCGCTAAAGGCCCAGATCGGCCCGGCCAGCGCGCCGCCGGAGCTAACCTCCGGTAGCTGACGCGGGGACTCAGCTGGCGGGGCGGGCGCTGGCCTTGGCGGCGAAGACGCTGCCGCTGAGGAAGGCCTCGATGGGCAGGGTGGCGGCGCCGAGGGCGACGGCATCCGGGCCCAGGCGGCCGAGCTCGATCGACGTGGCGGCGAACGGGTGCCTGAGCGAGTGCTCGCGGGCGATCTCGCGGATCGCGGGAAGCATTTGCTCGCCCAGCAACAGGCCGGCCCAGCCGCCGATGATGATCCGCTCGGGGTTGAACAGGTTGATCAGATCGGCGATGCTGACCCCGAGGTACAGCGCGGTCTCGTCCAGGACCTCGGCCGCCCGGGCCGACGTCGCGGCCATGTCGATCAGCGTGCTCAGCGCGGCTTCCTGGTCCTGGCGCGGCAGCGAGTCGCCGTACCGGTCCAGGATCGCCTCGGCGCCGACGTAAGCTTCCAGGCAGCCGCGCGACCCGCACCGGCAGGGCCGGCCGCCCACTATGACGGTGGTGTGTCCCCATTCGCCGGCGCTGGACGTGGATCCCTGATGGGTGGACCCGTGCGCGATGATGCTGGCGCCGACGCCGGAGCCGATCAGGCAGACGACGGCATGCTGGGCTCCGCGCCCCGCGCCGAACCACAGTTCGGCCTGCCCCATCGTCTTGGCGCCGTTATCGATATGCAGGGGCAGGCTGGTCCGTGCGCGCAGCAGCCGGCCCAGCGGCACCGCCTCCCAGCCGAACGTCTGGCCGTGCACGACGCTGTCCGGACCGTTCTCGACGATGCCCGGCACCCCGACTCCGATGCCAAGCACGGCCGACGGACTGACACCGCTGCTGGCTAGCACCGCGTCCAGCCCGGTCATGATGGCCTCGACGATCACCTCGACCCCGTGCTGGCGGGAATCCAGCGGGAAGTCGGCCTTGGCCCGCTCGGTCATGGTGAGGTCGAACAGTTCGACGCGAACCCGGATCTCGCCCACGTCGACCCCGATGACGTACCCGTAGTCCGGGTTAATCTGCAGCAGCACACGCGGGCGCCCGCCGTCGGAATCCACCGAGCCGGCCTCGGCCACGATCCCCTCGCGGATCAGCTCACGGACCACGTTGCTGACCGAGGCCGGGCTGAGCCCGGTCGCCTCGCTCAGCTCCTGACGGCTGCTCGCCCGTTCGAAGAACAACGACGACAAGAGCACCGATCGGTTGTCGCGGCGCAGATCACGGACGGTCCATCGCCTTCGCTCCTGCATGCTTCCCCCTCGGCCCCGGCATGTTGATCACACCTTATAACAAGGTTCTTACGAACCAGGGCGGCCGGTTTGCGGTTGGAAATCACCAAGGGTAGCCGGGCTGCGGGCGCCTCTTGACGGCATGTATCTGCGGGGTTAAGTTACGCCATGAAATAAGGCTTGCATCAACGCTGCTGACGGGTCGGGTGGAGTTGGGACTCGCGTCCGTTCCCTACGGGGATCCAGGCCTGTGGGTCACCACATCCAGGAGGCGTACACATGCATCTCGCCCCGCCCCTCCGACGCGCCGCTCGCGCGCTGAGATCGGTCAGTCCCGGCCACAGACGCACCAGATCCGCCTCGCCCCGGCGGATCAGGACGCTCCTGTTCGCCGCCGTCGCGTCGCTGCTCCTCGCCGGGCTCGTGCTGCCAAGCACGGTGCCGGCCGCCTCGGCCTCCCCGGCCGTCCCAGCGGCCCCAGCGGCTAGCTGCGGTACGACGAACCTGGCGCTGAACAAGACCGCCACGGCGTCCTCGCTGGAGAACTCCGGTTACCCTGCCTCCGACGCCGTCGACGGGAACCTCAGCACCCGCTGGTCCAGCGCCTTCTCCGACCCGCAATGGCTCGAAGTCGACCTCGGCTCCACCCAGACCATCTGCCAGGTGGTGCTGAACTGGGAAACCGCGTACGCCACCGCGTTCCAGATCCAGTCTACTCCACCACCACCGGCACCGGCGGCACCCAGACCCTCAGCGTCACCGGGTCCGGCCGCTACATCCGCATGTACGGCACCACCCGCGCCACCCAGTACGGCTACAGCCTGTGGGAATTCAGCGTCTACGGATCCGGGGGCGGCGGCACCGGCTGCACCGGCCAGTCGAACACGCCGAACTTCGGGCCGAACGTGTACATCTTCAACCCGAGCGAGTCGGCCACGACCATCAACAACACACTGAACACGATCTTCAACACGCAGAAGGTCAACCAGTTCGGCACCCAGCGCTACGCCGAACTGTTCGACCCGGGCACCTACACCGGCATCGAGGACAACGTCGGCTACTACACGTCGGTCCAGGGCCTCGGGCAGAACCCCAGCTCGGTCGCACTGAACGACAGCGACGTCACCGTCGACTCCTTCGACGGCACCGGCAACGCCACCGACAACTTCTGGCGCAGCGCCGAAAACATGGAGATCACCCCCTCCGCCGGCAACGACCGCTGGGCCGTCGCCCAGGCCGGCCCGTTCGAGCGGATGGACATCAACGGCGGACTCGAGTTGTACCCGGCCAGCTACGGTTACGCCAGCGGCGGCTACATCGCCGACAGCATCGTCACCGGCCAGGCGTCCAGCGTGTCCCAGCAGCAGTACTACACCAAGGACAGCACCCTCGGCAGCTGGTCCGGCTCGGTCTGGAACATGGTGTTTTCCGGCGTGAACGGCGCGCCCGCGCAGAGCTTCCCGAGCCCGCCGATGACCACGCTGGCCACCACCCCGGTCGCCCGCGACATCCCGTACCTCTACATCGACAGCAGCGGCAACTACCACGTCTTCGAGCCGAGCCTGCGGACCAACGCGGTCGGCCCGAGCTGGTCGCCAAGCAGCAACACCGCCGGCACCAGCGTGCCGATGAGCCAGTTCTTCGTCGCCACTCCGTCCGACACGGCGGCGCAGATCAACGCGGCGCTGGCCGAGGGCTGCAACCTGCTCTTCACCCCCGGCGTCTACACCATCAACCAGACAACCCGAACACCGTCGTGCTCGGCCTCGGCTTCCCGACCCTCATCCCGACCGGCGGCGTGGACACCATGCACGTCGCTGACGTGGATGGCGTGCGGCTCCAGGGCCTGCTGTTCGACGCCGGCACCACCAACTCCAACACGCTGCTCCAGATCGGCCCGGCCGACTCGAGCACGAGCCACGCGAGCAACCCGATCTCGGTCCAGGACGTCTTCTTCCGGATCGGCGGCGACATCGCCGGCCAGGCCACCAACAGCCTGGTCGTGAACTCCAACAACACCCTCCTCGATGACATCTGGGCCTGGCGCGCCGACCACGGCAACTCGGGCACCGTCGGCTGGAC
>JBEKKH010000360.1:0-8022 GCA_050010815.1 Streptosporangiaceae bacterium | reverse complement strand
GACGAGGACCTGGAGATCAAGGATCGCTTTCCCGGCGAGTTCGAGATGATGGCCAACGCGCACGCGCTCGAAGAGAGCTGCCGGCCGATCGTCGAGGAGATGATCACCAAGGGCGGCGCCAAGGCGATCGCGGTGTCCTCCAGCTACGGCGACGGCACCGATCGCGTCTTCCTCGACAGCCCCAAGGCCGAATGGCTGTGGGAATACGCGGAGGCGAACGACCTCGTGGTCCACGTTCACCCGCCCATGGTGGCGCTCGGGCATGAGTCGCTCATGCAGTACCGCCTCAACGAGGCACTGGGCCGTCCCTTCGATTCGACCGTCACCGCTGCCCGGATGATCGGCTCCGGCGTGTTCGACCGCTACCCGAAGCTCCAGGTGCTGATCGTCCACATGGGCGGCGGACTCACCTCCACCATCGGACGCCTCGACTTCAACTGGCACCTCAACTACAACGGCGTCGCCAGCCCCCCGGCGGGCAAGCCTTACACGAACAAGCGGAAGCCATCGGAGTACTGCAAGACCAACCTCCTGGTCGACGGCATGGGATTCAGCGCACTCGGGCTGCGCGCCGCGGTTGAGATGTGCGGCGTGGACCGGGTCGTGTTCGGCACCGATTACGGTGCCGTGCCCTACGGCATCAAAGAGCACGTGCAGATCGTCGAAGACGTGCTCCCGAGCCAGGCCGACCGCGACCTGGTGTTCTGGAAGACAAGCAACAGGATCTTCCGTCTCGGGCTACCCGATACCGATCCCGTCACCAGCGCTCTCGTCACCGTTTAAATCTTCCGCCGAAAGGCATGGCGGACGCGGTAGAGCGGCACATATCCGCGCAGCAGTATCTGAGTAGGGCCGGGCTTCGCGCGAAGCCCGGCTCTGCGGCGCTCAGTCACCTGAGACGACGCGCCGGGCTATGCCGAGGGAGTGGTGTCGTGAGCTCGACGCGAACGGGGCGGGCAGTCCCCCTTGACCAGGACGATCCGCGCGTCATCGCGGCCCAGCAGGCCGAGCGGCGGCTGTATGACTACTACGGGCTCGAGCCGGCACACCACCTGGTCGCGCTGCCCCGCCTGGGGTTGCGGGTCCGCCTCACCGAGGTCGGCTCCGGGCCGCCGGTGCTGGTCGTACCGGGCAATACCGGGGATGGCTTCCCCTTTGCCCCGCTGCTTCCCCACCTGCCGGGTCGCCGGGTGATCGTCCTCAACCGTCCAGGTGGCGGCCTGAGCGAGGGCATGGACCACACGACGATCGGCTTCCGCGATCTGGCCCGCTACACGCTCTCCACCGTCCTGGACAGCCTGGGCATCGACCGGGTCCCCATCGTTGCCCACTCCATGGGCGGCCACTGGAGCCAGTGGTTCGCGATGGACCGACCGGATCGGGTCACGGCGCTGGCGTTGCTCGGCGTGCCGGGCAACGTCCTCACCACGCAGCCGCCGCTCGCCCTGCGCCTCGCCTCAGTGCGCGGCCTGAACCGCCTGGTGGTCCGCGCGACGATCCCCCGCAGGACCGAGGACGCGCTTAACGGGCTGGGTTTCCTGGGCCACTCACCGGAGACCCTCAAACGGCTGCCCGCCGCGATGGGCGAGTGCTACTTCACCTTCGATCGGCTCCCGAACTACCAGATGTCGACCCGGACTCTTATGGAGGTGACGAACCGGCTGCGCGGATCGAACCCCCGGATCCGGATCACGGCGGCCGAGCTCGCCACGGTGCGCGCGCCCGCCGCGATCCTGTGGGGCGAGCACGACCCTTTCGGCGACGTCGAGACCGGCAAACGCATCGCCGCGCTCGTGCAGCACGGCCGGTTCCAGGAGCTCCCCGGAGGTGGCCACCTGCCGTGGCTCGACGACCCGGAGACGGCCGGGCGCCTGGTCATGGACCTCCTCCGCAGGACCGAGCACCAGGGAAGGACACCCGGTGAGCACCACCCCTCAACCGGCGGACCACCGCGGCGAGCGCCCGGAGACCGAGGGACCTCTGACCGAGGCCGACCACCAGGTCCAACCGCGCCTCGACCGCACCGGCCCCCGTGGCCGGTGCGTGCCCGGCCGCGGGCTCCACCGGGCCAGCACCTGGAAGACCCTCGGCACGACCCGGGCCCGGGCGGGGTACCGGGCCACCAGCCGGGACACCCAGCCCTAGGCGTTCCATCCTTAGGAGAAGCGGATGAGCTCGATCGAGATGAGGTAGATCCAGGCGATGACGGAGAGGGTGAAGAATCTTTCGATGAGTCCGAAGATGGGCTTGAGCCGGGGACCGACGAGCCCCAGCGCGCAGGCGACTGCACCAGCGAGCACCACCCAGCCCAACGTCACCAGGAGGGTCTTTGCACTGTGCCATGCGGGGTAGTGGCTGAAAAGCCCGCCCAGACCTGTTGCTGCTGCGGCCACCGCCCCGAACGCGACGACCGCGAGAAACATGTGGATCGTGCCCTTGACCGTCTGGAAACGGTTGCCTGATTGATCGGTGGGGAACGCGGGCATCAGCAAGCGCGCCGCCGCGTTGGCCAATAGCAGCACGACGACGAGGGCCGGCACGTACGGGTGCAATCCGGTCAGTGCCACGGCGACGCAGGTGCAGGCCAGCGCTCCGGCACCGAGTTGCGCCCAGAAATAGCGGCGGTAGTCCCCGACGCCGTAGTCGCTGATGGCGTCGCGAACCGGGTGATATTTGGTCGGGAGCACGTGCAGCGTGACCAGGATGCCCAGTTGCGCCGACGCAGCGATCAGCGCGAGCACGCTGAAGGCGCTAACCATGTTCAGCGCCGCGACCGAAGGGTGCGCTGCCGTGGGGCGGGAGGTTCACCGAGGGGTAGCGCCGGGGGGCACCGGTTTGGGGTCCTCCGTTGCGGGCCGCGACGCTGCCGCCTTAGCCGCTTTGGCGGCCCGCCGCCGCTTAATCCACATCCAGATGAACATGGCATCCTCCGGTCCGGTAGAAGCACTTGCTTCGTAGCCGGGGTCCGGGGCGACGCCCCTGGAGGGTGCCAGCATCGCCAGCACCATCCAGCACGGGCCGGGGGTCAGCTCAATCCGTGTCTATTTCTGACAGTACACCCATCTGGGCGGGTGCCGCTCTCATCGCTACCCGAGCAGCGAGGATAGAGCCGCTGGAATCCGTCTGCGTTGAAGTTGCTGATCACCTCACGCACCCGATCGGCGCTGGTGAACGACACCTTGGTGATCGCCGCGACATCCATCCGCTGTGCGGAGAGCGGCACGACCTGCGCCCGCCCCCACTGGTGACATACACCGCCAAGGTTGTCTACAGGGGCACTAGGTACCTCCTGATTGACCCAGGTGAGCGGCAGCTAAGCAGGACTGCCCGCCGGCGCCGCATGCCACCTGCAACGGCGACCAGCCAGCCCACAATGGCTCCCGACCGGGTCGACGTGTGCAGATGACTACGGACATCCGTACACGGGACTTCGGAAACTGACACAGGTGTGAATGTCCGAACTCACCTGCACAAGTGACCTGGGCATTCTTAGTCCCGTGCAGGCGGCTTCAGGTTTCCGTAGTGTCCCGGAGTCGCCTGCGCTACGGTCATTTTTGTCCCGTACTCATGTGCACGACGGCTGGGGACCGGAATGGCTGATGACCCGGAGGTGGCAGAGCGCGGTGTCCTGACCTCGGCTTCAGATGCGTGGGATCTGGCTGTCCGCCGGGCCGAGGTGATCAGGCGGCTGGCCGGTCAGCGGGTGGTGGGCTTTGAGGCTGCCAGTGCGGCAGCGGCCGAGCTGAGCGTTTCCCGGCGGCAGGTGTATGTCCTTGTCGGGCGGGGGCGCGCAGGTGAAGGCCTCGTGTCAGACCTGCTGGCCGGGTTCCAGCGGCGGCCGTGGCGGCGGCCGGCTCCCGGATGAGGTCGAATCGGTGATCCGGGAGGTCCTGCGGACGCGGTACCTGACACGGCAGCGGAGGACAGTGGCCTCGGTATGCCGGGAGATCACACGGGATTGCCGGGTCCGCGGGCTGCGGGTGCCATCGCGGGGGACGGTGCTGCGCCGCATTGCCATGCTCGACCCGGTGAAGACGGTGGCGGCGCGAGAGGGAGGGGACGCGGCCAGGTCCCGGCGGTCCGCCGGCGGGACTCCGCCGGAGATCACCGAACTGCTGGAGCAGGTCCAGATCGAACACACTCCGGTCGACGTGATCATCGTGGATGAAAGGCACCGGCTGCCGGCCAGCCGCCCGTACCTCACGATCGGGGTCGACGTGTGCTCCAGGTGCGTGGTCGGCCTGGTGGTCACGCTGGAGGCGCCGTCAGCGACCTCGGCCGGGCTGTGCCTGGCGCACGGGCGGCCGACAAGCGGCCCTGGCTGGAGCGGATCGAGGCGGAGGCGGTGTGGCCGATGAGCGGCAAGCCCCGCGAACTGTACGTTGATAACGCGGCCGAGTTCAAGAGCGAGGCCCTGCGCCCGGACGATGGTGATGAGGTCACCTCTCACCCGGTACTGGACCCGGTAATCACCGGCACGCATCCTGCAGTACTCACCGCGGACGAACGCCTCAAGCGGTGCCGGGTCGGCGGCGAGCGCGGCCACTGCGGCGCTGACGGCCCGCATGCCGGCCTGGTCGCGCATGAACCGGCGCGCGGTCTCCTGTGCGGTCCCTGACCACTCGATCCTCAACGGGCGTCGCCGAGCAGCTCGGCCATGAACTCCTCGTGCGATTTCGCGCCGGGCCGGCCGGCCGCCTCCCACGCCTCGTGCTCTGCGATGGCCGCGTCGAACTCGGCGTCCTCGATCTCCTCGGCCGTGGCGCGGTCCTTCAGCGCCTTCAGCAGCCGCAGCTCATCCAGCGGCACGATCGCGGCGGCCTCGCCGCCCAGGTGGATCACCTCGTACGGCCCGGGTGCGGGTTCGCTCATGCTCATCAGCGTATCCCGGCGGGGCGCACGAGCACGATCGTGACGCGATCCTGCACCGGGTGGTGGCGGCGGTGAGCCGGTCATGCGCGGCTGGCCCGCCGGTCGAATTACGACAAGGGCTACCTGTCGAAGGTGATCAATGGCCGCAAGCCACTGCCGCGGGTGCTGGCCATGCGCCTGGACGAGGTGCTAAGCGCGGGCGGCGAGCTGGCCGCGCTCGCGGCCGCGGCGGCGGCCGCCCGCGCGGTGACCGCCTACGGCGTTCCGGCCCCCGGACGGCTGACGACCGCTCAGCAGCTCGAGGTCATGTCCGGGGAGATCTCGGCCTTGCGGGCCGAGGTCAGCGCGCTTGCCCAGACGATCGCCTTCGCGCTGCTCGCCGATGCTGGCAAGGACGCCGGAGCGGAGAGCAGCCGATCGTGACGCGACCCTGCGCCGGGTGCGGTAACCCGCTCAGCCGGTACAACCCGGAAGACCGGTGCTCGGCGTGCCAGGCAAAGGCGGCCCGGCCGGATCCCCGTGAGGCGGGCAGCGTGATCGGCGCCCGGCTCTGCGAGCTCAGGCGCGAGCGCGCTCGGCCATGAGGACTATGCCACGACGCAGCGGTACGCCCACCTGGCGCCCGATGCTCACAACAAGGTGATCGAGTCGTGGGGTAGGCGCGCGGCAGGGTCGGGGATGGCGTGATGGCGCACCGGCGCACGTTTTCCGCGCTCGTGGCGCACCAGTGGCGCACGGGACGGCGAAGGCCCGCTCTCTGCGGAGGGAGCGGGCCTGTGACCTGCCGTTTTCTGGTCGGGGTGGGGAGATTTGAACTCCCGGCCTCTTCGTCCCGAACGAAGCGCGCTGCCAAGCTGCGCCACACCCCGCCCGCGCGGAACCTCAGCGGTGCTGCGCGAGACTTGGACAGTCTAGCGGAAAGGAAGACCCGCTCGGGACCGGCTGCCCACAGCGGTCAGCGGAACGGGATGCCGCCCTCATCGGTCAGCCGGAATCGCGCGGTACCAGGGTGAGCAGGCTGGCCTCCGGGCGGCACCCGAACCGGGCCGGAGCCCACGGCGAGGTACCCAGGCCGGCCGACACATGCAGCCAGCCGTCGCCGCCGATGGGATGCCGGTGCAGCCCCCGGGCCCGCTCCCGGTCCAGCCCGCAGTTGGTCACGAGGGTCCCGTAGAACGGCAGGCACAACTGCCCGCCGTGGGTGTGCCCGGCCAGCAGGAGCTCGTACCCGTCGGCGGTGAATTGATCAAGTAGCCGCGGTTCCGGCGAGTGCATGACCGCGACCCGGAGGTCAGCGGACGGATCGGCCGGGCCCGCCACTTCCTCATAGCGGTCCCGGTGGATGTGTGAGTCGTGCACGCCGCCGAACGCGATGTCGAGCCCGCCCGCGGTCAGCTGGCCGCGCTGGTTGTTCAGGTCCAGCCAGCCTGCCGCGACCATGCCGTCCCGGAGCTTCTCCCAGGGCAGGTTGATGGCTTCGCTGCGGTGGCTTCCGCGACTGCCTGTCGGCGTCAGGTACCGGAACGGATTCAGCGGCTTGGGTGCGTACAGGTCGTTGGAGCCGTAAACGAAGACGCCGGGCCGGTCGAGCAGCGGTCCGAGGGAGTCAAGGAAGCACCGGGTCGCCTCGGGGTGCGCGATGCAGTCACCGGTGTTGACGACCAGGTGCGGATCGAGGTCGTCGAGGGCCCGGATCCAGGACATGAGCCGCTTGCGGCCGGGAGTCAGGTGAGCGTCTGAGACATGCAGCACCCGCAACGGCTCCGAGCCTGGTGGCAAGACGGGAATCTCGAACCGGCGCAAGACGAACCAGTTTCGCTCGACCACCGTGGCATAACCGACGGTGGCGGCGCCGAGGGCAGCGGTAACTGGTATCAGGGTTCGCAATCGCACTCATACATGGTGCCACGACCTCGGGTATGCCGCCGCCCACCCGCGATCGGTGCGCGCTTCCTAGGATGGGTCATGTGTTGCGTCCTGGAAGCTGGTCCAGGCCTGCGGGTGAAAGTCCCGTCCGGGTAGACACCGGAGTGCCCGGTAGCAGGCCCCGGTTCGTCGTTGAGAGGCGACGGGCTGAGCGGGGCGTCAAAAGCCTCTTTGGAGGGAGCGAGCACGCGGGCCGTAGCATAAAGCGAACCTTGCAGCCTCGTCACATCCGCAACGGAGGAGCCGAGCCGCTCATATCACGGCGAAGGCCACGTCCGTCAGGTCTCGTTCCGGTTATGACCTGGCGGGTTCTCCCGGGGTACGGAGGGCGGCACGTGTGCATGGTCTGGGCCGGAACAGGAGAGACCCGTCTGCCTGGCCTGCGTCGGGCAAAGACCGGATGTATAAGCCGATGGTGAAATCGTCCGGAGGGCAGCGGGAGTCCGAGGGGGCCGTAGTACCGGTGATCGGCGTGCAGCATAACGCGCCGGGAGGGAAGGGCCCTCACTTTGATCATGCTGGCGGAGAGGGTAAGCGCGAGGGCATGACCGGGACCGCCCGGTCCAATCACCCCGGCGGGTCACCGCCCGCCGTGCTGCCGTGGGAATCCACGGTGAAAGTGCGACAACTTCAGCGCAAGCTATGGGCTGCGGCCAAGCAGTCTTCAGGTAGGCGTTTCCACGCCCTGTATGACCGTATCCACCGGGGTGACGTCCTGTGGGAGGCGTGGGAGCGGGTCCGGGTAAATCGCGGGGCCGCCGGGGTGGATCGTGTCACCCTGGCGTACGTGCATTTCCCCGCTGCTGGCCAACATCTACCTGCACGTCCTGGACACCGAGTTCACCCGGCGCGGCTTGGGCGAGCTGGTGCGTTACGCCGATGACGGCGTGGTGCTGTGCCGCAGCGCGGCGCAGGCCAGGGCGGCCCTGGACGCGATCCGCGAGATCCTCGCGTCGCTGGGGCTGGAGCTGCACCCGGATAAGACGAAGGTGGTTGATCTCAGGCAGGGCCGGGAGGGGCTGGATTTCCTCGGCTGCCATTTTCATGCCCGCATGCCGGGACGGTTGCGGGAGCAGCGGCGGATCGTGCGCTGCTACTTGCATCGCTGGCCCTCGCAGCGGGCGATGAAACGGCTCCGGGAGAAAGTCCGGGCCCGCACCGGTCGCAACCGCGCCGGACGGGACATCCGCGACGTGATCGCGGACCTGAACCCGCTGCTGCGCG
>JBEKKH010000359.1:0-8041 GCA_050010815.1 Streptosporangiaceae bacterium | reverse complement strand
GCCGACGACCTCGACGACCCGAGCGCCGACATGATCATCGCGGCGCTGATCATCAACTCCCGGCTGCGCGGCCCGGGCCTGCGCGCGCTGCTCGGCGCGCTGGCCGCCTCGGTCCGTGAGGAACTTGACATGCGCCGGAAGGTCACCGCCGACCGCCGGTCGACCCGGCGCAGCGTGCAGATCGTCATCATCGTCTCGGTCGGCCTGGCGATCGTGCTGGCCGTGGTGGACCACCCGTTCCTGGCCCCTTACGACGGTCCGTTCGGACAGCTCGTGCTGGCGATCATCGCGGCCATCTACGCGGCCGGAATCCTCTGGCTGCGCCGCCTGGCCACGTTCGAGACCCCGCAGCGACTGCTCGGCACGGCCGGCGCCAGCGGCGCCATGCCCGCCGCCGAGCCCGAGGCCGTAGCCGCCTGGCGAGGAGGTGCCGCGTGACCACTGCGCTCATCGTCGGGGCGCTGACCGGCGCGGCCTTGTTCCTGCTGATCTTCGCGCTTATCCCGCGCCGGGTCGGGCTGGCGCGACGGGTGGCCGCCTTCGACGCGGGCCGGCCGGCCGCACTGCGGGCGGTGAACTACCCGGGCGACGGCCAGGAGAGCGCGTTCAGCAAGCGGCTGGGTGCCGCCCTGGCCAGGTTCTGCGCCGAGCAGGGGTGGGAATTCCGGTCCCTGCGGGCCAACCTTGCCCTGGTCGGCAAGTCCTTCGAGAACTACCTCGCGACCAAGGTCATGCTCGCCCTCCTCGGGCTGCTGCTCCCGCTGATCGCGCTGACCGGACTCGGGTTCGCCGGCCTGCACGTCTCGGTCATCATCCCGGTCTGGGTCGCGCTCATCTTCGCCGCCGGGTTCTTCCTGCTGCCCGACCTTGAGCTCAAGCAGCAGGTGGACAAGCGCCGGCGGGATTTCCGCCACGCCATCGGGGCGTTCCTGGACCTGGTCGCGATGAACCTGTCCGGTGGCCGTGGCGTGCCCGAGGCCTTGATGGCGGCCAGCGAGATCGGCGAGGGATGGGCCTTCTGGCGGATCAGGGACGCGCTGGCCAACGCCCGGATCACCGGCCAGACGCCCTGGCACGCCCTCGGCGTTCTCGGTGCCGAGGTGCAGATCAGCGAGCTGAAGGATCTGTCCGCCGCGCTCAGCCTGGTGGCCGAGGACGGCGCCAAGGTCAGGGAATCGCTCACCGCCCGGGCGGCCAGCCTGCGCCGTCGTGAGCTCGCCGACCTCGAGGGACAGGCCGGAGAACGGTCGCAGTCGATGCTGGTGGCGCAGATGGTGCTGGCGGCCGCGTTCCTGGTCTTTCTCATGTACCCGGCCATCCAGCTACTGCTGCACGCCTGAAGAAGAGGAGCTGTCATGAACCTGTTCACGCTGGCCGTCAGCCAGGGGACCGACGTCGTGCGGGCCTTCCTCGGCCGGCATGCCGCCCGGCTGCGGATGGCCGTGGGGGAGCGCGACCGGGGCGCCTCGGCGATCGAGCTTGCCATCATCACCGCGGTGCTCGTCCTGCTGGCCGTGTTCGTCGTCACCATCATCTACAACTACGCCAAGAGCCAGGCGACCACGATCACCCAGCACACCATCCCCAACGGCAATTAGCCCTTTGACCAGTGAGGTAGCGCACCAGCCATGGGATCACCCGAACAGTCCGGCCGGAGACGCGCGGTGCGCCGTCCCCGTCGCGGGCTGCGGGCCGCCCCGGCCGCGGACCGCGACGGGGACCGCGGCTCGAGCGCCATCGAGCTGGCCATCTTCGGCTTCGTCATCATCTTCGCCAGCATGCTCCTGGTCGAGTACGGGCTCTGGTTCGAAGCCAGGCACGCCGCGCTCGCCGCGGCGCAGCAAGGAGACCTGGTGGCCCGGGAAAACGCCTTCACCGACCAGCAGGGCTGGCAAGCCCTGGCGAAGAACGCCGCGCAAAGTTACTACCTGGGCCTGGACACCGGCGTGCTCTCCGGGGTCACCGCGACGGCGCATCCGGGCCAGCAGCCCGACACGGTCACGGTGGAGCTGAACGGATCGCTGAACGCCGTGATCTCGCTGCCCATCCACGTCGCGGTCACCGGTCCCGTCGAGTGCTTCCGCACCGACGTGAGCCAGGGGATGGCGTGCGGATGAGGCGCCAGCCGGGGTCCGCGCGCCGGGCCAGGCGTGACCGCGGGTCGATGGCCGTGGAGCTGGTCATCGCGGCGCCCGCGCTGATGGTGCTGATCCTCCTGCTGAGTGCGGGCGGGGAGTGGCTGAACCTGAACAGCGCGGTGAGCGCGGCCGCCCGCGACTCCGTCCGGGCGGCATCGCTGGCGCGCAGCCTGTCCGCCGCGACCACCGATGCGCAGCAGGCGGCCGCCGCCGACCTGGGTGACGTGTGCGCCGGCAACGTCGGCACCGTCCCGACGTTCAGGCCCGTGCTGTACCGGGACGGAGTCCCGCTGCAGAGCTCGGAAAACAACTTCGCCGTCGCCGATGTCGTCAAGGTCACCGTGACCTGCGTGGCCCAGCTTGGCGTCTTCCGGGCCATCGGCTTGCGGTCCAGTCACACGTTCACCGCATCGGCCGTCGCCCCGCTCGACCCGTTCACGGGGCGGCAGTGATGCGCGCCAGAATCCGGCCGGCCCGGACCCGCGACCTCGACCGGGGCTCCATTTCCCTGTGGGTGGTGATGTTCGCCTTCGTCACCATGATCATGCTCACCCTGCTGGTGGACGGCGGCCAGGTGATGATCGCCAAGTCCCAGGCCGCGGACATCGCCGAGCAGGCCGCGCGGGCCGCGGCCGACGACGTCTCGCCGGCCGCGCTCAGGAACGGCCAGGTCGCGATCGCCGACGGCGCCTGCGACCCGGCCGGGCCGGCCGCCAGCCTCCTGTCCACCTACGCGAAGGGAGCGGGCACCGACGTGACCCAGTTCAATTGCCTCCCGGGTACCGATCCGGCCGGGACGCCGGACGTAACCGTCACGGTCTGGGTGACCGTGGCCCCGGCTATCTCGGCCGGAGCGTTCGGCGACTTCAATTTCCACGTCGCCGAGACGGCCTACCTGGCCTGCGGCAGCGCTGACGCCCAGGTGGCCTGCTGATGGCGCCGCCGATTCCCGGGCTCAGGCGCCCGGTCACGATCAGGCACCGGACACCGGGCGACGTTCTGGCCGGGGTGGCCGCCGTGGTGGCGCTGACCGCGCTGACCATCGGGGTGCCGATCGCGCTGATCACGGTCATCGGCCTGCCGCTACCGCACGCCCTGCCTGGCATGTCCACTCTGACCAGCCAGCTCGACATCAGCTCGATCCTGCGGATCCTGTCGGTGGTCATCTGGCTGGCCTGGATTCAGCTGGTCTGGTGCGTGCTGGTGGAGATCAAGGCGGCGGTCAGCAACGTCGGGGTGCCGTCCCGGGTCCCGCTGGCCGGGCCGACCCAGTCGGCCGCGCACCGCCTGGTGACCGCGGCGCTGCTGCTGTTCACCGCGGCCGCCGCGCTTGCGCCGGCGGTCCATAACGCCAGCCCGCCGCGTCCGGCGCCGTCGATATCGGCTCAGGTCATCCCGGGCCCCGAGCTGGCCACCCAGACCGCGCCCGCGCACAGCGCGCCGAACGCCGAGAAGGCGTACATGGTCAAGCCGCCCGTCGGCCGCTTCCACGAGTCGCTGTGGGAAATCGCGCAGAACCACCTCGGGGACGGCCGCCGCTACCGGGAAGTCTTCGAACTGAACTCCGGCCGGGTCCAGCCGGACGGCACCAAGCTGACGATCGCCAGCCTGATCCGTCCGGGCTGGGTGCTGCTGATGCCGAAGGACGCCCACGGCCCCGGCATCGAGCCGGTCACGCCCAAGCTGGCCAGTGAGCTCGGCCTGGACTCGCACCCCTCGGCGGGCCGCGTCGTGGATGCGGGCTGGGGGAACACGGGCGGTGCTTCCGGCACCGTCAGCGCCTCGGCCGGTGTCGTGACACCTGGCACCGAGCTGTCGGGCGGGGCCGTTCGGGACAATGGAATTTTCGCCGCGCCGTCATCAGCCGCGCCCCAGGCCGCGGCCTGGCCGTACGAGCTTTCCTCGGCCTCGCTGCTGGCGGCCGGGGTGCTGGTCGCGCTCGGCCGCCGGCGGCGGGAGCAGCTGTGGCGGCGGGCCTTCGGGTGCCGGATCGCGGGCCCGGATCCGGACGCGGCGCTGGCCGAGAAGGCGCTGCGGCTCGGGGCGGACGACCCGGCCGTGCGGATGCTCGACACCGGGCTTCGCTACCTGTCCGCACAGCTCGCCGCGCAGGACAGGACGCCGCCGGCCGTTTTCGCGGCTCACCTCGGCCAGGAAAACCTGGACCTGTGGATCGCGCCGCCCGACCCGAACCCGCCGCGGCCCTGGCTGGCCGCCGATGGTGGCCAGGTGTGGCGGCTGCCGCGCGCGGCCGCCAGCGGGCTCGAGGTGGCCGAGACGCCCGGCTCGCTCGCGGCCGGGCAGGCCGGGGCCGTCGGGGTCGTCGGGTCGGGGCCGGCCCTGGCGGGCGGCGGCACGCTGGCGCCGTACCCGGGCCTGGTCTCGCTCGGTACCAACCCCACGGGCCGGATCCTGGTGGATCTGGAGGTGGCACACGGTCTGATCGCGGTGCGCGGCCCGCGACCGGTGGTGCAGGCGGCGCTGTCCGCGCTCGCCGTCGAGCTGGTGACCAACCGGTGGTCGGACCGGATGCGAGTCACCCTGGTCGGCTTCGGCGACGGCCTGACCGACCTGGCTCCCGACCGGGTCAGGGTGGTCCGCACCCTGGATGAGGCCCTGCCCGAGCTGGAGATCCACGCGGCTCAGGTCAGGGACGCGCTCGCCGCGGCCGGGCTGGAATCGGTGCTGACCGGCCGGTCCCGCACGGCGGATGAGCAGGCGTGGGCGCCGCACTACCTGATCATGGGGGTGCCGCCGACGCAGGCTCAGGCCGAACGGCTGCTCGCGCTGGCCAGGAGCCGGTACCGGATGGCGGCGGGGTACGTGATCGCGGGTGACGTGCGCGGCGCCACCTGGACCTGGGACCTGTCCGCCGAGGGCAGGCTGAGGGCGGGCGTGCTCGGCTTCGACCTCGAGGCGCAGTTGCTGCCGCCGGAGGCGTACGCGGCGATGGTCAAGCTGTTCCACGCCGCGACGGCCGGGGTGGACCTGCCGCTCGCGGCTCTGGCGCCGGGAGCGGCACCCGACGCCCAGCTCGTTCCCGGTTCGGTGCTGCCGGTGGAGATCGGCCTGCTTGGCCAGACCGGCGTCCAGGCCCCGGGGCCGATGGAGCCGGACCGGCTCGCCCTGGCCACCGAGCTCGTGGTGTACCTGGCCGTGCACCCGGACGGCGTGCACACCAACGTGCTGACCGGGGCGCTGTGGCCGCGCGGGGTCTCGGCCGAGGTGCGCGACGCCGCGCTGGCCCGGGTGCACGGCTGGTTCGGCACCGACGGGACCGGGCAGCCTAACCTGCTCACCGACCCGTCCGGGCGGCTCCGCCTGGGGGCCGGCGTCCGGATCGACTGGCAGGTGTTCCGCGCCTTGTTCGCGCGGGCCAGCCAGGCGGCCGCGGCGTCCGACGCGAGCGCCGAGGCAGAGTACCTGGAGCGGGCCCTGGCCCTGGTCCGCGGGCAGTTCCTGGACGGGCGGGACTCCTCACGGTACGCCTGGCTGGCCGCCGACGACGTGGAGTACGAGGTCACCGCCGCGGTCGCCGACGCCGCACACCGGCTGGCCGCGCTGCGGCTGGCGGCGGGGGAGGCGCACGCGGCGATGGAAGCGGCGCGCGGGGGGCTCCGGCTCGCCTTCAACGACGAGCTGCTCTGGCGCGACCTGCTGATGGCCGCCGCCGCGACCAGGCAGGAGTATGTGCTCCGCTCGGTGGTGGGCGAGATCTCCGCCCGGGTGGCGCTGGATGAGGTGATGCCGCGGATGGCACCGGAAACCGAGGCGCTCATCGACGAGCTCCTCCCGTCCTGGCGGACGTCGGCCGCATGAGACCCAGCCTGCCGGTCACGGTCAACCGGGCGGTCCTGGCCGGCCTGCTCGCCGCGGCCGTCGGCCTGGCGGCGGGCTGCGGCGGGCCGAAGCCGCCCGCGTTCAACCCGGGCGGCCCGGATTCCACGGCCGCCGCGACCCCGCTGGCGCAGCCGTCCGGGCCCGCGGGGGTGGACATGCCGCCGTTCGGGTCCAACGCGCACATCGTGATGACCGGCTGGCTGCCCAAGGACGCTCACCTGGCGCAGGCCGTGCTGACCGACAAGGACTACGAGCTGGCGTACCTGTACGCGGAATACACCGGCGGGCAGTCCGGCGCCTGGGCCACCTACGTCAGCTCGGCGATGGCCCCCACGCTGCAGAGCGCCCTGTCGGCTCAGCAGGTGACCACTCAGTCGTTCAAGGGCACGATCAGGTTCTTCGACCTTACGGTGAGAAACGCCCCCGACGGGCGGGTGAATGTGGATGTGTCCGGCTGCGTCGACACCGCGCAGGCCGTGAACACTCAGCTGACCACCGGCGCGGTGCTGCCGGGCCAGTCACCGTCCGACACCGATTACTACCGCTACACCGACGAGCTGGCCCCCAAGGCGGGCGGCTACTGGCAGGTTGTCGCGAACTACCAGCCTATTTATTACCCGCAGGCTAAGGAGTGCAAGCCGTGAAACGTGCCCAGAAGGTCCGGGACTGGAGGATCCGCGCCTGGTCCTGCGCCGTCGCCGGGCTGGCCGTGCTGCTGCCTGTGCTGCTCGCGGGTCCGGCCCGCGCCTACGACGGGCCGCCGCCGGTCAGCTGCCCGCCGGGCAGCCAGTGCTACTTTTGGCTCTATAGCCAGACCCATTTCGGCGGGTCTGGTTACTCGCCGGGGGCAGGCGTCCCGATCCCGATCCAGCCGCCGCCGTGCCGCTGGGTCCCCGAGGGCAACTCGCAGACCGGCAGCCAGTACCTGGTCAGCTCCTACCACGGCACCCCGCCGGCGCAGAACGCTCCGAACGGCCAGTACGCCTCCTACACTCAGGCCGCGGCGATGATCGCCGCGCGCTCGACCCAGCCGGGCCAGTGGTATTACCGGCCCGACCAGCCGGGCCAGAGCCCGGCCCAGCAGGCGGTGTGCGCGGGCGAGCCGCGCTGGTTCTTCGCCCTCCCGGGCGAGCCCTTGCCGGGCGGCACCCTGGCCCCGGTGGCGCTGGCCCAGCTGGCCACCGGCACGCTGCGGATCCCGGCGGCGGGCGCGATGGTGCTCAGCCCGAAGAACGGGCCCACGTACGCCAACCTGCCCACGTTCGTCCGGGTGACGTTCAACCCGCAGCCTGAGATCGGGCCGGGCGGCGTTCCCTACGTGACGGACTACGCCGCGGTCCAGGGCGCCGCCGCCACCGTCTGGGTCATCGCGGAACCGCTGCAGCTCAGCACCAGCGACGTCACCGCCACGCTGTACCACCAGGCCTGCGGTTACCTGGGCTCGACGGAGATGGTCCTGCACCCGGACCAGGTGGCCCGCGTCGGCGCGAACGGCACGGCCGACTGCGGGGTGACCTTCCATCAGCCGGGAACCTGGCGGATCACCGTCACGGTGCAGTGGCGGACCTGCTGGGTCCCCGAGGAGGTGTTCAGCCCGCCGCCGGCCCAGTGCACCCCGGTCCCCGGCGCCGACCTGAACCCGGCCGTCTGGAACCACAACGTGGCCGTGCACGAGATCCAGGCCGCCAACGGCACCGGCTGAGCCCCGGTACCCGGATCTGACGGTCGCCCGGATCTGGCGGTTACCCGGGGCCGCCGGGTCCGGCCGGATCGACGAGGTGCAGCTGGTAGGCCTGAGCCGCCGCCTCCCCCCGGCTGGTCACGTCGAGCTTGCCGAGGATGTTGGACACGTGCACGCTGGCCGTCTTCGGGGAGATGAACAGCGCGGCGGCGATCTCCCGGTTGCTGCGCCCGGCCGCGACCAGCCGCAGGACTTCCAGCTCGCGCCCGGTCAGGCCGCGGACCTGACCGGGCGCAGAGCCCGGGGCCCCCGGGTCTTCCCGTGATCCCGGGTCGCCGTCCGCGCGGGCGAGCCGGATCCTGGCCCGGCGGGCCAGGACCGC
>JBEKKH010000358.1:0-8047 GCA_050010815.1 Streptosporangiaceae bacterium | reverse complement strand
AGTCGAGCGCGTTCAGGTAGCCGGTGGACAAGGTGGCGATGGCCTTGGTGCCGACCATCATCCGGGCGTCCTCGATGACCTTGAACATCTGCCTGATGCCGTCGTGCACGCCGCCGACCAGGGTGCCGACCGCGGGACGGCCTCCTGGTTGAACCGGGCCGAACGTCAGCTCACAGGTGGTCGAGGCCTTCAGGCCCATCTTGTGCTCGACGTTGGTGACGTAGACGCCGTTGCGCTCGCCCGGCGTCCCGTCCGGTCCGACCAGGTACTTGGGCACCAGGAACATCGACAGGCCCTTGGTGCCCGGGCCGGCGCCCTCAGGCCGGGCCAGCACGAGGTGGAAGATGTTGTCGGCCAGGTCGTGCTCGGCGCTGGTGATGAAGCGCTTGACGCCTTCGATATGCCAGGTTCCGTCGCTCTGCTCGACGGCCCGGGTCCGCCCCGCGCCGACGTCGGAGCCGGCGTCGGGCTCGGTGAGCACCATGGTGGCGCCCCACTCGGCCTCGATGGCCTGCTCGGCGAACCGCTTCTGCTCGGGGGTGCCGAGGTCCCACAGCACCCGGGCCATCGTGTGCCCGCTCGCGTACATCCAGACCGCCGGGTTAGAGCCGAGGATCAGCTCGGCCATGGCCCAGTTCAGCGACCTGGGGGCCTGGGTCCCGCCGAGTTCGGCGGGCAGCGACAGCCGGTACCATTCGGCGTCCATGAAGGTGCGGTAGGACTTGCGCAGCGACTCGGGGATCCGAACCGAGTTGGTGGCCACGTCGAAGACCGGCGGGTTCCTGTCGGCATCGGCGAAGGACTCGGCCAGCGGTCCGGTCGCCATCCGCTTGAGCTCGCCGAGGATCCCGCGGACCGTCTCTTCGTCCAGGTCGGGGTAGGGCGGCTGGGCCAGCAGATCCTGGCGCCGCAGGACCTCGAAGAGGTTGAACTCGATATCCCGCAAGTTGCTCTTGTAGTGGCTCATCTGCTGCTCCGCACGCTCGCACTCCACCCGGCTGGTCTCTATGCTACCCGCTAGTAACAAGGTCGGCGAGCCCGGCCTGCGGTCACGGCGGCCGCTGGGACACAAGTAACCGGGGCGGCCGATGCGGGTCGGTTATCGCATTTTTATCCGTTTTCACGAATTGTTGATTACCTGCGACTACGCTTCGCTTGTGTGACAGACGTTCGCGATACCTCGACGGGCCTTCCCGCGCGACGGCACGGCGCGGACGTTTCGGCGGCCCAGGGACTTCGATGGCCGGGGGGACCGATGATGTCAGCGGGGGCTCCGCAGGGCCCGGCCCAGCCAGACCCCACACGGGGACCTGGCCGGCCGGACGCCGACCCCTCCGGGTACGGACCCCCGGACCCGCCGGCCCCGCCAGACCCTGAGCAGCTCGCGCGCCGGCAGCCCGCGACCGGGCCGCTGACCCGGCTGCCCAGCGGGGCACCGAGCCGTCAGCCTCAGGCCCGCCTGATCGCGCCCGGCGGACGCCATCGGCGCCCGATGCCCGCTCACCTGCCGGAGGGAGCGCCAGCCCTCGTGCTAGCGGTCCCCAGCACCAGCGACGACGGCCTGACCGGTCCCACCGCCGACATCGCGACCGTGCTCCGGGTGGACAACCCGGCCCTGGACGTGCGCGTCGCCCGGATTGACCACGGCGGCCGCGGCGACCCGACCGGCATCCGGGCGGTGCTGGCCGACGCGGCGGCCCGGCGGCCCGCGGGCGCACCCTGCGCCGTGGTGGTACCGCAGCTGATCACACCGCATCCGGCCACGTTCCGTGCGCTGCGCGAGGCCATCGTGGCCAGCGGGGCCAACGCGAGCATCGGCGAGGTCTACAACACCAACGCGCTGCTGGCCGAGGCGCTGCACCACCGGCTCGCGGACGCCGGGCTGTGCCGGGCCGACCGGGTCCGCATGTTCAGCATCACCACCTCGGCCGACGGCATCATCCTGGCGACCGTCGGCGGGGAGGAAGCCGTGGGCACCGCCAGCGTCACGGCCTTCCTGCTCGCGGCCCGGCTGGCGCTGCCGGTCCTGGCGGCGTCCCTGGACGGCAAGCCCACGATCGAGGCAGCGGCGGCTCAGCTGGAAGCCATGGGTGTGACCCGGATCGCCCTGGCGCCCTGCCTGGTCGGGCCGGAAGCCGATCAGGCGGCCATCAGCGACGCCGCGGTCGCCATCGGCGCCAAGTGCTGTGCCCCGCTCGGCGCGCACGGCAACGTGATCAAGCTCCTGTCGCTGGCCTACGGCCGGGTGCTCAGCCAGCTCGAGACGCCCGGCGGCGCCTGAGCTCGCGGGGCCCCAGGACCTCGCAGGCCCCCGGACCTGGCGGGCCTCAGCCGGCCGGGCGGACGGCGCCGATGAGGCCGCCCGGTGAGTACATGCTGTCGATCCGGACGAAGGCGCCGGTGTACGGGGCGTCGACCATCATGCCGTCGCCGATGTAGATCCCGACGTGGTGAATCGTGCTGGGGTCGGACGTGTTGGTGGCGAAAAAAAGCAGGTCGCCGCGCTGCAGCTCGTTCAGCGGCACATGCGGGCCCTCTTCCCACTGGTACCCCGTGTAGTGCAGCAGCGGGACGCCCGCCTGCGCCCACGCGACCATGGTCAGGCCCGAACAGTCGTAGCTGTCCGGCCCGGCCGCGCCCCACTGGTAGGGCTTACCCAGCTGGGTCAGGGCCCAGTTGGCGGCGATATCGCCCTGGGTGGTGGTGGCACCCGACCCCCAGGCCCAGGACGGCGCCTGAGTCGAGCCCTGGCTGCCCTCCGCCGCGGCCGCCGCGCGCGCGGCGGCGGCCGCCGCCTGCTGGGCCGCCGCCGCCAGCGCCGCCTGCCGGGCCTGCTGGAGCGCCGACTCGTGGGCCTGGGCGGCGGCGAGCTGGCCGGCCAGCGTATCCCGGCTGTTCTTGGTCGCCTGCACGAAGGTGGTCTGCCTGGCCACCGCCGAAGCGATGGCGAGCTTGAGATCGTTCGCCGCCCGTAGATCGGCCTGCCGGGCGGTCAGCAGGTCGTGGGCCTGGGTCCGGAACACGTCGGCCACCACGTCGTTGGCCTGGTTCGACGCCAGCACATCGGTTCCCGACTGGGCCAGGACCTGGCCCAGCCCGACCTGGCTCAGGTAGGCCTCCGGGCCGTTCGCGTCACCGAGCATGGCGGTCACCGGGTCGAAGCCGCCGCCGGACTCGAATTCCTCCGCCGCCAGGTTGGCCACCCCGCGCCGGCTGACGTTCTCCTGCTGCTGGGCCTGGTCGAGCCGGGCCTGAGTCACCTGATAGGCCGACGCGGCACGCTGCTCGTTGACCAGGGTCTCGTCGTAGCGTTCGGTCAGCACCTCGGCCTGAGTCTGGAGTTTGGTCAGCATCACGCTCGCGGCCGACAGCTTTCCCTGCTCCGCGCCGAGCGCCGCCTGGTGCTGCCTGACCTGGTTTTCCGCCGCCTGGATCTGGGCGGCACTCGGCGGGCCCGGATTACCCGCAAGCTGCCAGTGCGGCGACGCGGCCGGCCGGCTCAGCGCGGTGAGCAGACCGCAGCCGAGCACCACGCCCCAGCCGACACCGCCCCAGCCGACACCGCCGCACCGACGGCCAAAAACCTGAACCTTGAACGCCCCACGCCTCCTGTGGCCCTCCGGCTTCCGTGTCCAGCTCAAGCCCCCGCACCCCCGAACCTCGCACGCCCACGTCCCCGCGTACCGTGACTACAGATAGTAGTTAGAGTATGCCTCAGTGTGAGGTTAGTCTCGTCGCTACCATTCGCCGCGCAGGCGCGTGATGTGATCCCGAGCACATCGCACTACCAAGGATGATTCACACTTATAGGGCAGAGTCAGAAACTATCGCTGGCCAGCTAGCCGGCCGAGGTGGCCGGCGGCCCGCAGGGCCAGCAAGGAGGACTGGTGGAGGACGCTGAAGTAGTGCTGAGGCGGGCACCGCTTTTCAATGGGCTCGACGACGAAAGCGCACGAACGCTCCGCCGGCAGACGTCAGAGGTCAAGATGGCACGCGGGGAACACGTATTCCTCGAAGGACAAGACGGGGATCGCCTGTACGTCGTGCTCGACGGCAAGATCAAGCTCACCCGGGCGGCCGCCGATGGCCGGGAGAACCTGCTGAGCGTGCTGGGGCCTGGTGAGATGTTCGGCGAGCTCTCGCTGTTCGACCCCCGGCCCAGGACGTCGACGGCCAGTGCCATCACCGACGCGACGCTCGCGGCGCTGGCCCACGACGCGCTGCGCCCGTGGCTGCTCGAGCGGCCGGAAGTCTCGATGCACATGCTGCAGGCGCTCGCCCGGCGGCTACGGCGGGCCAACGACGTGACGGCCGACCTGGTGTTCACCGACGTGCCCGGCCGGGTGGCCAAGAACCTGCTGGACCTGGCCGACAGGTTCGGCGAGCAGGAACGTGACGGCCTGCACGTCCATCACGATCTGACCCAGGAGGAACTGGCCCAGCTGGTCGGAGCGTCCCGGGAGACGGTGAACAAGGCGCTGGCCGATTTCGCCGCCCGCGGCTGGCTGCAGATCTCAGCGCGTTCCGTGCTCATCCTGGACACCGAGCGCCTCCGCAAACGCGCCAGGTAACCGCGCTAGCGCCCGGCGAGATAGTCAAGCTGGGCCTGAACCGACCATTCGGCGGCCGGCCAGACGGACTTGTCGACGTCGGTGTAGACCATGGCGACGACGTCGGCCGCGGTCTTCGCCCCAGCCGCCAGGGCCGACCTGACCTGGTCCAGCCGTTCCGCCCGGTGCGCCAGGTAATAGTCCAGGGTGCCGAGCGGATCGGCGAGCATGGGGCCGTGTCCGGGGAGCAGCATGCCCACCCGCCGGTCCTCGGTCAGGTCGCGCAGCTGCTCCAGCGTCCGCAGGTAGTCGCCCAGGTTGCCGTCGGTGGCGATAACCGTGGTCCCGCGGCCCAGCACGGTATCGCCGGTGAACAGGACGTCGTCGGCGGGCAGCAGCAGGCACACGGAGTCCGCGGAGTGGCCGGGGGATGCGACCGCCCGCAGCTCACAGCCGGCCACCGTGATCACGTCGCCGTCGGCCAGCCCTTCCGGCCCGCGCCGGCGCGCCGGGTCGGCCGCCTGCACCGGGGCTCCGGTCAGCTCGGCCAACCGCGCCACCCCGCCGGAATGATCCGGGTGCCCGTGCGTGAGCACGATCCTGGCCACCCGCCGGTCGCCCGCGGTCGCCTCGGCGTATACCCGGCGCAGGTGCCCCTCATCGTCCGGACCGGGGTCGATGACCACGACAGAGGACGAGCCCGGCTCGGCGATCAGCCAGGTGTTGGTGCCGTCCAGTGTCATCGGCGACGGGTTGGGCGCGAGTAGGCAGGTGGCCCGGGGCGTGCGGAATCCGTCGATGCTCCTGGGCATCACGGTTGACCCGGGGGCGGCTCGGGCGGGGGCATGGCCAGCCACGCCCGGTCACCGTCGATCATTACCCTGGGCATCCGCATGGTCATCGTCCGGTGCTGGGCCAAGACGGCGGCCACGCTGTCGTACCGGGCGAGCTCGCCCAGGGTCACGGCGGTGGGCGGCAGCAGGGTGATCTCACCGGTCCGGGCCGACTCGATCGCCCCGGCCGGCCGCAGCCAGGTGCCCTGGTCCGACTCCCGGTGGTTAGGCTCGCTGTGGTTAGGCTCGCTGTGGTTAGGCTCGCTGTGGCCACGCTCACCGTGGTCCTGGCGCTCCGCCGACGCCGCCAGCGCGGCGGTCTGCCCCGGCGGCAGCGCGGCGGCGAAAAACCAGGTGTCGAAGCGGCGGTGTGACGCCTCCGGGGTGAGCCAGCGGGTCCACGGGACGAGCAGGTCGGCCCGCAGCAGCAGGCCCCGGCGGGCGAGCAGCTCACGGAAGGACGTCGTTCCCTCAAGCAGCGCGTGCCGGTCCCGGGCCAGCGCGGCGCTGTCGTCCACCAGGGCCGTCGGGGAGGGGCCGGCCAGCAGCACACCCGATTCCTCGAACGTTTCCCTGACCGCGGCGCATACCAGGGCGCGGGCCCGTTCCTGGGACGTGCTCAACCGGTCAGCGACGTCGGCCGCCGAAGGCCCGGCCCAGCCGATGTCCGGATCGGCATCCTGCGCGTCGACGGAACCGCCGGGGAACACACAGGCGCCAGGCGCGAAATCCAGGGCCCTGACCCGCCGCAGCAGGTACGCCTCGACATCGGCACGCTGGCGCAGCAGGATGACGGTCGCGGCGTCGGCGGGCACCACGGGCGTGAGCCGCCCGGCCGCTAGCTCGCGGGCACGTTCGGCCAGCGGCGCCGGCACCGTGACCCGGGTACCGGCCATCCGGGGCTCGTTCACGGGGCTCGCTCCTAGCCGATCGTTCCGGTGCGGCTCAGCTGCGAAGCTCGGCGATCAACTCGACTTCCACCGGCGCGTTCAGCGGCAGCTCGGCGACCCCGACCGCGCTGCGGGCGTGCCTGCCGTCCTCGCCGAACACCTCAAGCAGCAGCTCGCTCGCCCCGTTCACCACCTGCGGCTGGCCGTTGAAGCCGGGCGCGCTCGCCACGAAGCCGGTGACCTTCACGATCCGGCCGATCGCGTCGAGGCCGCCGGCCGCGGCGGCGGCCGCGGCGAGCGCGTTCAGCGCGCAGGTACGGGCCAGCTCGGCCCCGTCCGACGCGCTGACCTCGGCCCCCACCTTGCCCACGGCGGGGAGCTTTCCGTCCACCGTCGGAAGCTGTCCCGAGGTGTACACGAAACCGCCGGTACGCACGGCCGGCACGTACGCGGCGACCGGCGCCGCCACCGGGGGCAGCGTCAGCCCGAGCGACGCCAGCCGCTCGGCCGGTCCCGTCACGATTTTTCCCTCTTCAGGTAGGCCACCAGCTGCTCGGAGCTGGGGCCTGGGACCACCGTGACCAGCTCCCACCCGTCGTCACCCCAGTTGTCGAGGATCTGCTTGGTCGCGTGCACGAGCAACGGCACCGTCGCGTACTCCCACTTTGGCATGGACCGACCTTACGCCCTGTCCTCCTGGACCACATCGGGGACGGTGACCTCGCGCACCCCAGGGGTGACGGCGTTCGCAACCTCGGGCACCTCGGGCACCTCGGGCACCTCGGGCACCGGCGGGATGGACGACTCCTCGAGCTCGGGCACCTTCACGTTCGAGATGGCCGCCTCGGCCGCCGCTACCTCCGCGTCGCCGAGGTCATCGAGCTCGCTGATCGGTTCGGGCTCGGGGGCGGCCGGACCGGGTGCCATCTTCTCGAAGAACCTGAGCAGCTCGACCGGAATCGGCATGACCAGCGTGCTGTTCCGCTCGCCCGCCACCTCGACCACGGTCTGCAGCAGCCGCAGCTGCAGCGCGGCCGGGTCCCGTGACATCACGTTCGCCGCGGCGGCCAGGCGCTTGGACGCCTGGTACTCGCCGTCGGCGGTGATGATCCTGGCACGCCGCTCACGCTCGGCCTCGGCCTGCCGCGACATGGAGCGCTTCATGCCCTCCGGCAGCGAGACGTCCTTGATCTCCACCCGCTCCACCCGGATGCCCCACGGGCCTTCCGTCGGCTCGTCGATGATCCGGCGCAGCTCCCGGTTTACCGTCTCCCGCTCGGCCAGCAACTGGTCCATCTCGGACTGGCCGATGATCGACCGCAGCGAGGTCTGCGCCTGCTGAGAGATGGCGAACATGTAATTCTGTACGTTCACGGTGGCCTTGATCGGGTCGACCACCCGGAAATACACCACCGCGTCCACCCGGACGCTCACGTTGTCCCTGGTAATGCCCTCCTGGGCGGGCACCGCCATGGCCACGATCTGCATGTTGACCTTGGCCATCCGGTCACCGATCGGCCGGATGATGGTCAGCCCGGGACCCCGTATCTCCGGCAGGACCCGGCCGAACCGGTAAATGATGCCCTTCTCGTACTGCTGCACCACCTTGAACGTGCGCGTGGCCGCGATTATCCCGAGTATGACCAGGATCACGATGACGGCAACAACTGCGCCCACCGGGATCACCTCTCTTTCCTAGACCCCAGCGTAGTAACAAAAGGATCGCACGCTACCGGAGCCAGGCGAACCATAAGGTATTCGGTCGGAGATAGCC
>JBEKKH010000357.1:0-8355 GCA_050010815.1 Streptosporangiaceae bacterium | reverse complement strand
GCCGGGGTAGCCGGGGTAGCCGGGGTAGCCCGGCCGGCCCCGCCTCCGGTCACGGCCAGCGAGCCGAGGATCACCGCGACGACCACGGCCGCGGCGGCCAGCGGAGCGAGCCAGGGGTTCCGGCCGCCCCAGCCCGTGCGGATCCGGCCCGCGCTCAGGCTCGGGCGGGACCAGGGCCGGCGTCGCGGGGTCGGCTTGGGCGAATCCAGCCGTAGCGGCGGCGGGTCGGCGGGGATCTCCTCGGCGGTCGCGTGGATGGCCGCGCGGAGCTTGTCTTCCAGCGGAATCATGACCCGCGCCTTGAGGGCGCGGTGGGTGGCGGACCGGACGGAGCTCGGCCGCAGGCCCATGATGCGGGCGATCTCGGCCTCGGGCAGGTCGAGGTAAAACCGCAGCACCAGCGCCTCGCGCTGGCGGTCGGGCAGCCGCCTGACCGCCTGCATGACCTCGCGGCGTTCCTCGTGGCCGAGCGCGGTGGCCTCGGCGGAGGCGGCCGGCGGCTGGTAGGTGGTGAGCCGGCGCCCGGCGGCCTGGTGGCGCAGCGCCGAGCGGCAGCCGTTCAGCACCGAGGAGCGGACGTAGGCCAGCGCGCGGTCGTGGTCGGCCAGCCGGTCCCAGTTCCTGTACAGGCCGCAGAAGGCGTCCTGGACCACGTCCTCGGCGGCCGGCCGGTCGCCGAGCATGAGGTAGGCGAGCCGGATCAGGCCCACGGCGGCCGCCTCGTAGAGCGCGCTGATCGCCGCCTCCGCGCCGTCCGCGGCGTCTGGCCGTGCGGACCGCGTACCAGGGCCGCCCGGATCCGCCCGCCCCGGTTCGGTCCAGCCCGGTTCGGTCCGGCCCGGGTCGGGCCAGCGCAGGGCGGACGCGCCGCCTAGCTCATCAGACTCCATATAGGTAAGACGTCCCAGGCCGCTTGTTGCTGCTTCGCGTCCGTCACGAACGTAGCGGGTCAAACGGGGTCAGGTCGAAGCCAGGCGGCAGGCCCAGCGCGACCCGGGCGGCGACGGCGCCGGCCAGCGGGCCCATGGTGAGCCCGGACGCGCCCAGGCCGGTCGCGACGACCAGGCCTTCGACGCCGGTGACCGGGCCGAGCAGCGGGCGGATGTCCGGGCCGACGGGGCGCAGGCCGACCCGGGTCTCCAGGTGGGTCCCGGCGCTGAGGCCGGGCGCGACGGACAGCGCGTTGGTGAGCACCTCGGCCAGCCCGCCGGGCGTGACCCGGACGTCGAAGCCCGAGCCGGTCTCCCTGGTCGCGCCCGCGACCACCCGGGACCCGTCGAAGGCCAGCAGGTAGTGGCCGGTGGCCGAGGGCAGCACCACGGGCCAGCGGCTGGTGTCGGCGCCGGCCAGCTCGATGTGCACGATCTGGCCGCGCTGCGGGACGACGTTCACCGTGACCCCGGCCGGCGCCAGGAACGGCGCGGTCCAGGCGCCGGCCGCGGCTACCACCACGTCCGCCTCGGCCGGCTCCCCGTCAACGGTGACGCCGGTGACCCGGCCGCCGTCCACCCGGGCCGCGCCCGCGATGTGCACCGCGGCCGCGCCGGGGCGCAGCGGCGGGAACAGGCGCTGCGCCTGGGCCTCGTCGATGAGGTGGACCTCGCCCATCTCCGGCGCCCCGGCCTGGCGGGCGGTGATCCGCTGCCTGGCCTGCTCAAGCTGATCGTCGTCGCCGGCCAGCAGCAGCGCCCCGACCCGGCGGTAGGACACGTCCGGCTCGCCGGCCTCGGCTAGCCCGCGATCAGCGCCGGGTACTCGCGCGCGGCGGTGCGGGCGAAGTCGTACCGGGCCGGATCGGCCACGGACGCGGTCCACGGGCAGATGATCCCGGCGCCCGCCGGGGTGGCGCGGCCGGGCCGCTCCGCGTCGACCAGCGTGACCTGCGCACCCAGGCCGCTGGCGGCATAGGCGCAGGCGGCGCCGACGATCCCGGCGCCCACGATGATCAGCCGCATATCCCGCCCACGGTACCGCCAGCGCGATCAGCGCGACCGGATCGGGGCCGCGGTCACGGTATCAGGCTGCGTTCGGGATGGTCGGGCAGCCGCCTGGCCAGCCCGAAGGCATCGCCGCCGGCCTCGTAGGCCGGCTCGAGCGTCGCCGCGACCAGGACGCGGTCGGTCGCGAACGTCCGCGGCGCCAGGAACGACCAGATCAGCTCGGCCTGCAGCGCCATCTTCTCGGTGCGCCGGGTATAGGCGAACGTGTCGCTGTACGAGTTCTTGGCCACGATCATCAGCCCGGCCAGCGACGCGAGCGCCCGGTACCTGTCCAGCATGGCCTGGCCGACATCGCTGACCAGCAGGCTCAGCACGCCCAGCCGTTCGGTGCCGTCGACCAGGGGAACCCACACCCGGTAGCCGTCACCGGCCGGGCGGTGCTGGACGGTGACCGTCCGGTACGCATACCCGGCGATCGTCGAGTCGATCGCGAGCCTTTCGGTGTCCCCGCCGTCGGGAGGCGGCAATGACTCAAGCGCCTGCTGCTGCAGATCGACCAGGTACACCCGGACCTCGCCGACGCCGAGCGGACCCGCGGCCCGGGCGAACACCGCCTCGATGGCGTCGGGTCGCAGCAGGTGGGACTGGCTCAGCGGTGGCGAACGATTGCCTGTTCGCCCCGCCCGCATGATTGCCGGACCGCGAGCCGGGTAGCAACCTTAGCCGCACGGCCGGCCGGGCGTACGCCGCGTCCCGCGCCACCCTCAGGGGCTCGCTGACCTGCCGGTCCGGCCGGCGGCGGCCCGGATTGGCTATGGTTGACTGTAATGTCTTCGACGAGGGATTCCAGTGTCACCGCCGAGCCGGCCGACGCGGGCCACGACTTCGTGGTGGTGGCCAGCCGTCTGCCCGTGGACCGGGTCGAGGAGCCAGACGGCGGGACGAGCTGGCGGTCCAGCCCCGGCGGCCTGGTCACCGCGCTCGAGCCCGTCATGCGCGAGGCCGGAGGCGTGTGGATCGGCTGGTCCGGTGACGCGGGGCCGGCCCCGGGGCCATTCGAGACCGCCGGCCTGTCCCTGGTCGGGATAGGCCTGTCCACCGAGGAGGTCCGGGACTTCTACGAGGGTTTCTGTAACGCGACCCTGTGGCCCCTCTACCACGACGTCATCGCACCGCCTCAGTTTCACCGGCACTGGTGGGAGGCGTACGTCGCGGTCAACGAGCGCTTCGCGGAAGCGGCCGCCAGGCACGCGGCGCCCGGCGCGACCGTCTGGATTCACGACTACCAGCTCCAGCTGGTCCCGCAGCTGCTCCGCGAGCGGCGCAGGGACGTCCGGATCGGCTTTTTCAACCACATCCCGTTCCCCGGTTATGAGATCTTTGCTCAGCTTCCCTGGCGGCGGCAGGTGATCCAGGGCCTGCTCGGCGCGGACCTGGTGGGCTTCCAGCGGCGGGCCGACGCGGCGAACTTCCTGCGCGCCTGCCGCCGGGCCACCAGCTTGACCACCCGCGGGCCGACGGTCAGGGTGGGCGGACCGGACGGAACGCGTGAGGTCCATGCGGCGGCGTTCCCGATCTCGATCGACTCGGCCGCCCTCAGCCTGATGGCGGAGCGGGAGGACGTCAGGAAACGCTCCCAGGAGATCCGCGAGGCGCTTGGCCAGCCGGAAATCGTCCTGCTCGGCGTGGACCGGCTCGACTACACCAAGGGCATCCTGCACCGGCTCAAGGCCTACGGCGAGCTGCTTAACCAGGTCCGTCTCGGGCCGCCGCACGCGGTCCTGGTCCAGGTGGCGAGCCCGAGCCGGGAGCGCGTCCAGGCCTACCGCGAGCTGCGCGATGAGGTCGAGCTCACCGTGAGCAGGATCAACGGCAGGCACGCCGAGGTCGGGTCCACCCCGATCCACTACCTGCACCAGTCCTACCCGCGGGAGGAGATGGCCGCGCTCTACCTAGCCGCCGACGTCATGCTGGTCACCCCGCTGCGGGACGGCATGAACCTGGTGGCCAAGGAGTACGTCGCCTGCCGTAACGACGAAAGCGGCGCGCTCGTGCTGAGTGAGTTCACCGGGGCGGCGGACGAGCTCAGCGGCGCCTTCCTGGTCAACCCGCACGACATCGAGGGCCTGAAGGACACCATCGTGCGCGCCACCGTCGTCAGCGCCGCCGAGGCCAGGCGCCGGATGCGCTCGATGCGGCGGCGGGTACGTGAGCACGACGTCGCCTACTGGGCGGCGAATTTCCTGCGGGCCCTGGATCACATCCCGGCCGAGACGGGCCGGGATGACGCCGACTCGGCCGGGTACTGACCGCGGTCAGTGGCTGATGCGGGGAAGCTCGGGAATCAGCCTGCGCCCCGTCCGCACGAGCGCCTCGGCCTGGCCCGCTTCCACCGGCATCGCCAGCAGATACCCCTGCCCGAACCGGCAGCCCATGGAGACCAGCAGATCTCGCTGGACCTCCGTTTCGATCCCCTCGGCGATCACGTTGAGCTCAAGTGTCCTGGCGATCCGGACGATGCCTTCGGCGAGGGCCAGCCGCTGGGCGGAGATGGCGATCCCGTCGACGAAAGACTTGTCTATCTTCAGCCCGTCTATCGGCAGCTCCCGCAGGTAGCTGAGGGAGGAGTACCCGGTCCCGAAGTCGTCGAGGGTGAGCTTCACGCCGATCTCCTTCAACTGCCGCAGGTCGGAGAGGACCCGGTCGTCCCGGCGCAGCAGGACGCTCTCGGTGAGCTCGAGCATCAGCGCCGAGGGCGCCAGGCCGGACTCCGCCAGGACCCTCCGCACGCCGTCGACGAAGCCGGGATCACGGAACTGGCGGGCCGACACGTTCACGCTGACGTACATCGGCGCATGGTCAGGGGCCAGCCGGATCCACCGGACGATCTCCGTGACCGCCTGCCCGAGCACCCAGGAACCGAGCGGGACGATGTGGCCGGTCTCCTCGGCCAGCTCGATGAACTGATCGGGCTGCATCATGCCCCACTCGGGATGAGGCCATCGCACCAGGGCCTCGAAGCCGGCGATCTCGCCGCTGGTCAGCTCCACGATGGGCTGGTAGACGAGGGTGAAGGCGGAGTTGTTCACCGCATCTTCCAGCGCCGCCTGAACCTCTCGTCGCCTGATCATGCCGACGCTCAGGACCGGCAGGTACCGGCGCCACCGCCGCTTGCCGGCCGCCTTGGCGGCGTAGAGGGCCAGGTCCGCATGACGGAGCAGTTCGTCGACGTCCGCGCTGTCCTCGGTGGTGGCCACGCCGACGGTGGCGGTCGAGATCGCTGATCCGCCGGCCAGAGCGAAGGGCTCGCCGAACGCCCGGACGATGCGTTCGGCGAAGGTGTCCACCCCGGCAGCGTCCGCGACATCCTCGATCAGGAGCGCGAACTCGTCGCCGCCCAGCCGCGCCGCCGTGTCGGAGGAACGCCCCACGGACGCGAGCCGTATTCCCGCCATCACCAGCAGTTCGTCGCCGACGCTATGGCCCATCGTGTCGTTCACGACCTTGAAGTCGTCCAGATCCACGAAGAGCACGCCGGCCGTCGTCCCGTTACGCTGGCTCCGGGCCACCCCGTGAGCCACCCGGTCCTGGAACAGCAGCCGGTTGGGCAGCCCGGTCAGCGCGTCGTGGAAGGCCCGGTGCTTCAGCTCCTCCTCGAGCTGGCGCTGCTCGGTCACGTCGCGCAGCGTCAGCACCAGTCCGCTGACGGTGCTGTCACCACGAAGATCGCTGCACCGCACCTGGACGTGGACGCCCACACCGTCACGGCGCGTGATCCGCAGGTCTTCGTGGTACGAGGCCGGATCCGGGTGTTCACGCATCCGCGCCAGGGTACGGGCGACGGCCTGGCCCTCGCCGTCTTTGACCAGGTCCCAGAGATGGACGCCCTCCACGGCGATGTCGCCGAAAATGCTCGTGGCGGACGGGGTCGCGTACCGGACCGTCCCGTCGTCGTCGATGATCAGGATGGCGTCCGAGGTGTCCTGAACCAGCGTGCGGAAGTAGGCCTCACCGCTCTGCCGGGTAATCTCCTGGTTGAGCATGACGCGTTCGACGGCCAGCGCGGCCTGCTGGGCCAGGATCTCCAGGGTCGCCGATAGGTCGGCCAGGATTCGCTGCTTACCGAACACCGCCAGCACCCCGATGAGGTGGTCTCCGGACGGCCGGTCGTTGAGCGCGAGCGGGCAGAGCAAGATCCCGTCACAGCCCGGGACGAGCACGGCCGCCCGCTCGCCGAGGTCGGTCGCGGGCAGGAAAAGCGGGCGCGATCCGGTCAGCAGGGGCAGGCAGGTCTCGGTCAGCTCCGCCAGCTCGGCCAGCCGCGGCGCATCGCCGTCCGCGGCGGACACCGGGCGGAGCGTGTCATCCTCGCGCACCACGAGCAGGGCCTCACCCGGCGCGCGCGGGTCGATGAGAGCGACCGCCGCCGTTCTGATGGTGATCGCGGCCTCGGTGACGGTGACCGCCGAAGCCAGGGACGCACCGGCCACCCGCACCGCGCGTTCACGGCTGAGGGCGCGCCGGTGCGAAGACGCCACGATCCACAGCCGCGAGAGCACCAGGAGGTAAAGGACGGCGGAAAACACCGCGATCACGCCGTCGTCGGGATACCGGCCGTTAACCGACTGGATGAACAACACGACCGGCGCGATGAACGACGCGAGCAGGAGCACGGTCAGCCTGACCGGCGACGTTTCCGCCTGCTGCCGCGCCACCGGCTGGGTGAGCTCCGTCATGCCCGGGTGCAGGGCCGCCGCGCCCCAGGCGCCGTAGAAGACCGCCCAGCCGAGGTCGACGATCGTCCCGTTCTGGAACGTCCCGTGAAGCTGAATCGCGCCGAACGATACGTCGGACGCCAGCAGCCCGAGGGTACCCAGGGTCAGCAGCTGGACGGACCTGGCCCGCACGGTGCCCGCCGCGAGCAGCCGGGCGATCATGGCCAGGACCAGCACGTCGCCGAGGGGATAGGCGATCGCCACGCTTTTCTGCAGCCAGGAAAGCCCGGGGTTGTGGACATAGGGCAGGATCAGGAAAATCCACGACAGCAGGGCCAGCCCCACGGTCAGGGTCAGGGCATCGATCAGGCTGCGCCGGTCCTTGCCCGGACTCCGCCACCGGATAAAAATCAGCACGCCGCCGGCATAAAGCGGATAGGTGGCCAGGTAAAGAACGTCCGCAAAGGAGGGGAAAGGCACCCTTTCTTTCACCACAAGCGTCAGGACGAGGAAGCTCACCTGGCCAGCGGTGAAACTCAGGTTCGCGGCGGCCAGCAGCAGCCACGGCGCCTTACGGGCCGGGCGGTTGATGACCACCCCCGTCACGATGCCGACCACGCCGCTCAGGCCGATCAGGCCCCACGTCTCCGCCCGCAGGCCGGGCCACGCGTAGTACGCCGCGATGAGCAATGTCACCCAGCTGGCATAACCGATCAGCACATACCGCCGTGACGTCAAAGTCCCCCCAAGCTCACCGGTTCGCCACTGCTCGCCGTGCCCGGCAGTGCGCCCCGACCCCTAGCTCTCATCTTTCCCCCGGAAAGGGGCACCGCATGCCCATCGTCAGGCCCGGCAATAAACCGATAAGTCGTTAATCCTGGCATTAAGGCGGCGGGCTTGTCATGAAGATCATGTTACTCTTATTGAGAACTAGATGAATTGAAGTGAAAATTGTGACTGCTTAGGGCATTTACGGTAAAAATTGAAGCCGAAAGGTCCGTTTCGGTACCGCGTCGGGCGAGAAAGAATCTTCCGGCCAGCACCTATTGCTCACCCAACAGAACGGTCTGATCACGTGGTCCCAGCAAACGAGCGGCGCGCGCAGAACCGTGACACATGACAGATACGGATAAACCGTACGTAGTGTCAGCTCAAGAGGTAGCCAGCGTCAGGGAAGCTGAGCGGGGAACGGCCCGGCCAGACGCCCCTGGGCGCGTCCCGGAAGGCGGTGATGCCACTCCGCACAGGCATGAGGTGCGGTTCGTTCAGCACCTATTCGATGAGCAGGCATCCCGTACGCCGCAGGCGGTCGCGGTGATCTCCGCGGGAATCCAGCTGACCTACCGTCAGCTGGCCGCGGCGGCGAATCAGCTGGCCCATTATCTCCGGACCCTGGGGGTCGGCCCGGACGTGCTGGCCGGAGTCTGCCTCGAGCGTGGTAGCGACGCGATTCGCTGCCTGCTCGCCGTCTTGAAGTCGGGCGGCGCGTACCTGCCGCTTGATCCCTCCCTGCCGGCGGCCCGGCTGACCCAGATGTGTGCGGAAGGCCGCCCCCGGGTCATCCTGGTGAGCCGGGAGCACGCCCCGGCGTTCGCGGGAACCGGCGTCCGGCTGGTGCTGATCGACTCGGGCACCGCTGATCTGGCCCCGGATCTTGCGGCTCAGCCCGGCACGGCGCCTGACGTCCGGCTGCACCCGGA
>JBEKKH010000356.1:0-8077 GCA_050010815.1 Streptosporangiaceae bacterium | reverse complement strand
CGGCCAGGTTGTAGTCCTGCCAGATCTGCGCGTACAGCAGGGACGGCAAGATGGCCGCGGTGTCGTTGCCTGCCCGCTGCCACGCCTGGCCGAGCAGGGTGGCGGCGTGCGCGTACCGGTCCAGGTGCTGCAGTGCCATGATCTCCTGAGCGAAGTAGGCCGGCTCGGATTCGGTGCGGAGCTGCCGGAAATGCGACAGCGACGTGCGGTGGTCACCGGCGTTGCGCGCGATCTCGGCAAGTGCGTGCCAGGCGAACAGGCGGCCGGTACGGTCGGCGGCGGTACTTGAGACCGCCAGCGCGTGCTCGGCCACGGGCTGCGCCACGGCCGGGGAGCCAACCCGGGACAGCGTGAGCGCGTGCAGGGCCTCGAGCCGTGCGCGCAGCGCCGGCGACAGCCCCGGCCGTTCCAGCGCTAGCCGGCTGCGTTCCTCCGATTCCTGCCACCGGCCGGTGAGCCACAGAGCACGGGACAGGGCGATCTCGAGGCGGCCGGCCGACTCGTCGTGGTCCAGGTAGGCCATCAGCTTGTCCGCGACGGCCAGTGCGTCCGTGCACCGCTGGACCAGGCTGAGCAGCTCGACACAGCGCTCGCCGAGCGCGAGCCAGTTCGGCTGACCAGGCCGAAGCGCCCAGAACGCGGTCAGCATCAGCTCGGCGGCGGTCTTGGGCATCGAGGTCACCGCTTCGCCGGCGGCATCGGCGAGAAGCAGCGCTACCGCCTCGTCGCCTGGTGTGATGGCTTCCCTGGCGTGCGCCGCCACGGCCAGCGCGTCAGAACCTGCCTCGCGCAGGTGGCGGGCGCAGGTGAGGTGGATGAACTGGCGTGTCCGCTCCGGCAGGCCGGCGTAGACCGACTCGCGGACCAGGCCATGCCGGAACAGCAGCGCGCCGTGCTCGCTGCTGAGCATCCCGGCCTCGATGGCCTCGTCCGCCGCCTCGGCGACCGCCTGCGCGGACAAACCGTCGAGCAGTTCGTTCGCGTCATCGAGGGGCAGCGGCTCGCCGAACACCGCGGCCACTTTGACCAGCTCGACTGCCTGCGACGGCAGCGTCCGCAGCTGGCGCTGGACCGCGCGGACGAGCTCGCCCGGCAGGCCATCCGGATCGGTACCGCGAGTCTGCGCGTGCAGCAGCCCGCCGATCAGCTGAACCGCAAGGAACGGGTTACCGCCCGCCTGCTCCAGCATCTGCCGGGTCGCGGTCCCGGGAAGGGCGCCGAGCTGGTCATGGGCGATGGCGATGATGTCGCTGTCCGCCAGCGCGCCGAGCTCGAGCCGGCGCAGGGGAGACTCGCCGACCGCCCCGGCGAGGAACGGCAGGTCCGCGGTACGGGCGGCGGCCAGCCACGCCACCGGCGAGCCGGGCAGCCGGCCCGGCAGCGAACGCAGCACGAACGCGCTCAGGTCATCCAGCCACTGCGCGTCGTCGACCGCGATGACGACCGCGCGCTCGGCGGCGCGCTGCTCCAGCGCGGCGGCCACGGCGTCAAGCAGCCGTAGCGGCTGGCCGGTGAGTGCCGCCAGCGGTTCCGCCGTCCCGGCCTTCAGGACCGGATCGGGGCCGTCGCGCAGCGCGGTCAGCACCGGGCCGCCGGGAACGATCCGGCCGATCCGATCCCCTCGCACCGTCCCGCACGCGGCGCCCAATCGCGTGGCCTCCCGCAGCACGGCGGTGAGCAGAGCAGACTTGCCGATTCCGGCCTCTCCGGTGATGACCAGGCCCTCACCTTGGCCGGTCCTGACGACCTTGCGGACCAGGCCGAGGGCGGTAGCCATCGGCTCGGATCGCCCCCGCAGCACCACGTCGACCATGACAATGCCTCCAAACCGCACCCTACCTACATGGTCGGCTAAGGCGACCTCGCGCGCTCTCACCTAAACAGGTGAGAGCTGCCCCTCGTCGTCGCCACCGGGGAGTCGCTACGGGGAGATGCCATGGCGCAACGCCTCGCGGACGATCTCCGCTCGGCTCTTGACGTCGAGCTTGGCCAGGATGTGCGAGATATAGGTCTGCACCGTGCGCCGGGACAAGAACATGCCGCGGGCGATCTCCGGCGTCGAGTCGCCCCGGGCGACCAGCGCGGCGATCTTGACCTCGGTCGGCGTGAGCGCGGCCCAGCCAGAGGCGCCCCGCGGCCCGCGCGGACCGCGGACGCCCCGCCTGATGCCATAGGGACGGAGCCGGCTGTCGGCCCGGCGGATGTCCCAGCGAGCATTCAGGCTCTCGTACCAGGTGACGGCCTCGTTCAGCGCGTCCCGTGCCTCATCGCGGCGGCCGCGTTCGGCCAGCACGGCGGCCAGGTCCTCCGCCGCGGCGGGCAACTCCACCGCCGGGCCGACCGTCCGGTAATGCGCGACGGCGTCCCGGAGCGGGGCCGGATCAGATCCAAGCAGTCCCTGGCACCGCAAGCTGGCCGCGGCCGCCGGGGCCGGCTGGGTCTCAGCTGCGGCCTCCTCCTGGCAGGCCCGCGCCGCGGTCCGTGCCACCAGCCGGTCGCCGGCGGCCATCGCGAGCCGCACCAGGTCCGGGAGCCACTGGTGGGTCAGGGTCATCTCACCGTCGTGCCGCGGCAAGATCGCGGCTAGCATCTGCATGGCCTGACGTGTCTCGCCGCGCTGCTCCAGCGCCATGGCCTGCGCGGCGACCAGGAAATCCCGGTTCTCGCGGTCGGGGATCCGCAGCACGGGGAGAACCAATCCCGCCCGGAGATGCCGATCGGCGGTCGTACGCTGGTCCCGGCGCCCGGCGATGAGCGCGGCCACCCCGTGCACAAGCAGCGCCGGCCAGCGCTCGCGCAGAAACGTATACGTGAGCCCGGGAGCATCGTCCTCATCTGTGCGCAGCTCGGCCAGCGCGTCGTCCCACTGGCCGAGCCAGTACCGCAGCGCCGCGGCGGCGACCCAGGTCGTTCGGTCAGGACCGCCGCCGCGCCGGGCGGACTCACGGGCCTGCCGGAGGGCCACCTCCGCTTCTGGCCAGCGGTCGAGATTCTGCAAGGTGAAGATACGGCCATCGACGGCGAACGAGCGCAGGTCCGCGTAGCCGGGATCGTCGCCGAGCACGCGCAGGGCCTGGTCCACATAGTCCAGCGCGGCGGCATGGTTACGCCTGACGCCATGGCTCAGCCACAGATCGGTCAGGGCGTGAGCCGTCGCGAACGCGTCGCCGGTCTCCCCGGCGATGGTGAGGGCCCGCCGGGCGGTCACGTCGGCCGCGTCCAGGTCGCCGGTGCCGGCCCGCTCGAGCATCGCCAGCAGGGCGAGCGTGCGGGCCTGCCAGGTGCGGGGCAGGTCTGCCGACGCCAGTGCCTGCCCGATGGTGGAGATCGCCTCATCGCTGCGGCCCGCGCTGACCTGGGCGCGTGCGAGCACCGCGTACGTGTCCGCCCGCCACGCTGGGTCGGTCATCACCAGCAGCGCCGCTCTGGCCTGCTCGGCCGCCTCGTCATAGGAGCCGACGGCGAGCAAGGCTCGTACCAGGCTGGCCATCAGCCCTTCCCGGGCTTCGTCACCGCTCGGCGCCTTATCCAGTTCGCCTCGCAGCAGGTCGGCCGCCAGTTGCGGTGCCTGCGTGGTCAGCGTGGGCGCGGTCTGGACAAGCCAGGCTCGAGCCCAGCCCGCACCCGGCTGACCCGCCGCGAAAAGCTGCTGGGCCACGCTCAGGGCATCGGCATCCGTGGCTGCGAGCTGTCGCGCCGCCTCGGCGTGCAGCGCCGTGCGCAACGCCGTCGGCATGCTCTCGTACAGTGCCTGCCGGATCAGCTGATGCCGGAACGCTAGTTCGGAACCCGAGCCGACCAGGATGTGGGCTGCTACCGCCTCCTGCAGGCCCGCTGCCAGTTCCGATACCGGCCTGCCCAGCAGCACGGCCAGGTCGGTGACCGTGAACTTTCCGCCGAGCAGCACAGCGGTCCGCAGGATCTGTGCCGTCTGCGCCGAGACGGAGCTGAGCCGGTCGTTCAGGACGGCGGCCAGCGACGCCGGCAGTTGTTCCCTGGCCGGCAAGAGGCCGTCGGCGACCCGGTCACGCACCAGGGCGTCGACCAGCTCGCGCAGGTACAGGGGATTTCCAGCGGCCTGACCGGTCAGCTGACGCAGCGTATCCGCAGGCGGCGTGCCGAGCATGGCCGTTACCAGCACGGCCACATCGGCCTCGGGCAGCGGCCCGAGCGTGACCGCTGTCCCGCCGCGGCGGGCGAGGGACGTGCGCACCTGCCGTACCTCCGGCCGGCGGGGATCCGATCGGCACGTCGCGATCAGCAGCAGCCGTAGCTGAGCGATGGAGGCGGCGAGCCGGTGCCACACGAGCAGCGACGCATCATCGGCCCACTGCAGGGCGTCGATGATCAGCACCGTCGAGGCGGTGGCGCACAGTTCGTCCGCCATCGCCATCAGGACCTCGACACCCGAAGCCGACGCGTCGCCGTCGGCGAACAGCCCGAGACGCTGGTTGCGCAGCAGCCTGGCGGCGTGCGCACGGCGAGGGTCGGGCGAACTGAGCCGAACCTGCAGGCAGTCCTGGATCACGCTCAGCGGCAGCCGCTCGGCGAGTTCGTCCGCGACCCCCCACCCGATGTCCCACCCGAGCTCGCTGGCTGGCGCCAGGGCCTCGGCGGCCAGGGTCGACTTGCCGATGCCGGGCTCGCCCTCCACCCAGACCGCCGTGCCCCTGCCATGGCGGAGAGCCTCAACCCCAGCACGGAGGGTCGCGAGCTCCTGGCTCCGGTCCACCCACCGCGGCGGCCGGTCGATGGGCCACATGGCTGTAACCTACGCCGTGCCCAAAGGCAACGCCTATTCATGCCCGCCGCAGGCGGCGGGAACGGCCTGAATCACCATGATCCGGTGATGACCTATCACCTTCCCAGGAGGCAGTCTAAATCTGTTGTGAAGAGCCAACGGGCGGTCGCAGACATGACCCGTGGTGGGCGAAGGCGGGGAGGTTCTCGTGAGGCTGGCGCGAGATCATCGGGCACTCCGCGAATTGGCTGGCGTCGGCATATGGTCCAGATAGCCGCCGCATTCCCCGCCGAGCGATGGCCGGGCATCATGGCCGAGGTCGCGGCGGCGGTAGGCCGCCGAGCCGACGCGGTGCGCGAGGATGTCTACTTGGTGATCATCCGGGAGATCCCGCAGCTACGCAACGACAAGCCGCTGCTCGCCCTGCTTGCTTCGAGCGTCGACAGCAACGTCGATACCTGCCTGCAGATCATGCAGCACCGGATCGACCTAGCCAGCGTGGCAGCGCCGGCCGCGGCCGTGGAGTACGCGCGCCGGCTGGCGCAGCGAGGTACTCCGCTGACCGCTCTGTTGCGCTCCTACCGGGTCGGACATGCCCGTTTCTCGGACTGGCTGCTCAGGGAACTGGCCCGGCAGATCGGTGACGCCAAGATGATCAGTGCCGTCACGCTGGGTATGTCCAGGATCGTGGCTGGTTACATCGACCAGACATCCGAAGAGGTGGTCGCGGCCTATACGCAGGAGCGAGAGAACTGGCTGCGGAACCGGAGCGCCGCACGAACCGCCCGGATCCACGACCTGCTGTCGGGCGAGCGGATCGATGTGAGCGCCGCCGAGGTGACCCTCGGGTACCGCCTGAGCCAGTACCACGTGGGCCTGGTGTGCTGGGCGGGCGACGCCGCGGGAGCCGCTGATGAGATCAGCCGGCTTGAGCAGGCGGTCAGTCACGTGGCCGCGCAAGCGGTATGCTCCGGCGAGCCGGTGTTCCTGCCCTGCGACGAATCCAGCGCCTGGGCGTGGCTGCCGCTTGGCATCCGGGACACGTTCGACTCGGCGGCCAGCGCGGTCGGCGTGGACGGCGACATCCATTTCGCCTTCGGCGATGCGGCCAAGGGCACCGCGGGGTTCCGCCTTACCCACCAGCAAGCCATCGCCGCGCAGGCCGTCGCGCTCGCCATGGTATCTCCCTCGCCGCGGACGGTAGCGTTCAGCGAGGTCGCCTCCGTCGCGATGATGCTCGGGTCCACGGATCTGCTCCGGGCCTGGGTGCTCAGCACGCTGGCGGGCCTGGCCACTGACGACGAGCACCACGCTCGCCTGCGAGAGACCCTGCTGGTCTTCCTGCAAACTGGGGGCAGCTACAAGACCACCGCCGAACGGCTGATGCTGCACAAGAACACGGTCCAGTACCGCATCCGCAAGGCCGAGGAGAGTCTCGGCCAGCCGGTGGGCAAGAACCGCCATGACGTGGAACTCGCGCTGAGAGCCAGCCACTGGCTGGGCTCCTCCGTGCTGCACCCGGCCCGGGAACGATCAGCCGCCGTGATTGCCATCGCCTAGGGACCGGAGGGACCTAGGCGCCACGTCTTGAGCACGCCAGGCCGGCCAGCCAGAACCGGAATGCACGCCGTTGACAGGCTGGGCGTTGGCCTGATACCGAGAGGACTGTGGCGTCGGCGGCAGGGCATCAGGCAGACACGAGGCAGGCCTTTGACGTGGCTCGGGCAACTCTCCAGCTGATCGACCGGGGTGACCTTCTCGCTGCGCTGGATCGCGCGGCGGTGAAGAAGGTGACGATCATCTCGGCGCCGGCCGGCAGCGGGAAGACGTCGCTGCTGCAGGCTTGGGGTGGCCGTCCGGGTCAGCGGCACCGGCTGGCTGTCATGCAGGTGGAGCGGGCGCAGCAGGATGCGCAGCAGTTCTGGCTGGCCCTGCTCGGCGCGGTCCGTCATGCCACCGGTACCGCCCACGGCGCGGAACCGCCGACGGCGGTACCCGAGTTCAACGGGCGGGCGATGGTCGACCGGGTGCGGTCAGAACTTGCCGGTGTGCGCGGCGACATCACCCTGGTCATCGACGACCTGCATGAGCTGCACTCGCCGGACGCTCTGGCGCAGCTCACCCGGCTGCTGACCAGCCTTCCCCCGGACGCGCACGCGATGCTGGCCACGCGTCGTGATCTGCGGCTGCGCTTGCATCGGCTGCGCCTGGCTGGGGAACTAGCTGAGATCCGCGCGGCGGATCTGCGTTTCACCGGCCGCGAGGCCCGTGAGCTGCTCGCTGCCTCGGGTATCGCGCTGTCGGAGGCTGGTGTGGCCCTGTTGCATCAGCGGACGGAGGGGTGGGCCGCGGGTCTGCGGCTCGCGGCGATCTCCCTGGAAGGTCACTATGACCCGGAGCGGTTCGTGGCGGAGTTCTCCGGCAGCGACCGTACGGTCGCGGAGTACCTGATCGCTGAGCTGCTCGAACGCCAGCCGGGCGAGGTCCAGCACCTGCTCTTGCGCACCGCGTTGCTCGACCGGGTCAACGGTGAGCTCGCTGACCTGCTGACCGGCCGCCTGGGCTCAGAACGGATCCTGCTTGACCTTGAGGACGCGAACGCGTTCGTGGTGTCGCTGGACCCCAAGCGGACCTGGTTCCGCTACCACCATCTATTCGGTGATCTGCTCCGGCTGGAGCTGCGTCGGACGCTGCCCGAGCAAGTCCCGGCGCTGCACCTGCGGGCGGCGGAGTGGTTGCTCGAGCATGGCCAGGTAACCGACGCCATCCGGCACACCCAGGCGGCGGGCGACTGGCCCGCCGCGGCCCGGATGCTGGCTGACCACTGTTTCAGCCTGACCCTCGACGGGCAGGCCCAGACGATCCAGGCGCTGGTGAGGGCCTTCCCGCCGGGCACGGAGCATTCCGAGCTGGCCCTGGTGCGGGCCACGGCCGACTACATCCAGGGACGCCTGGAGGAGGCGGCCGCCCACCTGGTGGTCGCCGAAGCGCACGCCGAGATGGCATCGCCGGATCGTCAGCGCCGTCTCCGGGTGGCGATCGCGGCCGTGCGGCTGTCGCTGGCGCGCCGGCGGGGTCACCTGGCCAGCGTTCTCGAGCAGGCCGAACGCCTCAGCTTTCCTGTCACCGGGCAATCGGAGGACGATATCGCGGCCGACAGCGACCTGCGGGCGCTGGCGCTGCTGAATCTTGGCACCGTCGAGGCGTGGTCGCTGGGCCTCCCGGACGCCGAAGGTCACCTCCGGGAGGGCGCCGAGCTTGCCAGGAACCTCGGCCGGCCCTACCTCGAGGTCGGCTGCCTCGCGCAGCTCGGGTTCGCGTCCAAGATCCACCCGA
>JBEKKH010000355.1:0-8087 GCA_050010815.1 Streptosporangiaceae bacterium | reverse complement strand
CAGCAAAAACACAAGTTTACTAGTCCGGCGACGGCCTGAACACCGGTCGGCGGGCCGGTGTGGCCGCCACGCCGCCCCGGCTCGCGGGGGCCCCGGCCGGTCTTGGCCGCGCGGGGCCGAGGCCGCCCCCGGCGGTGCGAGGCGGCGCCGCGTGCCGCCCGAGGGGCCGGCCGGCCGGGCCGCGGCGGGCGTCCTGATCGTGCCATTCGCCCGCCCGGAACGGCCGCTCGCGGAATTGGTCACGGAATGGCGAATACCGAAGAAGAATCGGGATTATCGTGATATGCGCAGCGGGCACATAAAGCTGTCCGTCAGCAGGGCCCGGCGCCGGCCCTCCGCCGGGGCGGGCGGACGGCCGTCGGCTCCGCGCCGGGTGCCGTGACCGCCCCGGCCCTGGTGCCCGTAATCTCCTGGCAAGAACCGGTCGTGACGGAATGAATTTCTTTAACTACTCTTCGCGCTAACGGCCTGGCAGCCAGGGCCTTCAGCCGAACGTACGCTCCTATCACGGTCCAATCTCGAGCCTGCCCGTGGCCGGTAGCCTGCGACGTAAGAACTTGGCAATAAATGGGTCGCGTTCCGGCGGGATTTCTGGCGCAAAACCGGACAAAACGCAAATCTCCCGAACTTCCCGATCCCCGCATCTCCGCTGGTCTAGCGTGTTCCACCGGGAGTGTCACGGTCGGCACCTGAACGGCTGGCACCTAAACGGAGGTGGATTGAATGCTCAGCGGCCATCGGTCCGCATGGCGTCGTCACGGTAGAAAAAATCGCGTGATGCGCATTGCGGCCCCCCTCACCATTTTGATGGCGTTGGGCCTAACCCTCGGGATCATTCTCGTGCCGTCAGGCGGCAAGGGCGCAAAGGTCAACCCGTCGGCGGCGACCTCGGCCGCGGCGGGCGTCTCGTCTTCGGCGGTCAATCCCAATTGCGACATCATCGTCCCGGCGGACCCGCTGACGGCCAAGGGCCTGTCCACGCCGTACCAGCTCACCGGGCCGGCCGGCACGACGCCCGCCGCCTCCGGCTGCCAGACGATCAACTCGGTCAACCTGGGCGCGTTCGTCCAGGCCACCATCTTGAACCCGCGCACCGGCGCGCTGGCGGTGTACAACCCTCTGGTCATCACGGCCGGGACCAAGCCGGCCGTCGCGCCGGTGGTGCCGAAGCTGCCGAAGGGCGCGGTCGTGACCATCGACTTCGGCTTCAACGGCACGGACCTGTTCCAGGTGGGCGCGACCCCCGAGGCGCTGGCGCAGGGTCACTGCACCGACGGTGAGGCGGGGTCGGCCTTCGGCCAGGTGTCGTTCTGCAACGGCATCAACTTCTTTAACAAGGCCTTCGCGCTCGAGCGTGCCGGGAAGCTGGTCGTGCCGTCGGCCGGTTTCGCCAGGAAGATGGTCTCGACGGCGGGCTCGATGGGGAGCGGCACCGAGTGCCCGACGACGCGCAACTTCGAGATGGTCGACCAGGACCCGAGCGACAACGTGACCACCAAGTACCTGCTCAACCCGGTGACCGGCCAGACGGCCCAGGACACCAGGGCCAACGCGGCGCGCATGCCGGGCGCCACGGTCCTGGTCAACGGGAGCGACAACGCCCTCGTCGACGACTTCCTGGACCCGATGCTCGGGTGCAGCCCGTTCGAGGCGCCCGACCTAGGGAACCACGGCGCGCTGGCCACCTCCCAGGCGCTTGACGAGCTGCTCGCGGCCAGGAATCAGACCAGGAACGACGCCCTTGTGCCGGAGAACGACGAGATGGTGCTGGATAACGCGGGCGATGTCGACGTGGCCAAGACCGACCTGTACCGGTCCGAAATCGGGCAGGCGCCGGTCGACGCGCAGAACCAGGCGAGCAGCAGCCCGATGATGTTCTGCCAGAACCTCGTCGACATCCAGGCGCCGTTCCTGGCGGCCAACCAGAACCTGTTCGCCCCGGGTCCGTCGCCGGTGCCAACCGTGGGCGACACCCTGTTCACCTTCATGGCGAACCGGCTGAACATGTCCTTCACCAACCTGGGCTGCCAGAACTTCGGCCTGACCAACCCCGTCGCCGTCGTCATGAACGGGGCGGGCGCGGCCACCGAGGCGACCTTCAACACCGGTCCGCAGACGGCCTCTGACACCTTCGGCGCAGGCGGCGGGGCGGCCAGCGCGGGCAGCGCGGCCAGCACCACCCCCGCCACGGGGGCGTCCTCCCTCGGGGAGCTGATCTCCCAGTTCCTTGGTTCGGCCCCGCGGGTCGGCCGTGATGGCCACGAGCTGATGGACCCGTCCGGGGAGTAGCGACCAGCACCAAACTAGCCCACGGGAGCTCCTGCGATCTGGCCGCAGGAGCTCCCGTGTTGCGTCTGGGGCCTGGTCCAGCAAGGCAGCCCCGTGAAACCCATATTTACCCAATCGCAGCACTGCAATATCGCCGCCACCATGGTTATCGCTCGGTACTTTCTCATCGTCGGCGGCTCCGGATTAACTGCGCCAATATGCGCGGCCCCGTATTCCCCGGCCAGGCATTGCCCAGCCGACGATCCGCGGCCGGACATGGCGTCGGCGGGCGATCCGCGGCCGGACATGGCGTCGGCGGGCGATCCGCGGCCGGACATGGCGTCGGCGGGCGATCCGCGGCCGGACATGGCGTTGGCGGGGGATCCGCGGCCGGACATGGCGTCGGCGGGGGATCCGCGGCCGCAAAGGCTGGCCGCGGGCGGCTCGCCCTTAGCGCGGAGCAGTGCCGCAGGGCCCGGATCAAGGCGTTGGGCTGATTGTGCGCCCGTGACCTGCCCGGGCTGACCCAGGGCCGGATGTCCTCGTAACCTCTCCGCAAGATTCAGCCGTAACAGTGAGAGGCGTAATAATTACCCTACGTGTCAGCAATCGATGGCGGTCCGGTCCGTGCGGCTCGCTCTTCTATCACGAAGCAATCTCGATCTATTCATATGGTCTTTCACCTGCGGCGTAATGAATTGGCAATAAATTACTCAGGTTTTGACGGCGTAACGCGCTAAAAACCGGCCGAACCGCGAATCTTCTGAATTCCCTGAGCCGACCTCGCTTACGGGCTAGCGTGATCCACCGGGAGCGTCACAGCGGACACCTAAATGGAGGTGGATTGAATGCTCAATGAGCATCGGTCCGCAGGGCGCCGTCGCGGAGGTAAGAGTCGTGCGGCGCGTATTGCGGTCCCCCTCGCCATCCCGATGGCGTTGGGCCTGACTCTCGGGATCGTCTTGGCGGTCTCGGGCGGTTCTACCACGAAGATCGACCAGTCGGCCCTTGGGGCCGACGCCAGTCCGTCCGGGAGCGCTTCCGCAGTAGCCAGCCCCTCGGCCTCGGCCACGTCGACCACGCCTGCTGTTGCGACGGCGACAGCCAATGTCAACTGCGACATCATCGTCCCGGCGAACCCGCTCAGCGCGAAGGGCCTGTCGACGCCTTATCAGCTCACCGGCCCGGCCGGCACCTCGCCTGCCGCATCCGGCTGCCAGATGACCAATGCGGCCAACCTGGGTGCGTTCGTCCAGGCCACGATCTTGAACCCGCGCACCGGCGCACTGTCGGTCTACAACCCCTTGGTCATCACCGCGGGAACCACGCCGGCCATCGCGCCGGTGGTGCCCAACCTGCCCAGGAACGCTGTCGTCACCATCGACTTCGGGTTCAACGGCACCGACCTGACCCAGGTGGGTGCGACGCCCAATGCGCTGGCCCAGGGCCGGTGCGTCAACGGCCTGAACGGGTCGGTCTTCGGCCAGGTGTCGTTCTGCAACGGCATCAACTTCTTCAACACGGCGCTCGCGCTGGAGCGTGCGGGAAGGCTGACCGTTCCCGCGGCGGGCACCTCGGCGAAGATCGTGCCGACGGCAGGCGCGCTCGGGACGGGTACCACCTGCCCCACCACGCGCAACTACGACATGGTCGACCAGGACCCGAGTGACAACGTGACCACTTTGTACCTGCTCGACCCGACCACCGGCCAGACGGCGGTCGACACCGCGGCCAACGCCGCCAACCTGACCGGCGCTCAGGTGCTGGTCAACGGGAGCGACAACGCCCTGCTCGACGATTTCATGGACCCGACACTGGGGTGCACGCCATTCGAAGCGCCCGACCTGGGCAACAACGGCACGCCGGCCACCTCGCAGGCGCTTGACGAACTGCTGGCCGCCAAGAACCAGCCCGCGCTCGCCGCCCTGGTGCCGGAGAACGACGAGATGGTGCTGGACGCCAACGGCCAGCTCGACCCGGCCAAGACCAACCTGTACCGGTCGGAGATCGGCGAGGCGCCGATCAGCGCGCAGACCAACCAGACCAGCAGCCCGATGGCGTTCTGCCAGAACATCGTCAACATCCAGACGCCGTTCCTGGCGGCCAACCAGACGCTGCTGGCCACGGGCAATTCGCCGGTGGCGGCGGTGGGTGACAACCTGCTCAACTTCCTGGCCAACCGGCTCAACATGTCCTTTACCAACCTCGGCTGCCAGAACTTCGGCCTCACCAACACCGTCACCGTCGTCCTCAACGGGGCCGGTGCGGCCACGTCGGCGACCTTTAACACCGCTCCGCAGCAGGCGACGAACACCGCAGGTGCGGGCGGGGGTACCGGTGGCGGCGGAGGAAAGACAGGGGACCCGTTGCCGGCCCAGCCGTTGCCGGGACAGCACTGGCGCCACGGCCGCAGCCACCACCAGCTGATGGACCCGTCCGGCATGTAGGGTCCCGGTCCAACCCTGACAAGGTCACTCAGCGAGGTAGTCCGCACCTCGGTGACCCCGGGAAACTCCCGGGGTCACCGAGCCGGGCGCCCCGCGAGGTTTCCTGGTCAGCCACGGCTGGCCAGGACCACGCAGACAGCAAAGATCACCACGCATAGGACTTCTGAGCGAGGAGCACGGCGAGATGCACGACAGCGGGACCAGCGATAGCGAGGAGCGGCCGCCAGTCCACAACCCGGCCGGATCGCCGGTGGCCGTCGACGCCGACCTTGCTCAATCCAGCGATAGCAGTGAATCCAGTGCTGGTACCGAGGGTACGCGGTCCGGTGAGGCCTTCCCGCGGGCGGCTCCGCGCCGGACCGGGCTGGGCGGCGGCGCCCGGCTCGCGGCCTGTGTAGCCGCGGGGGTCATGGCCCTGGGCGCGGGCTTCGGGCTGACCAGGCTGATCGATGCGCCCGGTGCCGCCCCGCTTGCGTCGGCCATTCCCTCGCCGGCCACGTCGGGCGGCGTGTTCGTCGAGGACGACGACGGCACGGCCCAGGACAACCAGACCAACATCCTGCAATCGACCGCACCCGGCCTGGTGCACATCGTCTCGGGCGGGAAGGCCGTCGGCATCGGGCTGGTCCTCACGCCGTCGGGCAAGGTGCTGACCACCTACCAGCCGTCCGGAGCCGCCTCCCTCACCGCGAGGTACGTGCTTTCCGGCCGCACGTTCAAGGCCACGACCCTCGGCACGGACGCGGCCGTCGGCTTGGCGCTGCTCCAGCTGCAGGGCGGCGGCGGGCGGGCGTTCCCCGTCCTGGCGGTCGGTAACTCCGATGCGCTCGCCGACGACACCTACGCGTCCAAGCAGCTTTCGTACCATATCCGCGGCGAGGTCTTCGACACCGCGGTCGGCACCAGCGGTACCCAGGACGCCGTGGCTCTTGACACCGGTCTCCTGGTCGCCCTGAACCGCTCTGCGTCCGTCGGCGGGAACAGCCAGTCCGGGCTGATGCAGTCGCTACTGCAGTCCGCACCCGCCATGGAAATAGGCGGCCCACTGGTCAACCTCAACGGCCAGGTCATCGGCATCACCGTGGCCGGCGCCGGGACCGGCCTCAAGATCAGCGGCTACGCGATCCCCATCAACCAGGCCCTCGCCATCGCCAGGCAGATCGACGCCAGGGCGCGGCCAGCCTCCTAGCGCCGTCTCGCCAGCGCCGTCTCGCCAGCGCCGTCTCGCCAGCGCCGTCTCGCCAGCGCCGGAGCGGGCGCGGTCGGCGTCCGTCCGGACTACATGGGGATCGGGCCGGTGCCCGCCATGAACCCGGCCCTGGGACGGGCCGGCTGGTGGCTGGACGAGCTGGAGCTGCTACAGGTCAACGAGGCGTTCGTGGCGCGGTCGGTGGCCGTGATCGATGCTCAGGTGCGATCAGGACCGGGTTAACGTCAACGGCGGCGCGATCGCGATCGGGCACCCGCTGGGCTGTTCCGGGGCGTGGATCATCACCACCTTGCTGCACGAGCTGCGCCGCGCGGCGCCGCCCGCGGCGCGGCCAGCATGTGCATCGGCGTCGGCGTCGGCCAGGGCATCGCCTCCCTCTGGGGAAGCCGCCTGGCCGTCGCGCCAACCCTCGCCGTCGCGCCTACCCGCTTACGGCCCGACCTGTGCGCACGATCCGCACGACAAGTCACCTCGAGCCCCTTACACCCCAGGGCGCATGGGTATGGGTGTGGCACCCTGCACATCCTTTTGTGCACGGTGCCACACCCAGCACAAACCCATCCCGCCCTCTGGCCCTAGGCCGCTTAATTCCTGGCTGCTGTCCGGGAGCAAGCGCCGGACTGTCCTGCGAACGTGTCCCGGCCCGTCATCTGCCGGGCGAGCCAGCGGCAAATGACGATAATCGTTCCTGTGTGTTCATTGATGCCCTGATAAGGGGGTCACCGTCACACAATAAATTCGAAACATGCCTCCTAGTGAGGCGAGAGACCTGATGGTGCTGAAGAAACTGCGTGCCTGCCCTTATGGGGTCGGACATGGCTAAGCGGCACTGTCCTCTGGCCCGAAAAGTGCGCCGCAGCCAGGACCGGCGCCACCCACGGCCAGGACTGGCGCCACCACGGCCAGGACTGGCGCCACCACGAGCCGCCGAGCCACCACGAGCCGCCCAGCCCAGGACGGCCGGCTTAGGACAGGCCGGCCGTGCCCGCGTAGTAGTTGCCCGCGGCCGAGGTCTGCAGCGGGGCGGTGGCGGTGTCGGCGGGCAGCGAGGAGGGGCTGACGAACGTGCTGCCCTGCGGGCCCGCCTGCACCGCCAAGCCGAGTGCGCTGCCCTTGAGGTACTGGGACCAGGGCAGGAACCACTCGGTCCAGCCGTCGTCCCATTTTCCGGCCGCCGTGCTGTTGGTGACCGTGATGGGATCGCCGGGGATGGACATGTTGTAGTACGTAGCCGCGTCGGGCGGCGGCAGGTTCACGCAGCCGTGGCTGACGTTCGTGCTGCCCTGGTCCACCACCGACCACGGCGCGGAGTGGTAGTAGTCGCCGCTGAAGGTAAACCGGACGGCGTAGTTGACCAGCTCGTTGTAGTACCCGGCGCTGCCGGGCGCGCCGCCGCCGATCATGCGGACCGGGTTCTGCTTCTCCACGCTCACGTACGTGCCGTCGGGCGTGGGCAGGCTGGCCCGGCCGGTGCTGATCGGCCACTGGTAGATGCGCTTGCCGTTGAGGTAGATCTGGGTGTAGTGCGAGGTCGTGCTGGCCACGGCGATCAGCGACCGGCCGATGGTGAAGGACTGGGTCAGGTCGGCGGTGCCGTAGACGCCCTTGGCGCCCTGCAGTCCGCTCAGGTGGCCGTCGAAGCTGACCGTGGTGTTGGCCGGCCAGTAGTCCCGCGGCCGGAAGTCCAGGTGCTCGTCGCCGTCCCAGTACCAGGCGCCGACCACCGGCTGGGAGGTGGTCAGCTCCAGCGACCGCTCGACCGCGGCCCGGTTCGTGATCGGCTGGCTGAAGATCAGCATGATCGGCATGCCGACCCCGTAGGTCTGGCCGCTGCCCTCGTAGATCTCGGTGGAGAAGGTCTGCGCCGGGGACAGGGTCCGGAACGTGCTCGTGGTGGTGATCTTGCGGCCGCCGTCGGTGCCGGTCGCGGTGACCGTGTAGCTACGCGCGGGGGACAGGGTCCAGGTGCTGTGCCAGGTCTTGCCGCCGTCGGTCATGCGGCCGGGCACCGAGTCTCCGGCGGACTGGACGGCGACGCTCGTCACCGTGCCCTTGGCCGCGGTGACACTGATGCCGGCCGACGGGTCGGCGTCGCGGCTGCCGTTCGACGGCGTGATCTTCAGGTCCGCCGCGAGCGCCGCGGCCTGCGCCTTGGCCGACGC
>JBEKKH010000354.1:0-8890 GCA_050010815.1 Streptosporangiaceae bacterium | reverse complement strand
GAAGTGCCATAGCACCCCTTCTAAGGGGTGCTATGTGCCATCGACTTCCTTGCGTTCGGTGGTCCGCGGGGTGGTAGGCGGCATTTTGTCAGTAGGCGGTGACAAAGTGTGCGCATGCCGCGAAAGTCCGAATTCAACACGGGGCGCCTGAACTGGGTGCTGCAGGAGCAGTATTCGGTGATCACCAGAACACAGGCTTTTGCCTGCGGTATGTCACCGAAGGCGTTGCAGCTGCGCATCGCACCGGGCGGTCCCTGGCAGCGCCTGCTTCCAGGCATCTACCTCGCTGTCACCGGAACGGTAACCTCCGATCAGCGCGATATGGCAGCCCTGGCCTATACCGGGCCTGGCAGCCTGATCACTGGCGTGGCCGCGGTAAGGCGTCATCACTTGCAATCGCCTGGGCCTGATGTGGTGGATGTGCTCATCCCATCGAGTTGCCGACGGCAGAGCGTTGCGTTTGTCCGTCTGTGCGGCGGTGCAACGCAGAGTCTGCACCGTGCCAGAACTGGCCGCAGAACTCGAGTCCGGGCCCTCTGCGGGGTCCGCCTTGCTCCGCGCGGCTCTCGCCGAGATCGGCTGATCGCTCACGGGATCGGCCGCCGACGTAGCACGGCCGACGCCCCAGCAGCCGTTCCCGCGGCCTCGCGAGTGAGTTCCGCGGCCTAGCGGGTGAGTTCCGCGGCCAGGGCCTCGGGCAGGGCGGGGTGCCGGAACTCGTAGCCGGCCTCGGTCAGCCGCCTGGGCGCGATGCGGGCACTGGTCAGCAGCTCGCTAGCGGACTCGCCGAGACCTAGTCGCAGCGCCAGGGCGGGAACCCGGAGCCAGGGCAGGTCGCGGCGGCCGACGACGGCGGCGAGGGCGGCGGTGAACTCGGAGTTCGTGACCGGTGCGGGAGCGGTCAGGTTGACCGGACCGCTGATGTCCTTCCGGTCGAGCAGGAACCGGATCGCCGCGATCTCGTCGGCGAGCGAGATCCAGCTCATCACCTGCTGGCCCGAACCGAACCTTGGGCATACCCCGAACCTGGCCAGCGGAAGCAGCCGGGGGAGTATGCCCCCGGCGGGGGTGAGAACCAGGCCGGTACGCGGGTGTACGACGCGAATGCCCGCGTCGGCGGCTGGCTCGGCGGCTGCCTCCCAGTCGTGGACCACCCGCGAGAGGAACGCCTTTCCGGCGGGCGCGGACTCGTCCACGTCCTGGCCGCCGGTGTCGCCGTACCAGCCGATGGCCGAGCCAGACACCAGGGTCTGGGGCAGCGAGTCCAGCTTGGCCAGAGCAGTGGCCAGCGCGCGGGTACCGAGCACCCGGCTGGCCCTGATCTCGGCCTTGTACCTCGCCGTCCAGCGGTGGTCCGCCACGCCCGCTCCGGCTAGGTGCACGCAGGCGGCCAGCCCGTCCAGCGCTCCTGGACTGGACGGGCTGAACCCCGCGTCGGCCGCGCGCGGGTCCCAGCGGACCTCGTCGCCGGACCGGACGGGACGCCGGACGAGCCTGATGACCTGGTGGCCGTCGCTGCGCAGGCTGGCCATCAGCGCCGTACCTATGAGCCCGGACGAGCCGGTAACTGCGACCTTCATGCGCCCCGTGCATCCTTGTCAGCGTTACCGGCGGTTAGAGGCCTAGTTCTGCTTCGAAAGCCCCTTCTTCGAGCCTGCTCTTCACCGTGTTGAGGAACCTGGCCGCGTCGGCGCCGTCAACGAGACGGTGATCGTAGGTGAGCGCCAGGTAGACCATCGAGCGCACCGCTATTACCTCGCCGAGGGCCTGATCCTCGACTACCACGGGCCGCTTCACCACGGTTCCCGTCCCGAGGATCGCGACCTGCGGCTGGTTGATAATCGGGGTGTCGAACAGGGCACCGCGGCTGCCCGTATTGGTGAGCGTGAACGTCCCGCCGGCCAGCTCATCCGGGCCGACATGGCCTGACCTGGTGCGCTCCGCAAGATCGGAGATCTTACGGGCGAGACCGCCGATGTTGAGGTCACCCGCGTTGTGGATGACCGGCACCATCAGCCCGCGTTCGGTGTCGACCGCGATCCCGACGTGCTCGGCGTCGTGGTAGGTGACCTGATCCCCGTCGATGACGGCGTTGAGCTTGGGGTGCACCTTCAGTGCCTCGACCGCGGCGAGCGCGAAGAACGGCAGGAACGTCAGCTTGACGCCCTCCCTGGCTTCGAAGTCGCCCTTGGCCCGGTCACGCAACCGGGCGATGGGCGTCACGTCGGCTTCGACCACCGTGGTCAGCTGCGCCGAGACGTGCAGCGACTCGACCATCCGCTGTGCGATCACCTGGCGAGGCCTGGACATGCGCTGGGTCGTGCCGCGCAGCGAGGAGGGAACCACGGCCGGCCGCGCGGGGGCGGCGGGACGGGTGCTCGTCTCTCGCTGGGACGTAGCCGGCGCAGGCTGCGTCTCGGCGTATGTACGGCTCTCCTGGGCTGGCTGAGAACTCTGCGGCTGCGGGCTCTGCGGTTGCGGGCTCTGGGGCGGTGCGGCCGGTGCGGGCTGGGCCCGGGAAGCCTCGATGACATCCTGCTTGCGGATGCGTCCGCCGACTCCGGTCCCGGTGACATCCTCAAGATTCACGGAGTGCTCGGCCGCCAGCTTGCGAACCAGTGGGGTGACGTAAGGCGCGTCGCCGCCCGTCGGCGGCGCCGTGGCGGCCTGGCCCGGCGAATCCGAAGCGCCGGCCGACCCGTTCTGGTCAGACGGTGCGGACGGCTGGGCCGGCCCGGCCTGGCTCGGCTGGCCGTAGGCAGGAGGGGGCGTGCCGTAGGCGGGCGGCGGCGCGTAGCCGGGTGCCTCGCTGGAAGGCGCGGACGGGGCGGGGGCGGGGGGCGCCGGCTGGGAGGGGGGAGCGTAGTTGGGCTGCGAACCAAAGGAGCTGGCGGCCGGGGCGGGCTGGCCCTGGGCGGAACTCTGCGGGGCGTCCTCGGGCGGCTGCGACTCGATGGCCCCGGCCGGGGGCGAGTCGTCGGCCGCGGGAGCAGATTCGCTGGTCTCGCTGTCCTCGATCACCGCGAGCTGCGCGCCCACGGCGACCGTTTCGTCCTCGTCGACCGCGATGCCTCGCAAGATCCCGGACGCGGGTGAAGGGATCTCGGTGTCCACCTTGTCCGTCGACACCTCAAGAAGCGGTTCATCCACCTCCACGCGCTCGCCTTCTTTTTTCAGCCAGCGCGTGACGGTGCCCTCGGTGACGCTCTCACCGAGCTGCGGCATGGATACGGAGACCGACATGATTCTCCCGACTCCTAGGCGTGGACGTGCAGAGGCTTGCCGGCCAGCGCGAGCATCGCCTCGCCGATCGCCTCCGACTGGGTGGGATGGGGATGTATGAGCTGGGCCACGTCCGCGGGCTCGGCGTCCCAGTTGTAGATCAGCTGGGCTTCCGCGATGAGCTCACCGACGTGGCTGCCGACGATATGGATGCCGACCACGCGGCCGGGGCCGTCTTCCTCGGAGATGGCGACGACCTTAACCGCGCCCTGCGTCTGCAGGATGACGCTGCGGCCGTTACCGCCGAGAGAGTAGTTGAACTCGACCGTGTTCAGCCCGCGGTCGGTGGCCTGCGCCGAGGTGAGGCCGACCGAGGCGACCTCCGGGTCGGAGTAGGTGATCCGCGGCACGCCGTCGTAGTCAATCGGCGTCACGGGCAGGCCGCTGACCCGCTCGGCGACCATGATCCCCTCGCCGAACCCGACGTGGGCGAGCTGCGGGGTGTTAATGAGGTCACCGACGGCTGAGATGGACGGGATGTTGGTGCGGCAGAGCGAATCCACCTTCACGAATCCCCGCTCCATGGCCAGGCCGGCTTCTTCGTAGCCCAAGTCGGCGGAGACCGGGCCGCGGCCCACCGCGACCAGCAGCAGCTCGGCGTCGAGGGTCTTACCGCCCTCGAGCGTGACCGTGACGCCGGTGTCGGTGTGCTTGACCGATTCGAACCTGGTACCGAGCTCAAAGCGGATACCGCGGCGCCGGAATGCCCTTTGCAGGAGCTTCGCGCTCGTCTCGTCTTCGAGCGGAACCAGCTGGGGGAGCATCTCCACGATCGTCACGTCAGCGCCGAAGGAGCGCCATACGCTGGCGAACTCGACCCCGATCACCCCGCCGCCAAGGATGATCACCGATGCCGGGACACGGTCCAGCGTGAGCGCATCATCGGAGGTAATCACCCGCTCGCCGTCGATGTCGAGACCGGGCAGGCTGCGCGGCTGCGATCCGGTGGCGAGGACCACGTGCTCGGCCTCGTAGACGGCGTCCCCGACCCTGACGCTGGTCGGGGATTCCAGCCGCCCAGCACCTTCGATGGTGTCGATCTTCCTGCTCGCGATCGTGGACTGCAGGCCCTTCCAGAGCCGGTCCACCACCGAGTTCTTGTACGACTGCACCCCGGGGACGTCGATGCCCTCGAAGGTGGAAAGGACGCCGACGGACGCGCTGTCCCTGGCGTAGTCCGCGATCTCAGCCGCGTGCAGCAGCGCCTTGGTCGGGATGCAGCCGCGGTGCAGGCAGGTCCCTCCGACCCTGTCCTTTTCGATCAGCGCCACACGCTTGCCGAGTTCGGCCGCACGCAGCGCGCAGGCGTACCCGCCGCTGCCGCCGCCAAGGACGACGATGTCGTAGCTGCCGATGCCTTCTGCCACCCCTCAAGCCTCCTTAGTCAGCCTTAATCGGCTTACCCAGTCTTCATCATTTCACTTGCCGGCGGCCTGGCTGGACTCAACTCCGGCAAGCTTGCCCTCCGCCACATCCGTCGCGATCTGCACCAAGGTCCTGACCGCGGACCCGGTGCCGCCCTTGACGGTGTACCCATAGGGCGCGCCGTCATTAAAAGCGGGACCGGCGATGTCCAGATGAACCCAACGGACTCCGGCGGGCACGAACTCGCGCAGGAACAGCCCGGCGACGAGCATGCCACCGCCACGGTCGGCTGACACGTTGGCGAGGTCCGCGACAGTTGACTCAAGGCCCTTGCGGAGGTCCTCAGGCAACGGCATCGGCCACATAGCCTCACCCGCCCGTTTCGCCGCGTCCGCGACCTCGGCGGCCAGCGAATCGTCGCTGGCCATCACCCCGGCCGTACGAGTGCCGAGCGCGACGGTCTGCGCTCCTGTCAGTGTAGCCACGTCGACGAGCAGGCTGGGCCCGTCGGCACCCGATCGCGCCAGGGCGTCGGCGAGGACCAGCCGGCCCTCGGCGTCGGTGTTCAGCACCTCCACGGTCTTGCCGCCGTAGATGGTGATGACGTCGGAGGGCCGCTGTGCGCCGCCACCCGGCATGTTCTCGGCGAGCGGGAGGTAGCCGATCACGTTCACCGCGGGACCGAGCTCGGCGATGGCCCGCAGCGCGGCCAGCACGGCCGCGGCGCCGCTCATATCGGCCTTCATCGTCTCCATCGCCTTCGGCGGCTTAAGCGAGAGGCCGCCGGAGTCGAACGTGATGCCCTTGCCCGCGAAGACGACGGTGCGGGCGGCGTCGGGGTGGTTGTATTCGAGCCGCACCAGCCGCGGCGGGTGAGTGGAACCCATGCCCACCGCGAGAATGCCGCCGAAGCCCTCCTTGGCGAGGTCGTTCTCGTCGAGTACCTGCAAGCCCAGGTGGTGATCGGACGCAGTCTGCTCGGCCACGGCGGCCAAGTCCGCGGGCACCATGTCGGCGGGAGCCGTGTTGACCAGATCCCGGACGAGCGTCATCGCCTCGGCCAAGATCCTGGCCCGGCTGACAGCGTCCTCGTGCGTGGTGTGCACGATCTGCTCGACATCGCGCGCCGTGTTAGCGGCCGTTCGGTACTTTCCGAAGGCGTAGCCCCCGAGCAGCGCGCCGAGCGCGACCGCCTCGGCCTCGTCGGGCTGGTCGGCGGGAAGGGCGAGCGCGACGCGCTTCGCCCGGCCGGAGGCCAGATCTCGCGCGGCGGCGCCAGCCGCGCGGCGCAGTCGTTCCAGGTAGGCCTGCCGGTCACCCTGGTCCTGACCGGGGTTTTCCGGTTCGGAACCGAGGCCGACGGCGATGATGACCGGTGCCGCCAGGCGCCCGGCCGTGTGAACCCTGGTGAGTTCTTCGAGCTTGCCCGTCGCGCCAAACGCGGTCAGGGCGCCCATCAGGTCGAACTCGTCCGTATCCGACGCGGGAACAGGGCCATCCGCACTCTGGAACACGCCGATGACGAGGGCATCGGCGTCCGTTGTCGTCGGCGCTGACTGGCTGGTAAGCAGTGTGACCGTCATCCTGCTGATGGTAGGGCATGGGCTGGTGTTCCGGCCCTTCCGGTGACCCGGGCGCATCGGGCCTCAGCCTCGTCTAGTGAGGCCCTCGCCTGGCCTTATGGCGCTGCCCAGGGCTTGCGCGAATGGCGAATATGCGCCCAGCGTTGTCAGGTTGCCCGTGTTTCAAATCGCACTCCCAGGCGAACCGGCTGTAAAATGACGATAATCGTCATTGCGTGTCATTGACTTCCTTATTTGAGGGTCGATGACACACAATTAATTCGAATATGGCTAAGCGGCAGTGGGCCCAGGCGTGCTGGCGCCTTGGCCATTGCGGGGCCCAGCGCCAGGGCTGGTTCGCCTCCGGGTTCGTGCCTGCCCTGGCCCGCCGTTCCTGGTGCTGGCACCGAGCGGTGCGGGCAAGAAAAAAGGCTTCGCAAGCAACGAATCGCATCCGCTGGCTGTCTCATGAAGGGTTAAGGTTCGCCGGGGAGGCGGCGCCGGAATGCCAGCCAGGAACCAATTCACGGAAGAACAGTCCCGGTGACCACGGGCGAATACATAGAGCAACGTCCGGCGGCCGGACCGCTCGCCGGGGGCGAGACCGGGATACCGGCCATGCGAACGGCCTTTGATGATCTGGCCGATCAGGCCGCGCGCGTGCCATGGTGCTGGCCAGCGCTGGCGACCTTGGTCCTCGGTTTTTACCAGGTCGGGCGCCCGGTGCTATGGCGCGACGAACTGGCGAGCTGGTCATTCGCTAGCCGGCCGGTGGCCAGCCTGATCGCGACCGCGCGTTACACCGGCGCGACCCAGATGACGTACTACCTGCTGTTGCACTTCTGGATGGCGGCGTTTGGTGATTCCGCCGACGCGATGCGTGCCTTGTCTGTGCTCGCCATGGCGGGCGCCGCGGCGTGCGTCACGCTCATCGGCCGCCACCTGGCCGGGGCTAGGGCAGGCTTGACGTCCGGTCTGGTGTTCGCGGTGATCCCGAGCATCTCGCGGTTCGCCCAGGAGGTCAGGTTCTACTCCGTCGAGGTGCTGGTCGCGATGCTGGCCACACTGTTGCTGCTGCGGGCGATGGACCAGCCATCCGTGCGGCGCTGGCTGGCCTAATCCCGAGGCCCGGTCTCGACCTGACCGACTTCGCCTTCTTCGGCCGTAACCTGTTCTACTCCACGTCGGTGGCCGCCGCGCTGATCATCCTGGCTGTGGGGCAGCAGGGCGGGGTGGGCTGGCTACTGATCGGCACTGGCCTGCAGTATTACCTGGCCAGGGACATGCGCCCCGGCGTCCCGGTCCCGCGTACGCTGCTCATCGCCAGGACCGCTGTCCAGGCGGACGGCCTTTATCCCGTCCAGTGCCCGCATGTGGCCGCTTGTCTAGGCCACCCTTCGAGGATCTGGCTCGTGGGCGCCGGTCACCCCCAGAGCCCTTACCAAGCCGTTACGCGTTACCAGGCCGGTCTCCTGCGGCAGCATTACCGGCTCAGCACCGTTAATCGCGTCCCGAGTCTGACCGTCTTCCTGCTCACCCGGCTGGGTAGATAAGAACCAGCCAGCCGGCTCGTCCCGCCGTCCCCGATTTGCCAGAGACCCCATGTTCATGGCTGACTGGGCCGGTGCGTAAGGAGACAGCGTGAACTCGCTTCCCCTCATCCTGACCGTCTTCGTCGCCTGTGCGGTGGAGGCGACCGAGGCGCTGACGATCGTGCTCGCCTCGGGCCTGACCCGCGAGTGGCGTTCCACCTTCCAGGGGATGGCCGTATGGCCGTCGCCCTGGTGGTCCTGGCCATCGTGGTAGCCGCGGTGGGTCCCGCGCTCACTCTGGTCCCGCTGGGCTCTCTGCGCCTGGTCGTCGGCGCGCTGCTGGCCATCTTCGGCGTGCAATGGCTGCGCAAGGCGATCCTGCGCGCGACCGGGCATAAATCGCTGCACGACGAGGCGAGCGCCTACCTGCGCGAGGTGGCGGCGGCCCAGGCCGCGACGGCCGGCTCGCGGCGGGGCGTCAACGACTGGTACGCGTTCACCCTGTCGTTCAAGGGCGTGCTGCTTGAAGGCCTGGAGGTGGTCTTCATCGTGATCACCTTCGGCGACAACCAGCGCGACCTCGGGGCCGCGGTCATCGGCGCGGCGGCGGCCGTGGTGGTCATCACGGTGATAGGCATCGCGGTGCGGGCGCCGCTGGCGCGCGTCCCGGAGAACGCGATGAAGTTCGCCGTGGGGATCATGCTCACCTCGTTCGGCCTGTTCTGGGGGAGCGAAGGCGCCGGCGTCTCCTGGCCGGGTCACGATGCGTCCCTGCTCGGCCTCGTCCCCGTGGTCGCGCTGGTCTCGCTCGGCTACACGGCCCTGCTGCGTCACGGAACCCGTCCCGCCGGACCCGCGGCGCGTCCTGCGGAGGAGGTAGCCAGCTCATGAAGTGGCTCAGGTCGGTCGGCGCGTTCTGGTACGACTTCGTGGTCGGCGACGACTGGCGGGTCGCGGTCGTGGTGGTGGCCGCCCTGGCGCTGACCGCGCTGCTCGTGCACGCGGCCGGCGTCAACGCCTGGTGGCTGCTGCCCGTCTGCGTGTTCGCCGCGCTCGGCTGGTCCCTGCGCCGCGCCACCGCCGGACCCAAGGGCTAGGAGAGCGCCAACGGCTAGGAAGCGCCAAGGAAACGGGTGCCGAGCCTGGTCT
>JBEKKH010000353.1:0-8109 GCA_050010815.1 Streptosporangiaceae bacterium | reverse complement strand
GTAGCTGATCGGAACCTCGTAGGGCCTGATACCTCGCCGCAGCAGCTTCCCGGTGACCTCGGCCTCCATGCCGAAGCCGGTCTCGCGGATGCCCAGCTCACGGTACAGCGCGGTCGGGATCAGCTTGAAGCAGGTCTCCAGGTCGCTGATGTAGCAGTTGAACAGCACGTTGGCGAAGGTCGTCACCCCCTTGTTCCCCAGCACGTAGGTGTAGGAGTAGGAGTTGTGACTGCCGAACGTCCTCGTGCCGTACACCACCTCGGCTTGACCAGCTATCACCGGCACGAGCAGCGAGGGGATCTCGGCCGGCGTGTACTCCAGGTCCGCATCACACATGATCACGTAATCGCCGGTGGCGACCGTGGCGGCCGTCCGGATCGCGGCGCCCTTGCCCTGGTTGCGCTCGTGCATGTGGACCTTCACCCGCGAGTCGTCGCCAAGGGAGGGGTACAGATCCCTGGTCCCGTCCGTACTCCCGTCGTCGACCACGACGAGCTCGATCTCGCATGGAAAGTCGACGTTGAGGACCTCCTTCATGGCGGAGGCCAGCGTGGCACGTTCGTTGTATACGGGCATGAGAATCGACAGCTTCACGGTGGTACCTTACGCGGGAATGCCGGGCGAAGCGGGCAGGCACCATATTAACCGGATAGATTGCGGCATTAACCGGATAGATTGCGGCCCACAGGTTCGTTGTGCCCGTGGCGGCGGGCCGTCGGGAGGAGGCTGAGTGAGCCAGGACTCTGTGCAAGATCGTGGCCGGGTGTCGGCCGACGAGTCCCGGCGGGTCCTGGTGACGGGAGGCTCGGGCTTTATCGGGTCGCACCTGTGCCGGCGCCTGCTCGGCCAGGGTCACGACGTGCTCGTAGTGGACAACTTCTACTCCAGCACCCGGCACAACGTGATCGACCTGCTCGCCGAGCCCCGGTTTGAGCTAATGCGTCATGACGTGACGTTCCCGCTCTACGTCGAGGTCGACCAGATCTATCACCTGGCCTGCCCGGCCTCGCCGGTGTTCTACCAGCGGGATCCGGTGCAGACCACGAAGACCTGCGTGCACGGCTCGATCAACATGCTCGGGCTGGCCAAGCGACTGGGGGCGCCGATCCTGCTCGCCTCGACCTCGGAGGTGTACGGCGATCCGGCCGTGCACCCGCAGCGGGAGTCGTACTGGGGCAACGTGAACCCCGTCGGCGTCCGGTCCTGCTATGACGAGGGCAAGCGGTGCGCGGAGACCCTGTTCTTCGACTACTACCGCCAGCACCAGTTGCCAATCAAGGTCGCGCGGATCTTCAATACGTACGGCCCGAACATGCTGCCCAATGATGGCCGGGTGGTGTCGAGCTTTATCGTGCAGGCCCTACGGGGCGACCCGCTCACGATCTTCGGGGACGGCTCGCAGACCAGGTCGTTCTGCTACATCGATGACATGGTCGACGGCCTGATCCGGCTGATGAACGCGCCGCGGGAGGTCACCGGCCCAGTCAACCTCGGCAATCCCGGTGAGTTCACGATGCTCGAGCTGGCCAAGAAGGTCCTGGCCCTGACCGGCAGTGACAGTGGGATCGAGGAGCGCCCGCTGCCTTCCGACGACCCCGTGCGCCGCAAGCCCGACATCGGCCGCGCCCGGGAACTCCTGAGGTGGGAACCGACCGTCCCGCTGGATGAGGGCCTCAAGCGGACGGTCGAGTACTTCCGCAACGCCGGGGCCCTGGGAGGTCCTCCTCGGGCTAGCACAAGGTCAGCTATCTCCGCGTGAGCGAGTTGCCTCCCCGCGAGATCGAACCTCGTCCGCAGCCCCTGGTCAGCTGGCGCTAAGCCAGGCGGGTAGAAGTTTAGAGGCATGAACGCAAACCCATTGATCAACACTGCCTATGCGTTGCGACATCGATTGGCATTGGTGCCGGGGTGCCGATGATCGCTAACCTGAGAGCATAGAGTGAGGTGTCATGTCGCTGACCAGCACGGATAAAGCCACATCGAGCAGCAAAGCCGACCGGGCGGTGCCCGCAGGGACATGTCCGGGCAGCCTCGTGCGGGCGGCCCGCGCCGAAGTCCGCCGCGGCCTTGACTGGCAGCAGACCGCCGATCGCATAGTCGGCGTCCTGCGTGGCAACCTGCCCGACCCGGCGGTCATCCTTCCCTCATCGCTGCGACGCGGAGATCCAGCCTGCTATCAGAGCCACCTGCTCTATGCCGAGCAGGACGGCTCGTTCTCGGTCTCCGCTATGGTCTGGCTGCCCGGCCAGCAGACGGTGATTCATGACCACGTGGCCTGGTGCGTCACCGGCGTGCTGCAGGGACATGAGTACGAAGAGATCTTCGCGCTGACCGACAGCGGACACGCTCTCGAACTCATCGCCAGGAACGAGAACCGGGCCGGGACCGTAGCCGGTTTCGCCCCGCCCGGTGACATCCACCGGGTCCGCAACACCGGTGCCGACGTCGCCATCTCCATGCACGTCTACGGCGCGGACATCTCCCGCCTCGGCAACAGCATCCGCCGCGAGTACCCCCTCCCGATCCGCCCCTGAGCCCCGCGCGCCCCACCTGTACGGCCGCTGACGCACGGGGGCCGCCGCTGGCACCGCGGTCCGTTCGGCAAGAAAAAAACTTGAGCCGTGGGCTTGCCGGAATATTCTCATCGATATATCGTTGACGTAACGGTAAGGATCGAAAAGCGATCTAGAACCATACAAAGGAGTACCACAATGCATAGCGAAACATGGGGAGACCCACGAGAGCCGAACCAGGGCCGTGGCCACAGAGGACACGGGCGAGAGCGGGGTCGCCGTGGCGGCCCGTTCCCTGGCGGCGGTCCCGGAGGGCCGGGAGGCCCGTTCGAGTTCGGGATGCGCGGAGGGCCGTTCGGGCCGCCGCGGTTCGGCGGCCGCGGGCCGCGCGTCCGGCGCGGTGACGTGCGGGCCGCGATCCTGGACCTGCTGGCCGAGGGCCAGCCGTGGAACGGCTACCAGATTATCCAGGAGATCGGCGCCCGCACCGAGGGTGTCTGGCGGCCCAGCGCGGGGTCGGTCTACCCGGCGCTGGCCCAGCTCGAGGACGAGGCCCTGATCAAGACCCAGCGGGGCGAGGATGGCGAAGACCGGCGCCGGATGTACACGCTGACCGAGGAAGGCCAGGCGTACGTCACCGAGCACGCCGATGAGCTCAGGGCGTCCTGGGACGCCGTGACCGGAAGCGTCGACGACGCCGAGGTCCAGCTCCGGACCACGATCAAGCAGGTCCTGGTGGCCGTGTCGCAGGTGTCGCAGGCCGGCTCCGCCGCTCAGGTCGCCCAGGCCGGCAAGATCCTGGCTGATGCCCGCCGGGCGCTATACCGTATCCTCGCCTCAGACGGCGACGATCCGGGGGAGGGCTCGCAGGGGTGATTCCGGCGATCTCGGTCAGCCAGCTGACCAAGAAATACGGCGAGATCGATGCCGTCCGCGGCATCGATTTCGAGGTCGCCGCGGGCGAGACGTTCGGCTTTCTCGGGCCGAACGGCGCAGGCAAGTCCACCACGATCAAGATCCTGTGCACCCTGGCGGACCCCACCTCGGGGACCGCCAGGGTGGCGGGTCACGACGTGGTCAAGGAGCGGGACACCGTGCGCCGCAACATCGGCCTGGTGTTCCAGGACACCACGCTGGATAGCTACCTGACCGGTGAGCAGAACCTGCGTTTTCACGCGGACCTGTACGGGGTGCCCAAGGCGGCGTTTGCGCCGCGGCTCCGCCAGGTGCTCGAGATGGTCGGGCTGTGGGACCGGCGGGCCGGCGTGGTCGCCACCTATTCGGGCGGCATGAAGCGCCGGCTGGAGATCGCTCGCGGCCTGCTGCACGCGCCGCGGGTGCTGTTTCTCGACGAGCCGACGGTGGGACTTGACCCGCAGACCCGGGTATCCATCTGGGAGTACGTCAACGAGCTGAAGAAGCGCGAGGATATCACGATCTTCCTCACCACCCATTACATGGACGAGGCGGAGCACTGCGACCGGATCGCCATCATCGACCACGGGAAAATCGTGGCGATCGATACCCCGGAAGCGCTGAAGGCTTCCATCGGCAAGGACCGGGTGCAGATCAGCACCGCCGACGACGAGGCGGCGATCCGGTCGCTGGCCGGCGTGTTCGGTATCGACGCGAGCGTGCACGAGGGGCTGGTGACGTTCTCGGTTGAGTCGGGCGAGCACTTCGTGCCGCGGTTGTTCGCCGAGATGCCGACCGGCATCAGGTCGGTGAGCGTGTCGCGGCCATCGCTTGACGACGTGTTCATGTCCTACACAGGTAAGACGATTCGTGATGCCGAGGCGACTGTTGGTGATCGTAACCGGATGATCGCGACGCGCTTCGGCAGGAGGTAGCCATGGCGACCAAAGACATCCCGGCCAGCGATATCCCGGCCAGCGACATTGCGGCGAAGGACGCGAAGGACGCGAAGGACGCTCAGGAGCGTGACCTTACCGAGATCATCCGGGTCGCGGTCCCCGAGCGGAGCATCCGCGCCGACCTGCGCGCGGTCAGCATCGTCTGGCGCCGCGAACTGATCAGGTTCCGCAGCGACCGGCTGCGGGCGGTCACGTCGCTGGTGCAGCCGGTCCTGTTCCTGTTCGTGCTCGGCAACGGGCTGGGTCGGCTCGCCGCTAGCGGCCTGCCGGCCGGGGTGCACTTCGAGACGTTCATTTATCCGGGTGTGCTGGCGATGTCGGTGCTGTTCACGGCGATCTTCTCGGCTGCCTCGATTGTGTGGGACCGGGAATTCGGGTTCCTGCGCGAGATGCTGGTCGCGCCCGTGCGCCGGTGGGCCATCGTGGTCGGCAAGTGTCTCGGCGGCGCCACGGTAGCCACGTTCCAGGGGATCATCTTCCTGGCCCTGGCCGGCGTGGCTCACGTGCCGTACTCGCCGACCTTGCTGCTCACCCTGGTGGGGGAGCTATTGCTGCTGTCGTTCACGCTGACCGCGTTCGGGGTGATGATGGCAGCGCGGATCAAGCAGATACAGGCGTTCATGGCGCTCACCCAGATGTTCGTGATGCCGCTGTTCTTTCTGTCCGGTGCCCTTTACCCGCTGAACGGCCTGCCTGGCTGGCTGGCCGTGCTGACCCGCATCGATCCGCTCACCTACATCGTGGACCCGATGCGGCACGCCGTGTTCGAGCACCTGTCGGTCAGCTCGCGGGCCCTCGCGGTCCTGAGCCCCGGCGTTACCTGGGATGGCTGGCTGGTTCCGCTTGGCCTATCCCTGGCTATGGTCGCCGCGATGGGCTTCGGGATGCTAGCTATAGCCATAGCGGAGTTTCGCAAGACCGAATAAGCGGCCCGCACCCCCGCGGGGTATTTAGACGATCAGTTAGTAAGCATCTGCTGATCGTTCCTTAGTGTGCTCGGCCCTATAGCCAGAAACGACCCAACAATCCCGCCCGCCTCTTGCCGAGTGTGCGCACAGCGCACAGCGTAACTCCCGAAGAAGCAGTTACCGATTGCCCCACCCGCGACCGCGACCCGCGACCCGCTGACTCCCTATAGCCGGGTCTTTGCCATAGAACCATCTAACGCTGAGTCAATATCCTCAGCTTTCCATAAGCAATCCGTAGCCCCCATCCCGCCCCATAGTCCCAGCGCGACGCCCATCCCCAGCAGAAGTTCTAAGGAACCCCAGCAGAAGTCCCAAGGAACCCCCCAGCAGAAGTCCCAAGGAAACCCCCAGCAGAGGCGCCCCACCCGCAGACCCAGGCCAGCGACCTAAGCCCCCACCCACAGATCCAGGCCAGCGCCCATGAGCCCCCACCCACAGAGGACCACGCGGGGGGTCCGGGGGGTCGTCCCCCCGGGATAAGCTGCGAGCCCCCGCCGAAGCCGCAATCAAAGCGGCGAGCATAGGGCGACGCCGGGTGGCTACGGGGGCAAACCACCCGGCGTCGCATCATCGGCGTTCCGACGGGGGCCCGGAACGCCGGCAGTGGTGCTCCGACGGGGGACCAGAGCACCGATATGAATGTTACACGGAAACGCCCCCGGTTGTGTCAAGACCTAATTACCGCGAGGTCGCAGGACGACGCTGAGCAGGTCAATCACGAAGCAGATAAGTTATCACTTGAACGGGGCGGCGCCGGGCTCTGACCGTTTCCCCCGTTTGCTTGTGGCGGCCTGGCCGGGTCGCGGGTAGCGGGGACGTTCGGCCGGTACTCCATGAACCCGCGGGTGTTGTCGGGCTCTCGGCCGCCGTTGGCGAACACCACCGCGAAATAGGGAATGAAGATGGCTCCGAAGGCGGGTACCGCGGCCAGCCAGCCGAAGTGATTAGTGAACAGCACCACGGCTATTACGAAGCAGAGCGCACGGATGCCCATCATCAGCAGGTACCTGCGCTGCCGGTAGGTGATGTCGTCGGACATCGAGCGGCGCGCTTGCGTTACCAGGTGCACCGACTCTGGTCTGCGCGATTGGCCTATCTTCACACTTTCAAGGTATGCCCCGCCGCCAAACCCGGCTGACTCGCCTCCCCCCTAACGGCGCCCCTCAGCTGGCCTGGCTCACCGAGGACATGTTGAAGCCCTCCACCCGCACCGGGGGCATCGCGGCGCGGGTGAAGTAGTCGCCCCATTCGCGCGGCAGCGTCGGCTCGGTGGCGCCGACTTCGAGCAGCCGCCCGAGCATGCCGACCGGTGACTCGTTGAACCTGAAGTTGTTGACCGCGCCCACCACCTCCCCGTCCTCCACCAGGTAGACCCCGTCCCTGGTGAGCCCGGTGAGCAGCAGGGTCTGCGGGTCCACCGCGCGGATGTACCACAGGCAGGTCAGCAGCAGGCCACGCTGGGTGGAGGCGATCATCTCCTCCAGAGGAGGCTGCGCGGCGGCCGCCGACGCAAAGGTAAGGTTGGCGACGGCGGGCGTGACCGGCACCCCGGCGACCTCGGCGGAGTGCCGAGAGGAGACCAGGGCGGCCAGCGAGCCGTCGCTGATCCACGAGGTGCGGCGCAGCGGCAGCCCGTTGTCGAACACCGAGGAGTCCGATCCGGAGGCATGCGCGATCACGAACGGGGCGCAGCCCAGCCCGGGCGCCCACGGGTCGCTGGACAGGGTCACAGGCAGCGCGGACAGGCGCTCGCCGATCCGTGTCCCGCCGCCCGGCTGGCTGAACACCGTCCGTCCCTCGGCCGCCCCCTTCGCCCCGGCTGACCAGTATAGGTAGATGAGCAGGTCGGAGACGGCCGTGGGCGGCAGTAGCGTCTCGTACCGTCCGGCGGGCAGCGAGATGGTGCGCTTGGCCCAGGCGAGGCGCTCGGCCAGCCCGGCGTCAAGGCCGGCGATGTCCACGTCGGCAAAGTCAGGGGTCGCCACGCCCACCCACGCGGAGCGTTCGGCGTCGGCGGACTTCGCGTTCAGCTCGACCCGCCCGGTCGGCTGGTCGTACCGTCGCCGCACCCCGGCCGAGGTCCCCACGAACGTGCTGTCCAGCTGGTGCTCGGCGAACCCGTACAGCTTCCTGCCCTTGGCCGGGGCCGCGCGCAGGGTCTCACCCAGGACGGCCGCGAAGTCGCGGAGCACACCGATTTCGGTCTGGCCAGGAGGAGAGTCCCAGCGGGGTTCCTCATGATCTTTCTGGCCGAACGGCCCCGCCTGCGTCGGCCCGATCAGCTCTTCCGCGTCTTCGGCGCCCGATCCTTCGGCGGCGGCGTGCTCGGCCTCCCGGACCACATCTTCTATCTGGTCCGGACGAACGCCGGCCCGTGACACCACGCCGACCGGGGCGCCGTGGGCGGCCCGCCGGTCGATGGCGATGACCGTGAGCTGGCGGGACCGGGACACGCCGTTGGTGGTGAGCGTGTTGCCCGCCCAGCGCAGGTTGGCGGTCGAGGTCTCCTCCGCGATCACGATGCAGTCGTCACCGCGGGCCGCGTGCAGGGCCCGCTCGACGGTGTCCTGGGGGCTAACTGGATTCACGAGGATCCCTCTTCCGCCGTGTTGAGTATCCGCACGCCCCGCAGCAGGACGGCCGGGCAGCCGTGGCTGACCGGGGCGACCTGGCCGGGCTGGCCCTTGCCGCAGTTGAACGCGCCGCCGAGCACGTAGGTCTGCGGGCCGCCGACGGCCTCCATCGAGCCCCAGA
>JBEKKH010000352.1:0-8121 GCA_050010815.1 Streptosporangiaceae bacterium | reverse complement strand
GACTCCGTTCGACTACATCGGCCTGATGAATACCGCCCTGCAGTGCCGGGATCCGGTGGTGGTGCTCGAGCACGTCGACCTGTACTCGTCCGCCGGCGACGTACCGGCCGGGGAGTGGGACTTCTGCTTGCCGGTCGGCCGGGCCGCGGTCCGCCGCCCGGGGTCGGAGGTGACGGTCTTGAGCTACCTGGCGATGACCGGATACGTCCTGGACGCCGTCACCAGCGTCGGCACCGTGGACGCCGAGGTGATCGACCTGCGCTGGCTTGATCGCGGCAGCGTGGACTGGGACACGATCGGCGCGAGCATCAGGAAAACCAACCGCGTCCTGATCGCCGAGCAGGGGGCCATCGGCACTTCCTACGGCGGGTGGCTGGCCGACGAGATTCAGCGGCGCTTCTTTGACTGGCTCGACCATCCCGTGCAGCGGGTGACCGGCGGCGAAGCATCGCCCACCATCAGCAAGGTCCTGGAGCGTGCGGCCATCGCGCGCACCGAAGAGGTGGCCGACGCCCTGATCGAGATCGCGAAGGCCTGATCATGGCACATCTGCTGCGCGTTCCGGAAATATCCGCCGGCACGACGGAAGCGGTCCTCGCGACCTGGCCGGTCGCGGAGAACAGCCCGTACTCGGCCACCGACGTGATCGCCACCGTGGAGACCGCCAAGGCGGTGATCGACATCGAGGCCGAGGAAAACGGCGTGATCCTGCGCCGCCTGGTCCCCGAAGGCGCCGACGTCGCCGTCGGTCAGCCCATCGCGCTCCTCGGCGCCCCCGGCGAGTCGGCCGAGAACGTCGAGGACGAACTGCGCGCCCGAGGGATCACGCCAGCGGCAGCTGCCGACGCGGCTGCTGCGTCCCCGGCCGAAGCGGCCGGCGTCAACGGAGCACCCGAGCGCATCTTCATCAGTCCGCTCGCGCGGCGGCTGGCACGCGCGTCCGACCTGGACCTGCGGGCTATCTCAGGAACCGGTCCGAACGGCCGGATCATGCGCCGCGACGTAGAGCGGGCTGTCCGCACGGTCACCGCCGATCCAGCCGGGGCCCGGCACGAGGCCCAGCCGGCGACCAACCCCGGAACTCCGGCGGCGGTCATCCCGCCGGCCCAGGCGGACTACCGCGAGATCCTGCACAGCCGGGTCCGGCGGGCGATCGCCAGCAGGCTGACCGAGAGCAAGCAGACCGTCCCGCACTTCTACCTCAGCGGCAGCGCCCGGGCCGGCCAGCTGCTGCGACTGCGCGCCGAGCTCAACGAAGGCGCCAGCGGTGTCAGGATTTCGCTGAACGACCTGGTCATCAAGGCGGTGGCGCGCGCCCATCAGCTGGTGCCCGCCATGAACGTTGTCTGGACGCCCGACGCGGTCCGGTCGTTCACCTCGGTGGACGTCGGCGTGGCCATCGCAAGCCCGCGGGGACTGGTTACGCCGGTGCTGCGCGCCGTGGACCGTAGCGGGATCGCGGCGGTCGCCGCCGCCGTCGACGACCTGGTGGAACGAGCTGGATCGGGCCGTCTGACGCCCCGCGAGCTGGAAGGCGGCACCACCACCGTGACCAACCTGGGCATGTTCGGCACTGAAAACTTCGCCGCCATCATCAACCCGCCGCAAGCCTCGATTCTCGCGGTAGGCGCCGTGCGCAGCGCGCCCGTGGTGAAGAAGGGCAAGCTCGCGGTCGGTTCGGTCATGGAGGTGACACTATCCGTCGATCATCGGGCCGTGGACGGGTCCACGGCGGCCGAGTGGATGAGAGCATTCGTCTCGGTGATCCAGCACCCCGCGCAGATCCTGCTCTGAGCGGTCTACCTGGCCAGTTGGTCGAGCCACGGCTCGTTCCTGGTAGGTGTGCATCCACCCCCGCCCGGCTCTAGGCCGCCGTACGCTCGATGGCGTGGACAACCAAGCCGAGATCCGCGAGTTCCTCACCGCCCGGTGCGCTCGCATCACCCCGGAGCTGGCCGGCCTGCCGCCCGGCCAGGATCCCCGCTAGCCCGCCCGCCCCGATCAGCGGCGGCGCCCCGGACCAAGGGGTGCCTGCCCGCCCGCGCACCGCAAAGGAGAGAACGAGATGGAGTACACCCGGCTCGGTGACACCGGACTGAAGATCAGCCGGCTCGCGCTGGGCTGCATGAGCTACGGTGACCCCACGACCGGAGGAGCCCACCGGTGGGCCCTGGCCGACGACGAGGCCCAGCCTTTCTTCCAGCAGGCCATCGAGCTCGGCATCACCTTCTGGGACACCGCGAACAGCTACCAGGCCGGCACCTCGGAGGAAGTCGTCGGGCGCGCGATCAGGCGGTACTCGCGCCGGGAGGACATCGTGCTGGCCACTAAGGTGTTCGGCAAGATGCACGACGGTCCCGGCGGATCCGGCCTGTCCCGCAAAGCCATCATGGAGCAGCTCGACGCCTCCCTGACCCGGCTCGGCACCGACTATGTCGACCTGTACCAGATCCACCGGTTCGACCAGGAAACCCCGGTCGCGGAGACGATGGAGGCCCTGCACGACGTCGTCAAGGCCGGCCAGGTCCGTTATATCGGTGCGTCGTCGATGTACGCGTGGCAGTTCGCCAAGCTGCAGCACGCTGCCGATCTCGGCGGCTGGACCCGGTTCGTATCCATGCAGAACCAGTACAACCTGCTGCGCCGCCAAGACGAGCCCGAACTGATGGCCATGTGCGCCGACACCGGCGTCGGCCTGGTGCCCTACTCCCCGCAAGGCAAAGGCCGCCTGGCCCGTCCCTGGGGCGAGCAGTCCACCCGGTCCAGCGTCGACCACGTCGTGCAGGCCTTCGACTCGCCCCTGGACGAGCCCGTCGTCAACGCCGTGGCCGAACTCGCCACCTCCCGCGGCGTCACCATGGCCCAGGTCGCCCTCGCCTGGGTGCTGCGCCACCCGGCCGTCTCCGCACCGATCGTCGGCGCGACCAAACCGCATCACCTACCCGAAGCCGTCGCCGCGCTCGAGCTGAAACTGACCGGCGACGAGACCGTCGCCCTTGAAAAGGCTTACACCAACCACGGCCCGTCCTGGTACTGACCCGCACTTCCTGACGCACTTCACCGAGAAGGCGACGGCACCACCTGGCTCGAACCCGCCACCGACCAGCGCCACCGACCAGCGCCACCGACCAGCGCGCCGGGTCCGCGTTCACCTGGTGGGCTTGGCCTTCGTGGTCGTGGTCAGAGGTACGGCCGTTAATGGCGCCTGCTGCGCCCCGGTGGGGGTGGCGTCTGGTTCTGGTGTGACGGGGAAGCACGTGCGTGCCTGCGGTAGGCCGGTTCTGGGGTAATGAATGCGGCGGATCCGGGCTTCGTGGAGTATCTGGTGCATTCCCGTGCACCGGATCCACCGCCGAGCCCGGATCCACCGCGCAAACTCCCGGTGGGCGAGGGTGGCGGGGCGGGTGCGGCGGGTGGGACGCCGGACTGGCCCGGCCAGCTGGCCGGGCAGCCGGGCAGCCGGGCAGCCGGGCAGCCGGGCAGCCGGGCAGCCGGGCAGCCGGGCAGCCGGGCAGCCGGGCATGGCAGCATCAGCTCGCGGGCGCATGGCCGGCGCCCGCCGCGGCCCGGGCGATCTCCGCGATGTCTGCGGGCCGGACCCGGCAGCAGCCGCCCGCAATCCTCGCGCCCGCCGCTATCCACTGCCCCGGCTGCACGGCGGAGTACCGGGCCTGACCCGTCCAGGCGCGCCGCCGGGCGTCCCAGCCCTCGCCGCTGTTTGGGTACACGATCACCGGCTTGCCCGTCACCTCCCGGGCGACGGCGATGGCCGCGAGCACGTCAGCCGGCGCGCAGCAGTTGACCCCCACCGCCACGACTTCCGGCACGTCGGTGGCGATCGCGAACGCCTCGGACAGCGACTGCCCGGCGCGGGTGCGCTGGCCGGCGATGCTGTAACTGAGCCAGGCCGGGATCCCCAGCCCGGCGACCGCGGCCATCAGCGCCTGCGCCTCGTCGGTATCGGGCACCGTCTCCAGCGCCAGCACGTCAGGGCCCGCTCCGGCCAGCACCTCCAGCCGCGGCCGGTGCCACGCCGCCAGTTCGGCAACGCTCAGCCCGTAACGCCCCCGGTACTCAGACCCGTCAGCCAGCGCCGCCCCGTAGGGCCCGACCGAAGCCGCCACCCACCGCGCTCGCCCGTCACCGGCCACCTGGTCGCACGCGGCCCGCGCCAGCTCGACGCTGCGCCGCAACAGCCCGGCCGCCTCACGGCGGTCAAGGCCCCGGCGCCCGAACCCCTCGAACGAGGCCTGATAGCTCGCCGTCGTCGCGATCACGGCCCCCGCCCGGAAGAACGCCAGGTGCGCGTCCCTGATCTGGTCAGGGGCGTCCATCAGCAGCCGCGCCGACCACAGCGGGTCCGACAAGTCGTTCCCCCGCGCCTCAAGCTCGGTCGCCAGACCGCCATCGGCCACCAGCACCCCGTCATCGGGCACGACGAAACTCACCACGTCACCCTATGACGATCCCTCGAAGACGGCCCAGTCCAGCGGGGGAGAAGAAGGGCTGGCCGCATAGGAGGTCGGCGGGCGGCTCGCTGGTGCGGACGGTGTGCAGCAGCTCGCCGAACGGCGCGTAATGCGTCTCCATCCACATGTCGTGGCGCTTTCACTCCTGCCACAGTGGCCTGACCTCGATTGCCCCGCTGGCGGCGCCCGGATGTTTGCCGGCGATCTCAACCGCCTCATCGAGGCTCGCGCACTCGATGATGTCGAAGCCGCCCACTTGTTCTTTGGTCTCGGCGAACGGGCCATCGGATACCAGCATCTCGCCGTCGCGGACGCGGACGGTGGTGGCATCGCTGCTTGGCCGCAGCCGCGCGCCGCCGCGCCGGAGCCCCCGGGCGTCCACTTCCGCATCCCAGGCCTGGATCTGCGGCAGGGCGTGCACCTCGGCGGGACTCAGGATCACCGATTCGTCATCGCAGATCATCAGCATGTACTGCATGGCCCTCCTTCGATTGTGACCATCATGCCGCCGGCGGCGACGACGCGAGATATTTTCGCGCCGCTGACCCGAGGGTGTCCATCTGGGATGCGCCCGCTCGTCGTGAGAGTGACACGGCGAGGAACAGACGGAAGGCCCTTCGACGCACGGCGCGGACGCCAGGCGGCCGCGGTCGTTCGCGGCAGTCGCGCGCTAGCTGGCCAGGCCAGCACACCGGGCATCATGGCCCTGAACGCGATCAGGGCCATAGCGGCTCACCGGCCTCGCGCAGCCTCGCTTGGCGAGGCACGCGGGACCGCCTACAGCAGCGAGTAACATCGATCGGCGCAAGAGAGGCTGAGATGGATGATCCGCGGGTTGTTTCACGAGATGAGTGGCTGGCCGCCCGCAGGGAGCTGCTGGCGCAGGAGAAGGAATTCACCCGTCAGCGAGACGCGCTGAACACCGAGCGGCGCAAGCTGCCGATGGTCGAGATTGACAAGGAATACATCTTCCGGGGCCCGGACCGCCAGGCCAGCCTGCCCGACCTGTTCGAAGGCCGCGGCCAGCTGCTGATCTACCACTTCATGTTCGACCCGGACTGGGATGAGGGATGCGAGTCCTGCTCGTTCCTGGCCGACGGCATCGGCCACCTCGCCCACCTGCACGCCCGGGACACCACGCTGGCCATGGTCAGCCGGGCGCCGCTGCCCAAGATCGAGGCGTTCCGGCAGCGGATGGGCTGGACCGTGCCCTGGTACTCCTCTTCCGGCAGCGATTTCAATTACGACCTCCACGTCACCCTCGACCCGGCTGTGGCCCCGGTCCAGTACAACTACCGGGACCTTGATGAGCTCGGGCCGGACTGGCACGGGTGGACCGGCGAGATGCACGGCATCAGCGCCTTCCTGCGCCGCGGCGACCGCATCTTCCACACCTACTCCAGCTACGCGCGGGGCACCGACATGGTCAACAGCACCTACCAGTGGCTCGACCTGACCGCCCGCGGCCGGCAGGAAGACTGGGAGCAGCCACCCGGGCGCAGCGACGGCCCGCTGCTGAGCTGGCTACGCCACCACGACAGCTACGGTGCGCAGCCGCCCTTGACCGGTCCAGGCACCGCGTGACAGGTAACAGCCGACACCTTGCTGGTGCCAGAGCACAGAACCGGCTGATCGTGCCACGCCCGTCCCGGCGGCCCCGCCGGTACTGCACGCGAGTACCTTCTCACGCCGCGTTCCCGTCCCCGCCCAGCGTGATGTCCGCGCAAAATCCCGGGGCAGTTCAGCATGATCGTGCCCCGCTATTGCAGTCAGTTGATGTCGAACTCGTTGCCTTCCGGGTCCTTCATCCCGACCGCGTAGTGGTCCAGCCCTTCCTCGGGCAGCGCGCCAGTGATGGTGGCGCCCAGGCCGGCCAGGCGGCTGGCCTCCGCGTCGACTCGCTTCCTGCGGGTCTCGATCGGGTCCGTCCGCTCGCCACTGGCGTGGATGTCGAGGTGCAGCCGGTTCTTGACTGCCTTGGCATCCGGGACGACATGGAACCAGATGCTCGGCCCGTGGCCCTCCGGGTCGCTGATCCTGTCCGCTCCGTCGACCAACTCCTCCTCGGGCACCCCCAGCTCGCGGTAGAAGTCGTTCCAGGTAGCGAATCCACCCGGGGCCGGCGCGAGTTCATAGCCAAGCGCGGCGGCCCAGAACCGAGCGAGCCGGTCCGGGTCAGCACAGTCGATGACCAATTGAAAGCGGACAGGCACAGGTTCCTCCCCAAGTCGCTCAGGTAACTACCGACATCCTGCCAGATGCTTCGCGTGTGCTGTTGCCGCAGCTAGCGCGCCCGGACGTCACCATGGGCCAAGGGAGCTGTTGGCGGCCCGCATCGCGCGGACGTAGCCCTCGCGCTCGTAGGCAGCGCGGTCGGTATCGGCGGGCAGGGCGAGCATTCCGCGCACTGCGGCGACCGACGGATATCCCTTGCGGGCCATCCATCCGGTCAGGCCGTCGAGCAGGACGGCGGCGTGACCGGGGCCGTGCCGGATCAGCGCGGAGGCCGTCATCACGACATCCGCGCCTGCCAGCAGGTACTTGATCACGTCGGCTGGTCCCTCGACGCCGGTCGTCGCGGCGAGGGAGCCACGCAGGTGCTGGCGCAGGATGGAGATCCAGGTGCGCGGCAGCCGGGCCTCGGCCGGGCTGGAGAGGTAGACGTCGGGGGTCACCGCGAGGGTCTCGAGATCGATGTCGGGCTGCAGGAACCTGTTGAACAGCACCAGTCCGTCCGCGCCCGCCTCGTCAAGCCGCAGGGCCATCTCCCCGGCCGAGCTGAAGTGCGGGCTCAGCTTGACCGCCACCGGGACGGTCACCGCGTCCTTGACCCGGCCCAGAATGTCGATGTGCCGCTGCTCGACCTCCCGGCCGGTAACGCGCGGATCGGGTATGTAGTAAATGTTCAGCTCGATCGCCGCGGCGCCCGCGTCCTGCATCGCGCGCGCGTAGCTGGTCCAGCCGCCGGGCGTCATGCCGTTGATGCTGCCGATGACCGGTATGTCGACCGCCGCCGCGGCGCGCTCGAGCAGGCTCAGGTAGCGGCGCGGGCTGGGTTCGTCCGCGGCGCCGTCCTGCGCCGCCTCGGCCTCCGCCTCGGCCGGGAAGTAGGACAGGGCCTCGGCGAAACTCTCCGCGCCGGCCTCGGCGAGCCGCGCGTTCTGTTCGGCCTCCCGGCGCAGCTGCTCCTCGAACAGCGAGTAGAGCACCACCGCGCCGACACCGGCGTCGGCCAGCCGCCGGACACCATCGACGGAGTTCGACAGCGGTGAGGCGGAGGCGACGAGCGGGTTGCGCAGCGCCAGGCCCAGGTAGCTGGTCGAGGTGTCCATCAGCTTTCCTTCCGCGCATCGGCCGGGAACCGGTGGGCGCCGCGGGCCGCCATCTCCTCGTAGGTGTCCCAGCGCTGGTCGACCGCTTCCTGGGCCAGGATCCCCAGCCGCTCGGCCTCGGCCGGGTCGGTGTTGCTGAGCGAGCGGTACCGCAGCTCCCGCTGTGTGTAGTCGGTCAGCGCGATGCGCGGCCGGGGCGAGTCGAGCATGAACGGGTTGGCCCCGGCCGTCCGCAGCATCGGATCGTAACGGACCAGCGGCCAGTAGCCGCTGGCCACGGCGCGGTACTGCTGACCGAGGCCATCGCGCATCTCGATGCC
>JBEKKH010000351.1:0-8155 GCA_050010815.1 Streptosporangiaceae bacterium | reverse complement strand
GTCGCCGCCGAACCGGACGCCGCGTACGCACTCGCCCGATTGTGTGGCTGGTTGCCGCTAGCGCTGCGGATCAGCGGTGACCGCGCTGCGGCTCACCGTCATTTCAAGCTGGCTGACCTAGTCGATGAACTGACTCATGAGCACGATCGTCTTGACATACTAAGCGCAGATGAGGAGACCACTCAGGTCCGCGCGGTCTTCTCTTGGTCCTACCGGGCTCTGCCGTCCGAGCAAGCCCGGGCCTTCCGGCTGCTTAGCCTGCACGCAGGCCAGGACATTAGCGCAGCGGCCGCGGCAACTCTGATCGGGGCTACGATCTCCGAAACACGGCAGCTACTCGCCAACCTGACCGGTGGGCATTTGCTTGAGGAAACCGGGCGGGGCCGGTATCAATTCCATGACTTGATACGGGTATATGCCGCCGAATGCGCCCAGATTAGCGAATCAGAATCTCACCGAACTGCCGCCATTCGCCGACTGCTTACCTGGTACCTTCATACCGCTGATGCATTCTCCCGTATCTTTAACCCCAACAGTCGGCTCGTTCCCCTTGACCCGCCGGAACCCGCTTGCGGGCCACTAGATTTCACCACCCCTCGGCTGGCCTCGGACTGGGCGAAGGCCGAGTTCTCTAACCTGATATCGATAGCCGGACAAGCCGCAGCAATCGACGACGATCCAATCGGTTGGCAGGTCGCGATTGCTCTTATGCCCCTCTTCGATCTTTACCGGCGAATGACCGACTTCCTCCCGGTCCTTCACTCCGCTCTCACCACCGCCCGGCGTCTCGGCGACCGGGCCGCAGAAGCCCGTTGTCTGACGTGTCTCGGGGAAGCATATGTCCGCGCTGACTGTCCAGCTCGGACGGCGGAGGTATGCCAGCAAGCCCTGGTCATATTCGACGAAATTGGTGACTTGGCGGGACGATGGGCAGCTTGGCATGACATAGGTCTATCACTTCTGGAACTTGAGCGGTTCAGCGAGGCTATGAGCTGCTTTCAGCAAGCGTTGATAGCCGCTCGGCAGACTGCGAATCACCGATCCGAGGGCCTGTCCCTCACCGGCCTTGGCGTGGTGTACCAGCATCTTGAGTCTTATGACGCAGCCATCTACCTGCATTCAAAGGCGTTGGCTCTCCTCGCAGAGACTCATAATAAATGGCAGCAGACCTGGGTCCTGTGTAATCTGGCCGCTGCTTACCGTTATCAGGGGAGCCTCGGCGAGGCCATCGATTTCTACAGGCAAGCGCAAGCTACTTCCCATGAGATGGGAGATTGGTCAGGAGAAGGTGATACCCTGATAAGTCTAGGCGAGGCCCAAAGATCCAGAGGTCAGCTTGATGCGGCACTGCAATCCTGGCGGCAAGCGTTGAATATCTTTGACGATTTCGGTGATGCGCGGGCTAGTCAGATCCGCACTAGAATCCAAGAACTCAATATGGAAGAAAGTCCAAGCTAACGCGCCAGCTCGTCGCGGCATACATGATTCGGAGATGCCCGGTTACGAGATTGACCTACGACCGACTTCTCGCGACGGTCATGTGTAAGTTTAGGTTGCCGTCGGAGCAACGGCGGTCAGAAGTCTATTCGCGGGCGTCTCGTAGCCCGGATAGTACAGTCCAGCGCGCTCAAATGATTACGCCGGACATCTAAGCTAGAACGCATAACCTTCGCATTCAGCGATGAGGCCAGCCCGCCGGGCCGGGCACGCAGAACTGACGCGTATGCGCGTGGCCGGCAGGAGGGGACGCTGACACCGAGTCACGCGTAATCCGGCGTTCCGCGTGCATTGCCCTGACCGTAGCGTTCCGACGCCGGTCACTGATAGTGGCGGCGACCGGCCGATCTTGGGCCACGGTAACGGCTTCGCCATGCCGCACGCCCACGGTCGTTGGTGCCCCAGTTGGTAACGATCCTATGTATTTGCTCCGGGATTGGGGTCGCCCGGGGCGGTACACGAGATGAGATCCGGTTGTTCCGCGAGCGGTCAGGGCCGAGCACGACTACAGCGCGCCGATATCTCCGACAAGGTGCAGCGCGGCCGCAAGCGGTGTACGTGCATGGCCTCGGTCCGACGGTCAGCCGACGTCCGGATCTGCCGAAAGGAGTGTGCTTTGATCGGTCGGCCACTCCCGAATACGTCATCATGTCCAGGATGGACGACAACCGGGAACAGTACAGAGCCTTGATCGACTCACTTGTATATGCATGTCGTGAAGGTCAGGGTCAGGTGGGCCCGGATCGGGCAAGGCGCGGAGTCTGGAATCCGCAAGCCGCGCGACAGCGGGATGACATGCCCGGTCAGCAGAGGATGAATGTCCTGCTCGCCAGCCTTGGCGAGGCGGACCGCGAGGTGGTCGCCGAGATGTTGCTGGAGGCGTTCGAGAGTGGCGTGCACGAAACTCTGGTGACCCTTCACGAGGCGGAGGTGCCTCTTTTCAAAGAAGGTTATGAGGGCACGCCGTTTCATGACTTCGCGGAGAGACTTCCCGGTTGGCCCTGGCCAATCGGCCAGAATTAACCGCACATCTGCCGCATTGTGGATACGCCGTAGGCGAAGGCGTGGTTCTGGCGGCTGTTGATCAGGGCCCCGGATTCCCAGGGCGGCTGTCGAGCCAGAGCGCCCAGCGCTCTATCGTGCCGATCCGGAGCAGCCCAGCTGAAGCCCAGGGATCCCCGGCGAAGCGCGCCTTGACGTCGTTCTCATCGGCCGCCTGGACCACGTGCAGGGTCTGTTCGCCGTCGCCGACCGGGCCACCGAGGATAACGAAGCCATCATCGACGAGTCCGTCCATGAATGTCGCGTGCTCATCCCACCCGTCTTGGTCCCGGATCTGGCGCGAGGGGTCCCAACCCAGGCCATGAACGAGTCTCACTGCGAAATTAGCCATCGCCGGAGCGTACTGGCCGGTACTGACATTCAGCGGCCTCCGTTATGCTCCACCGCGGCTGCCCGAACATCCGGTCATGCCGCGATTCGTGCCTTCGGGCCCGCGGCGCCGGTGATCGAGTGGGCCCTTGCGGTCGCCGCAGCCCGGCCGTGGGAAGGCGTTTACGGTCGTGGCGGCAATTGCTGTAGCGCCCAGGTGTTGCCGTCGGGGTCGCTGAAGGTGACGAACGTGCGGCGTGGTGAACTGCTAGTTTGCTGGCTGGAATAGCTGAGATTGCGCACTAACGGTGGGCTGGTGCCGTATGTCAGGACAGTAAAGACTAAGCCGGGCGCAGCGGCGGTCCGGGTCGTGTCCTTGTCGCGGGGGGCTCGCGATCAGCGGTCGCCAGCTTGCGCGCGACCCTGCTCCAGCGTGTGCTTCTTCCTCGTAGCCATGTTGATGTCGGGTTTTTCCTGCCCGCAACGCGGGCCGCAAGACTCTCAAACGACCTGGATCAAGGAACACCGCCACCACCGCCAGCAAAGGCTCCACCGTCAGTCCAGGATGGATATATATCTACCCGCCGGACCCGGAAGGCCGTATCCGCATCAGCGCGGCCGTCGCCGCAGAGCTCCCGGGCCAGGCTCTTAGCGTCGTCTTCGCAGGCCGCCCCGACGATGAGGTGCCTGCGGTGCGGGCGGACCGGCCATCCCCGGGCGGCAAGATGATCGGCCAGGTGCACCACATCGTCGTGTGACGGCAATTCGACCCACACCTCCCGGGCGGGGCGGCCGGACGTCACCGACGCTTGCCGCTCTCGCTCCTGACGGGCTTCGTGCCGAGCCTGCCGCTCGGCAACGGGATCGGCGGACGGCTCGTCCGCCGCATCCCGCCACTCCTGGTCCCGCGGGCTCCAGAACTCCGTCCGGACGGGCGCGCTGACGTCGTGCCGCGCGAGCACCTCATGCGCCACTTGTGCGGCCTCATCAGCCGATCCGGCGCTGGGGGCGTACAAGAAGATCTGGGTACCCCATCGGCTCGAGCTGACCGCTACCTGATCGCCGAGGCGGCTGCCCAATGCAGAGATCAGCGCCTGCCGGAAGGAATGCCGGCTGCGCGCCAGGACACCAAACGCAATGCAGACGCGCCACCCGTCGTCCATACACGCACGATAGCAACCCTCCGCGCCGACACCTGCACCATCACCGCCGCAGATCCCCTGCCCGACCTCCCCAACGCATTTGACCGCATCCATAGGAACTTAGGTACGCACTAATCGGCCCAGCTCAGGTAGGCGTTTATGTAACAGGCTGGTTTTATGCGTTGGCCCCCGGATAGGAACGCTCATGCCGCTGGGCGGGCGCCGTCATCGACTCCGAGCGGTGCCTGACGCCGGCTCGGGCGCTACCTCTACGCTGTCGGCTCGCATCGGCGAAGATGCGCTCCGATCACCTGCTCTGTCTGGACCCCGGTTGGTGGCGGTGTCTCCTTGACGGCCATCTCGGTCGCGATGATCTGGTGGTCAGGCTGCCGCAGTTCCATCCGCTCGTCATTCCCTGCGCGCGGCGTTGAGACGCAAGACGACCTCGACGATCGCGCCCTCCCCGATCGCCTCTACTTGCTGCACCGCAACTTTGACGGGCACGAGGTAGCGCCCGTCCTTGGGGAACAGCGCAGTGGTGAACTCAGTGCCGCCGATGGTGACGTGGACCGGCACCTGGCCCCAGTAGATCAGGCCGCGGGCTGCCTCCTTGAGATCCTCGCTTTCCTCCGGCGTCATGGCCACGAACAGGTACGGCGCCGGTCCGCGCCACTCGATCACCTCGCCGGTGAAGGTCCACTCCATGCGCCCATCATCGGAGATGTGCCCCTGCGCGAGGGACGCGACTCCATGCTGGAAGCTTGTGTCAGTCTCACGTCAGGACGCGCACTCTCGTAGCCGCATTGTGCACGTGGACTGGCAGCTGGACCGGGTCTACTTCCTGGCCTTCTTGAACCCCTCGCGGGGACAACCGGATCCAGCCTTTGCCGCCAGGTTGGCCAGCCTCTGCAACAGTAGGTGAGCAGAAGACGGAACTCGACTGGTTTACCGCTCATGCCGCTGACCGGTCGAGAATTTGGTTAGGCTGCATAACATGTCTGGGACGCAAGCTGTACCCGAACGCTTCCGTCCCCTTCTGTCCGCTCTGATCCACATGATCGCGGATGGTGATGTGGCGGCGATGCGGGCTGACCCAGCGATCCTGGTAGGTGCCGGCGACCCGCTGCTCTGGGTCCGGGACTATCCCGGCGTGGTCACCGCATTGCCGCCGCAAGGGTGGGATCTCGCCGACGCGGTGCCAGCCGACGGGCGCCCTGACCTGTGGTCTGTCGTCATCCCGCTGTGGACAGAGGCGGAGGGGCGCAGCGATCTGTCGCTGGAGGCGACGATCGAGGACCGCGCGGAAGGCGCCATCGTGGAAATCGGGGGCATTCACGTCTTGTGAACAACGCGCTCGCCTCGGTCATGCTGCTGCCGTATGCCGGTTCGGTCAAGGGCTCGGGGGCGGATCCGCGGACATTCCGGTGCTGAAGGGAATCGAGCGGATGAACCTTGCCGTCGGCTTGTCAGGTGTCGCATCGGCCACGCGCTCCAGGACGGTCAGCAACTCGGCACGATCGTTCTCTGTCAGCTGCAGGAGTTGGTAAGCGATGTCCTCAAGCCCTCGGAGAGCTGTGTCCGGGTTTATCTGCTCAGAGCCGCCGTGCTCCAGCAGGAGCATGGCGGAGATGATGGCTTTGACCAGCGGTTCCGGGTTCATGCATACCTGCCTCAGAAAATCGCGATCATCTGTTCATTCGTCGTAATCAGCCGCGGTGGCACGCCCGGAACGCCGATCGGATCCCGGTTCATGATCGGTCGGCGCACCTGGCGCTTCGACTCCTGGGGTCCGATCCGATTCCTGGGACTACCAGGATTCACGGGTCGGGTTCGCTCATGCCGTAAAGCATGATGTAAGGCGTAGCAGAAACGTCCTCATCGGCCGCCGATCGGGCAGTCATCAAGCTTCCTGTGCCACGGCGGCGCGACTTGATGGTGCCGGGCCAGTCAGGAGATTGCGAGCACCATTCGAGGCGCGGCGCCGAAGCCCGTCTCGGCGACGCCGCAGTCGATGAAGCCTACGGCGCGATAAAATTCCAGCGCGTGAGGATTGGCGGTGACCTCAAGGCGCTCCACTCCCCGCGTCCGCAGGATCTCGGTGATGTGGTTGACGAGTGCAGTGGCAATCCCGCGTCTCATATAGCCCGGGTCCACGAATAGGTCTTCCAGTTCGATGATGCCGGCGGTCTCGGCGCAGGTGGCGAAGCCGACAAGCGCGCCTTCCTCTTCCGCGACATGAGTGCGACCTTCAGCTAGCCCTTCTGGTGCCAGGATCAGGTATTCCGGATGAGCAAGCAGGTTGTCGCGGTCGCCCGCATTAGACAGCGATGCGCGGCGGTAGACACTGGCCGCGGCGGCCAGATCGGCAGATGTTCCGAGCCGGATCATTCCCACAGTGTGCAGCAAGCGGCTCGAACCGCTCATTCAGTCCGCGCCTGGCGGCGACCTGGCCGACGTCCGCACATGCCGCGGACAGAGCGCGCTAATCTGCCATCGCCTGTGCGCTGAGATGCTGAACGACAGGCGAACGGGAGTACTGCGCGGAGGGTCTTGTGGGGGTCGGGTTCCGGCTTCCCGCCAGGGACGGTGATCGTGTCGGGCAGGCTGGCCTGGCACATGATCGGTGGATAGGTGCGCCGGATGATCCGGATGGAGTGTCCGTGGTGGTTCTCGATGATGCCGCCGGTGTTGAGAAAGCGCCGCTGAAGGGTGTCGGGGATGGCCGTGTAGTAGCTGAGCAGGCGGCGTCTCTACGTCGGCTGGTGTTTGGCCACGGCCTGCGGCTTGTTGGCATCTAGTACCATTATTGATACTATCTAGGTGTGAGCAAGGCAGAGAAGATCTGAGCAGATGCGGCGCTCACCGCAGAACGTTCGCTTCGATGATCTCGCCAAGATCTGCGCCGACCACTTCGGCGAACCCCGGCAAGATGGCACCTCGCACAAGGTCTACAAGACTCCGTGGCAAGGCGATCCTCGCGTGAACATCCAGCGCGGCAAGGACGGCAATGCCAAGGCATACCAAGTGCGGCAGGTGCTCGATGCAATCGCCAGGCTGGAAGCTGAGAGGAACGAGGAGAGTGATGATGATGCCTGACGCAACCCACTACACCTACCGGGTCACGTGGTCCGCCGAAGACGGCGAACATGTCGCTACAGTCGCGGAGTTCCCGTCACTGTCCTGGCTCGCGCCCACCCCGGTCGAAGCACTCGCGGGTCTCGCTGATGTCGTGCGCGACGTGCTCGCCGATCTGGCTGCATCCGGCGACCCAGTTCCCCAGCCGTTGTCGGAACGCACCTATTCAGGCAGGTTCGTGGTGCGTGTCCCGGCAGAGGTTCACCGTCGCCTTGTCTGTGAAGCTGCCGAACAGCACGTGAGCCTTAATCGGCTCGTGTCGGATCGGCTTGCTCGCAAATGACATGCTCGCGCGTAACCGTGGTCTTCGCCGGGCACGTGCGGAGCACTTGTCGCATTGTGTTACACCCTTGGCCGAGGTCGTCTCTTGGGCGAATTCAGGATGTCCTCTGTCCGGTCGGTACGCTGATGTGCTGGATACCGGGGATACCGGGGTCGGCTGATGCCAGGTTTGGTAACGATCCGATGTATTTGCTCCGGGATCTGGGTCGCCCGGGGCGGCACGCGGGATGAGATCCGGTCGTTCCGCGAGCGGGCCAGGGCCGCGCACGTCCGGATCTGCCGAATAGCGGGCGTTGCGGGCCCCGTATACTTATGCATTTGGCTGCATGTCGCCAACGGTCTCACCGACCATCAATTCACCCGTTACCGCTCGTACCAGAGACGCATCCTCCCTGCCGATTAGGTATTGCCGGTGGCCGAATGTGGGCACGCGATCGGGGGCGCGCATATTGTTCGTTTCGGCGCAGTAGTCGAATCGGCATCCGAAGGTCTGTGGGCCGTTTCGCCATCAGATGTGGTGTGGTCGGTGCTTCCTGCTCGATTGAGTTCCTGGCCTGAGTCGGTGGTGGGCGTGAAGACGCGCAGCGACCCGACGGGCCACTGCGCGTCTTCCTCCGTTTGGCGGATCGTCAGATCCGGGTCCCGCAAGTGACCTGGACCTGCGCGGGTGCTGGAGGTGGCTGATCCGCTCGGCCGGTAGCCGACCCGCTGTGCGTCAGAATCAGGAA
>JBEKKH010000350.1:0-8155 GCA_050010815.1 Streptosporangiaceae bacterium | reverse complement strand
ACCAGCGAGACCTGCTCGAGGAACTCCGACAGCGTGCCTTCCTCGTCGTGCGCGCCGTCGAACTCGCGAGCTACCGATACCAGCTCCTCCAGGTTCTCCACCCGGCTGGCGTCCTGCAGGTCGGAGGAGGACTCCAGCGACTCGATGTAACCCGTCCGGTCGAGCACGGCCTCGGCCAGATCCGCCACCGGGACGGTCAGCTCCCTGAGCCCGTTGATGAGGGCGTTGAACCCCGCGATCGCGCTGGCCGACCGGGCCGCCATACCCGGCACGTCAGCCGGGCGGGCCAGCGCTTGCGCGAACGTGATCCGCTCCCGCTGCGCGAACGCGGCCACGTACTCCTCGGCCCGGTCGCCGATGCCGCGTTTGGGTACGTTCAGCACCCGCCGCAGCGACACCTCATCGGCCGGGTTGGCGATCAGCCGCAGGTAGGCGAGCAGATCCCGGACCTCGCGCCGCTCGTAGAACCGGACCCCGCCCACCACCCGGTACGGCAGCCCGACCCGGATGAATACCTCCTCGAACACCCGGGACTGCGCGTTGGTCCGGTAGAACACCGCGACCTGGCCGGGCGTGGCCTGGCCCGCGTCGGTGAGCCGGTCGACCTCCTCGGCCACAAACGCGGCCTCGTCGTGCTCGTTGTCGGCCACGTAGCCGACGATGGGCGCCCCCGCGCCCTGATCGGACCAGAGGTTCTTCGGTTTGCGGCCCTGGTTCTGCGAGACCACGGCGTTGGCGGCGGCCAGGATGTTCTGGGTGGACCGGTAGTTCTGCTCGAGCAGGATGACCTTGGCGTCCGGGTAGTCCTGCTCGAACTCGACGATGTTGCGGATCGTCGCCCCGCGGAAGGCGTAGATCGACTGGTCCGCGTCACCCACCACGCATAGCTCGGACGGCGGAGCGGCTGGCTCGACGGTGTCGGGCACCTCCGTTCGGCCGGAAAAAAGCGGAGCACCGCCCCCGACAAGCTCTCTGACCAGGATGTACTGCGCGTGGTTGGTGTCCTGGTACTCGTCCACCAGCACATGCCTGAACCGGCGGCGGTACTGCTCGGCCACCTCGGGTATCGCCTGGAACAGGTTGACCGTGACCATGATCAGGTCATCGAAGTCCATCGCGCCGGCCGCGAACAGCCGGCGCTGATACTCGCTGTACGCCTCGGCCAGCGCTCTTTCCCGCGCCGTGGCCGCGCGGGCCGCGAACGTCTCGTGGTCGATCAGCTCGTTCTTCAGGTTGGACACCTGGCCGGCCATCGCCTTCGGCGGGAACTGCTTGGCGTCCAGGTCGAGCTCGCGGCAGGTGAGCGCCATCAGGCGCTGCGAGTCCGCCTGGTCGTAGATGGAGAACGACGACGGGTAGCCGAACCGCTTGGCCTCCCGGCGCAGGATGCGCACGCAGGCCGAATGGAACGTCATCACCCACATCGACCTGGCGCGGGGGCCGACCAGGGCGGCGACCCGGGTGGCCATCTCACCGGCCGCCTTATTGGTAAAGGTGATGGCCAGGATCTCGTGCGGCGCCACGTCCCGCGCGGCCAGCAGGTACGCGATCCGGTGGGTGAGCACCCGGGTCTTGCCCGAGCCCGCGCCGGCCACGATAAGCAGCGGGCTGCCCTCGTGTACGACGGCAGCGCGCTGCTCCGGATTCAGTCCGTCAAGAAGAGCATCTATCGCGAGGGCGGCCACCCGTACAGGGTAGGGGGTGCCACCGACAAATGGGAGGCGCTCGCCCCCCGTAACCTCGTCGGCATCAGGAGTCATACCGTGTCACTACCTGCGGAAACGTATAATCAGGACATTATGGTGATACCCGTGCAGGTATCGCTTTCCCCCGCCGAACACTGCCGGTTATGGGCTATTCTGGCCGTCTTGACCGAAGCGTGCGCTGATGCCGCCTTGTCAACCGCGGGGGGTGCCATGGGATCGCGTGGCCGGTCCGTTCGGCTCCGCATCTACTTTCTCGTCGCCATTCCGCTCGTCGCCATGGCCGGGCTGCTCGCCTACGTGGCCGGTACCTCGGTCCGCAACGCCGTCAACCTGGACCGCGCCCCCGACCTGATCAACGCCACCTCGCTGCCGACCGCGGCGTTCACCAGTTACCTGCAGGCCGAGCGCGCGGCCGCGGTGAGCTACCTGTTCGCGCCCACGCCGGCCCGGCTGGCCGCGTACCAGGCCGCCGTCGCGGCCACCAGCCAGCACGCCCCGGCGTTCCAGGCGGCCATGACGTCGGCGGCCACGGTCGGCAGCGAGACACCCAGCGAGGCCAGCGCGATCAAGACCGCGCTGGCCAACCTGGGCCAGCTCACGAGCCTCCGGGCGGCGGTGACGGCGCGGGCCATCATCCCCATCGTCGCGCTGACCGACTACAGCCGGGGCATCGCGGCCGAGCCCGCGCTGTTCCTGACCGAGGCCGACAGCGAGACCGACGCCAGCGCGGTGGGCCAGGCCCTGGGGCTGATCGCGACCGTGCAGGCCAGGGAGGAGCTCTCGCAGGAGTGGGCGCTGGTCGGCGGCATGCTGGCCGGAAACCGGATGTCACGGGCTGATCGCATCACCATCGCCGGGACGGCCGCGACCCGGCAGGCCGACCTGAGCTTCGCGCAGTCCATCTTGACCCCGGCCAACCTGGCCAGCTACGACGCCGGGCAGAACGGCTCGGCCGCCGCCCAGCAGCGGCTGACCGCGATGGAACAGGCCCTGGCCGGCGGCACCGAGGTCGGCCGGCTTCCGATCACCCAGGCCCTGTGGCAGCAGACGGCGAGCACGCTGCTGCAGGACGACTACACCAGCGGCCTGGCGCTCGCGCAGGCGGAACTGGTGAGCGACCATCAGTTCAGCCGGTCGGCGTGGACCCGGGTCGCGGTGACGAGCGGCATCGCGCTGCTCGGCCTGCTGCTGACCATCGTGATGTCCACCCTGGTGGCACGCGGCATCATCCGGCGGCTGCGCGGGCTGGAACGTTCCGCGCTGACTCTGGCCGAGCAGCAGCTGCCGGACGTGATCGCCAGGCTCAGGCGGGGCGAGGACGTTGACGTGGCCCAGGAGGCGCCGCCGCTGCAGGCCGGGCCGGGCGCCGGCGGGACGGGCGGCGGGGGCGGCACCGGCGGCGGGGCCGGCTTCGGGGGCGACGAGATCGGCCGGGTGGGGCGGTCCTTCGACCTGGTCCGGCAGACCGCGATCAGGTCCGCCGTGGAGGAGGCCAGGCTCCGCCGGGGCCTCAACGACGTGTTCCGCAGCCTGGCCCGGCGCAGCCAGTCGCTGCTGCACCGCCAGCTGACCCTGCTCGACCAGATGGAGCGACGGGCCACCGATCCCGAGGCGCTGGACGACCTGTTCCGCCTGGACCACCTCACCACCCGGATGCGTCGTCACGCGGAGGGCCTGGTTATCCTGGCCGGCGCGGCACCGAGCCGGGGCTGGAACACCCCGGTGCGGATGGTCGACGTCATGCGCGGCGCGATCGCCGAGGTCGAGGACTACGCCCGGGTCGCGGTGGCCACCCAGAGCCAGGCCACGCTGTCCGGGCCGGCGGTGGCCGATGTCATCCACCTGCTGGCCGAGCTGATCGAGAACGCGACCACGCTCTCGCCGCCTTACACCTCGGTACGGGTGACCGGAGACGCGGCCGCCCACGGCTTCGCGATCGAGGTGGAGGACCGCGGGCTCGGGATGAGCCAGGAACGGCAGGCCGAATTCAACGAGCGGCTGGCCCGCCCGCCGGAGTTCAACCCGGCCGACAGCGAGCAGCTCGGCCTGTTCGTCGTCAGCCAGCTGGCCCGGCGGCACAGCATCCAGGTGACGCTGAAGACCTCTCCGTACGGCGGCATCACGGCCGTCGTGCTGATACCGCAGGACCTGGTGGTGACCGAAGCGGCGTTCCGGGCCGAACGGCCGGACGAGCCTGCGGCACTCCCCCCGGCACCCCGCGCGATCGAGGCGCCCGCCAAGCCTGCCTTCGACGTGTTCAAGCCGTGGCCGCGAGGTCAGCATCTAGCCCCGCCGGCTGACCCGGAGCCGCTCGACCCGGAGCCCCTTGACGCCGAGCCCCTTGACGCCGAGCCGATTGACGCCGAGGCGCTTGACCCGGAGCCGTTTGACGCCCAGCCGCTGGACGCCCAGCCGCTTGACGCCCAGGCGCTTGATGCCGAGCCGCTGGACGCCGGGGCGTTTGACCTGCGGGGTTCCTATCTCCCTTCGCCGCTAGCCGGGCCGCTGGCCGGGCCGGGGTCACGGCCGTACCCGGATCCGGGCCTGCCGCCCGTCCCCGGCTCCGCGCCCGTCAGCCCGATGACGCCGGCGGCCTCGCCGCCGCCGGGCCGGGTATCGGCTCCGCCATGGGAGCTTTCCGGCGAGACCGGACCGCTTCCCGTGCTGCCGGGCGGCCCAGATCCAGCCGACTCCGACCGGCTTCCGCGCCGGGTCAGGCAGGCCAGCCTGGCTCCCCAGCTCCGGTCCGGCCCGATGCTCCCCGGCGGGCCGTCCCGCGAGCGCTCGCCCGCAGAAATCCGGCAGGCCATGTCGGCCCTGCAACGCGGCTGGCAGAAGGGGCGCGAGACAGATGCTGGCGAGGGGAACACCGATGGAACCTGACACCTTCGGCTGGCTGCTCGATGATCTTGTCCGGCGGGTCGAGCCGATCAGCAAGGCCGTCATCTTGTCCGCCGACGGCCTGGCGCTCGGCGCATCGAGCACGCTCGAACGCGACGACGCCGAGCACCTGGCCGCGCTGTCGGCCGGGTTCCAGTCGCTGGCCCGCGGCGCCGGGCGATATTTCGGCGGCGGCCAGGTCCGGCAGACGATCATCGAGATGGAGTCGGGATTCCTGCTGGTGGCTGCGGCCGGTCACGGAACGTGCCTGGCCGTGCTGGCCGAGCAGAACGCCGACCTCGGCCTGGTCGCCTACGAGATGGCCATCTTGGTCCGGCGGTCAGAAGAGCACCTCGGGGTCAGCCCCCGCGCGTCCGCCGACGGCTCGGACTAAGCGGCGCCATGGACGAACGGTGGCTGGATGCCGAGGCCGGGCCTGTGGTCCGGCCCTACGCCCTGACCCAGGGCCGAACGAGGCCCGCCGGTGCGTCATTCGACCTGGTCGCGACCGTCAAGGCCACTCGCGCCCGGATCGCCGATCCCGCGTCGCTGGCCCCGGAGCATGTCCGCGTGCTTCAGCTGGCCCGCGCGCCCACCACCGTCGCCGACATCGCCTCAGACGTCGATCTTCCGCTCGGCGTGGTCCGCATCATTCTCGCCGATCTGCGGGAACTCGGCCTGGTCGCCATCAGCAGGCCGGCCGCGGGGACCGAACGGGTCGACCAGCACACGCTCAGGGAGGTTCTCAATGGACTACGGAGTCTGTGAGCCTCCGTTCCGCGCCCTCAAGATCCTGCTGGCCGGAGGGTTCGGGGTGGGCAAGACCACGCTGGTCGGTGCGGTGAGCGAGATCAGGCCGCTGCGCACCGAGGAAGCTCTGAGCGCGGCCAGCCTGCAGGTCGACGGCGTGGCCGGCGCCGAGGGAAAGACGACGACCACGGTGGCGATGGACTTCGGCCGGATCAGCCTGCGCGATGATCTGGTGCTCTATCTCTTCGGCACGCCCGGGCAGCAGCGGTTCTGGTTCATGTGGGACGAACTTGCCATCGGCGCCCTCGGGGCCGTGGTCCTCGCCGATACCAGGCGGCTGGCCGACAGTTTCCCCGCCATCGACTACTTCGAGCGCAGGGAGATACCGTTCATCGTCGCGCTGAACTGCTTTGACGGGGCCCGCCGCTACGACCTGGAGGAGGTCAGGGCGGCCCTGGACATCGACCCCGGTCTCCCGATCGTCACCTGTGACGCGCGCAGCAGGCAGTCGGGCATCGGTGTCCTGATCGCGCTGGTCGAGCATGTCCTTCAGGGATCGCGTAGCACGGCCCATACCGCCTTACCGTGCCCGGCGATGGGACTCCATCCCCATACGTGACTCAACGCTCCGACGATCTGCAGGCCGCGTCCGCTTTCCCCGCCCCAGTCCGGCCGCCTGGGCATGGGGGTCTCGTTACCTGGATCGACGACGGCCAGCATCACCTCGCCGACCCTCCGGAGCAGGCAGAGCCGCAGCACCGCCAGGCCAGCGCCCGGATTCCGGGCCCGGGTGCCGTGCAGGACGGCGTTGACGACCAGCTCGTCGACGATCATCTCGGCGTCGTCGGTCAGCGCCTGCAGACCCCAGCCGGTGAGCATCTCCCGGACGAAGAGCCGGGCGGTCCTGGCCTCTTCCGGCCGGGCGTTGAGGGCACGGGAAGTGACCGCCGGGGTTTCCCACCAGGCGGACGGGACGGGCAGCAGCCGGGGCATGCCGTCAGCCACCGGATGCCAGGGCCCGCTGACATCCTCGTCATCATCCCCGTTACCGGTCGCGATACTGAGATGCGCCAACGCAACAGCTTCCTGCATGTCATTGGACCCAGAAACGCTGGCCCATCACGGTGTTAACTGCGTGCTCGAAGCCATGTTGCCTGATATATTGTGCAAATGCAAGACCAAATGCACGTTCATTCGCTTTGTGCACAGGTCTCCCAATCGGGCGCCTAGGGGGCCAGCAGGCGGGACGGCGCGTCAGGCATCTGCTCACCAGTGGAGATGGGGTTACACTGAGTGAACCTTTCGGGCCTGGCGGGCGTGACCCTGCCGGAAGGGGATAAACATGGTCGTTACCTACAACGGGATGCTCGCCGCCGAACTCGGCGATGTCCGCTGGCTGAAGAGCCAGCACAGCAATCCAAACGGGGCGTGCGTGGAAGTGGCCGCGCTGCCGGGCGGCGAGATCGCCATGCGGAACTCGCGTTTTCCGGCCGGCGCCGTGCTGCTCTACACTCAGGCAGAGATCACCGCATTTCTGGCCGGCGCCAAAGATGGTGAATTCGACCATCTGGTGGTGGGGTTACCCTTCGGTAACAACACGTTTCGGCCGGCATGCGGCGACGCGACGGTAACAGACGGATAAAACACACCCTCATGACCTGCCACAACACGGAGAGATCAGTACTTCTGTTGAATTGTCACGGAACCCTCTATCGCGGGCGTGAGATGACATGGGAGACTGGTCCCCACCCCGCCAGGATCCTGGGTGGCGACACTGCAAGGAGCGCCGATGGTCTCATCTGAAGACTCGGCTTGGGACGTTCCCTCCAGCATTTTTGGCACGCGCGCGGGCGGTCCCACCGTCCAGCGTCTCGTGCTCGGCAGCACCCTGCACCGGCTCCGCGACTCACGCGGCATCACCGCCGAGCAGGCCGCCGACGCCATTCGTGGTTCGCACTCCAAAATCAGCCGGATGGAGCATGGGCGGGTCGGCTTCAAGGAGCGCGATGTGGGTGACCTGCTGACGCTGTACGGCGTCACCGATAGCGAGGAACGCGCCGCGCTGCTCAACCTGGCCCGCCAGGCGAACACGCCCGGTTGGTGGCATGCGTACTCGGACATCCTGCCGACCTGGCTCGAGGCGTACGTCGGCCTGGAAGCCGCGGCCTCGGTGCTGCGTACCTACGAGGTCCAGCTCGTGCCGGGACTGCTGCAGACCGAGGATTACGCCCGCGCGCTGATCAGGCAGGGCTCCGCGGCCACCGAGGAGGAGATCGCCCGGCGGGGCGAGCTGAGGGCCAGCCGCCAGGAGATCCTGCGCCGGCCGGACGCGCCGCAGCTGTGGGCCGTGGTCGACGAGGGTGCGCTGCGTCGCCCGGTCGGCAGCACCGAGGTCGTCCGCAGGCAGCTGAGGCACCTCATCGAGGTGACCGACCACCCGGCCATAACCCTGCAGGTCCTGCCGTTCCAGGCCGGGGCGCATGCCGCCATGGGCGGCCCGTTTACCATCTTGCGCTTTGCCGAGCCCGACCTGGCCGACGTGGTGTACATCGAGCAGCTGACCAGCGCGCTCTACCTGGACAAGCCGATCGAGGTGGACAGCTACCTCGAGGTCATGGAGCAGCTCTGCCTGCAGGCCGAGCCCGCCGCGAACACCGCGAAGCTGCTCAGCCAGATCCTCTCGGAAACCTAGGGGGTGGGCGTGCGTTCCTCGCACGCCCACGGTGAGCCGTAGTCGGTGAGCAGGTCCAGGAACGGCCGGGGCGGTAGTGCCTCGGGACCGAGTATGCCGGTGCCTGACCATGCCCCGGAGTCGATGA
>JBEKKH010000349.1:0-8619 GCA_050010815.1 Streptosporangiaceae bacterium | reverse complement strand
GACGAGGCCGCCTGGATCACCGGCGTGATCGTCGACGTCGCCGGCGGCGCCGTGCTCGTCTAACCGTCCCCAGCTCTAACCGTCCCCAGCTCTGACCATCCTCAGCTCTGACCATCTTCAGCAAGGGAGTCCGATCATGGCCGTCGACCAGGCCGCGATGCAGCGGCGCGCGCGAATCATGCGCGCGGTGAACGTACCCATGCGAGCAGTGCTAACCCTGCCGTTCGCCACGCCGCTCAGCGGGAACCTGATGCTCATCTCTTACACCGGCCGCAAGAGCGGGAAGGCCTACCGCCAGCCGGTCAGCTACGTGCGCGACGGGGACGTGCTGCTCACCCCGGGCGGTGGCCGCTGGACGCTCAACCTGGCCGACGGGCGGCCGGCCCGGATCCGGGTGCGCGGCCGCGACGCGCCCGCCCGGCCGGAACTGGTGACCGATGCCGCCGAGGTCGAGCGACCTGCTCGGCGTGATCACCGACAAGAACCCGCGGGCGGCCAGGTTCATCCCCATCCCGCGCCGCCCCGACGGGCGTCTGGATCCCGACGCTCTTGGCGCCGCGCGACAACACGGGTTCTGCATCGTGCGCTGGCACCTCGCGGAGCCGGGGTGACGCCGGAGATCGCGTCAGGAGTCCGGCGGGTCACGTGGCCGCCATGAGGCCAGCTCGCGCTAGTATGGCCGGCTAGAGCGGCAGACCATCCTGGACAAGGATGCCCCTCCCGATCTGCGGGTGGTGCTGGCCGAGCGACGTTGCACCGCATGATCGGGTCGGCGACGATCAATGCTCAGCTGGTGCATCTGGCCGGACAAACGCGGCAATCCGGACCCTCGTCCAGGTATTCGAATTATCGTGGATACTTACTTGCCCTATAGGGGTAGTAATGATCCACTACGATAACAGCGGGGCCTGGGCAGGGACCGGGTGAGTGAGACAGCTGGGGCACGCGAGGCCAGCGGGATCGGGCGGGGCAGGACAGCGGGATCGGGCGGGGCAGGCCAGCGGGATCGGGCGGGGCAGGCGGCGGCTGCGTCAGGAGCCGCCGGGCTTGACTGAATTCCCCGGGACGGCGATTGACCTGTTGCGTGGGGCACAACCAGGCGGTGGCGGGCAGTGTTATGGCGCGGTGGCGGGCGGCTTAGCCTGCGTGGTTGGTGCGCCGGGCGACGAAGACGAATTCGCGGCCTGGCCGGTCGGGCGCGTCCCGGACTTCCTCGACGATGAACCCGGCGGTCAGCAGCGAGTCGGTGACCTGGTCCCGGCCGCGGAAGCGCAGGGTCGAATCCGACGTCAGCACGGCGCCGTCTCGCGCGAAGACGAACGTGGCGCGGAAAGATACGAGCTCGTCCCTCACGTCGGTTAGCTCGGTCCAGGCCTCGACGATCCCGACGTTCGGAATGTCGGTGCGGGAGTAGGAATGCTCGCGATCCCAGGTCCGCCACGCCTGCCTTTCCGGGTCTCGCGTCTCGAACACGAGATGCCCGCCCGGGCGCAAGGCGGCCCGCACCCCGCGCAACGTCGATGCCCATTCCTCATCGGTCAGGAAGACCTGGGCGACATTCGCCGTCATGGTCGCCACGTCGGCCTGCAGCGGAGGCAGCCCGGTGGCATCACCGTGGACCCACCGCACCCGGTCCGCGTCCGGCTTGGCCCGGGCCACCTCGAGGGAGGCAGCCGCGGGGTCGACCCCGACCACCTCGATCCCCCGGGCCGCGAGCAGGCAGGCAAACGTCCCCGTCCCGCAGCCGACGTCGAGGACCGTCCGCGCCCCGAACGCCTCGACCAGCGCGGCGTACACCTCGAGGTCGCTGCGGTCCGGGTCCAGCGGGTCGTAGATCTCCGCCAGCCGCCGCCGCTCGAAGCGCGCATCAGCCACGGCCGTACCCGGCCTCGAACGCCCAGGCGGGGTAGCTGGCCCGCAGCAGGTCCAGGTGGCCCTCCCACGCGGGCGAGCCGAGCACCGTCGGCAGGACGAAGGCAATGTCCGGACCGGTGACGGTGAACCCCCAGCGAAAACCGGCGACCGCCTGGACGACCGGGGTCACCACGGCATCGGGCGCGACACACAGGAAGGCGTGAGCTTCCCAGTCCATGTCGTATCGGTCCCCGCGCGACGGTGCGTCGAAGAATTCGGGCTTGAGGCCGTACCACGCGTAAGGAGTGGGGATATCGCGGTAGATGGCAATCGGGTCCATCTCAAAACCGGTGCCGTCGCTATCGGTCGAACGGACCAGCTGCGTCCAGCCGAAAATCGCCGCGTAGCCGTCGGCCGGATACGTCACGGTGGCGCGGCAGACCGGGAAATCCCGCGCGAAATCGACGGGCTCACCCCCGCTGAGCAGCAAGTAGCCGAGCGAAGCGGGATCGGTGTTGCGGCTGAGCGACACATCGACGTACCCGTCGAGGCCGCGCAGGGAGAAGGGGATGCGCGTAGCGGAAATCATCGGCATGGTCCTTAGGTCTAGCAGGGGTCTAGCCGGGCACATCGCCGGAGTCCGGATGGGGTGCGGGCGGGTTGGGCTGGGACGGCCTTCCGGCGGCCGGGTCTGGCCACTTTCAGCGAAACCCCTCTCGCGTAACGTAATGTCGGGAGTCTCATACGGGTAACTCGTTCTCGCGGCGAAGGCCTGGTCCCGCCTCAGCGGGAGAGGTGGCCTGGACGTGGTACCGAATTCCGTTCGGAAAATGTCTTGTGATCTTTGGCCGCGACCTGGAGAACGATCATGGCGAGCAGTACCCGGCCCGAACAGGCGCCGCTGGAGTTCATCCGCACGAGCACCCGGCTCGGCCCGGTGGCCCTGGTACCTGAGATCCGGCTGCATCAGGCCAGCGAGCCGATCGGGGTGTGGCAGCGCACCGAGCTGGCGGCCGGACGGAGCGGCCTGGACCCGCCGTTCTGGGCCTTCGCCTGGGCGGGCGGCCAGGGGCTGGCCCGGTACCTGCTTGATCACCCGGAGGTGGTCAGGGACCGGCCGGTGATCGACCTCGCCTCCGGCTCCGGGCTGGTGGCCATCGCGGCGGCCAGAGCGGGAGCGGCGGTCGTGACGGCTTATGACATCGATCCGCTCGCGGTGGCCGCGATGACGCTGAATGCCGAGGCCAACGGCGTAGCGGTCCGGGCCGTCCAGGCCGACATCCTGGACTCCGACATCCTGGACTCCGATGGGGAGGGCACCGAGGTGATACTCGCGGCCGACGCCTTCTACGAACGCGAGCTGGCCAGCCGGATGACACGGTACCTGGAACGAGGCCAGGCCCGCGGCGCCGAGGTCCTGGTGGGCGACTTCGGGCGGGCCTACCTGCCCCAGGACCGGCTGATACCGGTGGCCGGGTACGACGTTCCCGGGCTGAGCGCGCTGGAGGACCACGACATCAAGCACACCACCGTCTGGACGCTGCGCGCCAAGAGGCTGACCAGCGGCGGTGGCTAGCCATGGTGACGAGACCGAACGACTCCGGGACCTGGTCACTGGCCGGTTTGTCCTACAGTGGGGAGGGTTCGCGCTCTTCCAGCGCCGTGACCAGCATATTCTCGGTATTTCGTCGTCTTCTGGAGGCTGACTGTCCGTGACACAGCGCCGCGAGCGTCCGTTGGGGGTTCGACGACCCCGGGCTGTTGGAGGCCCTGGAGACGATTCCGCTTGACCGGATCGACGAGATCGGGTTCGGGCTGATCGTGATGAACCGCAGCGGCGAGGTGACCGGCTACAACGCTTCGGAGTCGCGGCTGTCGCGCCTTCCTGCCGAGCGGGTCGTGGGCCGGAACTTCTTCGTGGAGGTCGGCCCGTGCACGAACAACTACCTGGTCGCGCAGCGTTTCCTGGACTGTGACGAGCTGGACGAGCAGCTCGATTACGTGTTCACCTTCCGGATGGCCCCGGCCCCGGTGCGGCTGCGGTTGCTGGCCCGGGCCGGGTCACCGCGCCAGCGATCATCGATGACCTGCTGGATCGTGGCTGGGCTCGTAGTATCCCGGCGTCGGGCACTTCCTGACACCGGAGCTCAACGCGGTGAGCTGCCGGCAGATGACGGCGTGGTTTCAGCGGTGGCGGCCGGCGTCGTGGGGGTCGTAGGCGTGGCGGAAGATCAGGACGATGACGATTGTGCTTAGCAGCACCGCGGCACCCGCCAGCATGGGCGGCCCCGAGCCGACCCGGTCGACGGCCAGGCCGGTGAGTGCGTAGCCAGCCGCGGTGCCCGCGTTCCCCGCGGTGTTGATCCAGGTGGTCGCCTCGCTCCCGCCGAGCTGGCCGTTGAGCCGGTCCGCGCTGAGGTAGCTGAGCACGAGCACCGGGGCGATGGCGGTGCCGGTCAGGGCCATGACGACGCCGAGGGCAAGCAGGTCGGGCGCGATGACGGACCCGGCCACCCCGGCCGCCATCATGAGCAGTAGCCCGGCCATCTGGACGGACGGCCGGACAGGCACACGCAGCTTGCCCCACAGCAGACCGCCAAGCGCGCTGCCCAGCCCCAGGGCGGCCAGGACGTACCCGGCCGCCGCGGCATTGTGGTCCTGGACCGCGCGGGCGGCGATGGTGACATCGATGGCCCCGAGGCCGAGCGACGTTGTCAGCACGACAGCGAGCAGCACGGGAAAACCTGGCCTGCGGAGCGGACCGGCCAGCCGGTGACGACGACGGGGCACGGTGGGCGCGGTGGGCGTCGGCGAGGCGGCCAGCGCCACGCTTCCGGTCAGCAGCAGGACGGCCGTGACGGTCAGCGCGAGGACCGGGCCGTCCAGCGCGACCAGGGCCCCGGCGAGGAGCGGGCCGAGGGTGAAGAGCACCTCTTCCGTGGCGGTGTCGAGGCCGTACGCACGCCGCAGGTTGTCCGGACCGACGGCGATGACCGCCCACAAGGCCCGCATCGCCGCGCCCAGCACCGGTCCCGCGGCGCCGGCCAGCCCGGCCGCCGCGATGTATCCGGCTGGGTTCCGGTCGCCGGCGCGATCCAGAACGGCCATCGCCACCAGGGCCGCGGCCGACCCGGCGCCAAGGGCCGGCAGAACCCGCCGCTGGCCGTAACGGTCAGCGAGCCGGGCTTTGGCCGGTCCGGTCAGTGTCCCCAGCGCGTAGCAACCGCTGGCGGCGCCGGCGGCAGCGAAGGAGCCGGTGGCCTGGTGCACGACGAGCAGCAACGACAGGCCGACGGTTCCGTAGGCCAGCCGGCCGAGGCTGGCGGCAGTGAATGAGCGCCGTGCGCCAGGCAGGCTGAGCACGGCACGGTACGACAAAGCCGGTTGCGAGCGGGACATGAAAACTCCCCAGGATTAAGGCCGGCGCCTGGGCGCACTTGGGCGCAAGCAGGGGCCGGTAAATGGGCCGGATCCGTTAGCGGCCTGCTGGCAGCCGCTCGGTCCGACCGTTAATCCCGGGGTCGTGGCACACGATGAGGCTATCCGATCGGGAAGCCGGGCTCGTCCCGGGCTGGGCCGGCCGGGGCCGGGTCTGTCACCATGGCTGCCATGATCGGACGACTGCACCACGTGATCCTGGACGGCCCGGACCCGATGGCGCTCGCCACCTTCTATTCCGAACTGCTGGGGCTGCCGGTCACCTACCGCAGCGACGACTTCGTGGTGGTCTCGGCCAACCACACGTCATCGGGCCTGGCGTTCCAGCTCGCGCCCGATCACCAGCCGCCGTCCTGGCCGGATCCGGCGCGCCCGCAACAGGTTCATCTGGACGTCATGGTGGAGGACGTAGCCGTCGCCGGACCGCACGTGCTGGCCCTCGGCGCAACCAAGCTGAACGACGAAGGCATCTACGCGGACCCGGCCGGGCACCCGTTCTGCCTGATCAGGCGGCCGCAGTGGGCGGCACCGGTACCCGGGTTAGCCCATCGGCTGCGGGTCGGCCGTTTCCAGCAGGGTCTTGAGGCCGGACAAGATGCGCGGCCACCCTTCGGTGATGCCGCCGAGCACGGCAGCCGGGTCGGCGATCTTGACGCCGTCGCCGAGTTCCAGGGTGAACGCGGATCCAGCGCGCCAGTCGGACTCGAACGCGACGCCACCCCAGTAGCGCCGGGTGAACGCGGGATCGGTCAGCGCTTGCCAGAGCCGCTCCGGCGTGGTGCTGATGTAGGTGGTGTAGACGAAGGCTTCGATGCGGGGCTGGTCGTAACGATTGATCCAGCGTTCGGCGATTTCGCTGATCGGCGCGGCGTTGAGGTAGTGCAGCTTTCCCCGGCCGCGCCGGACCGTGGTGACGAGGTTGGCGTCTTCGAGGATGGCCAGGTGCTTGCTGACCGACTGCCTGGCCATGTCCTCCCCAGCGCACAGCTCGCGCAGACTCTGCCCGTTGCGGCGGTTCAGGCTGTCGAGCAAGCGGCGCCGTGAGCGTGGCGCGGAAGTGTTATCGATAGACCATTGTATGAATTTATATTTTTTGGTATTATTTCGATTCTTGGATTGTAATCTTTCGCGCGTGACGACTAACGGACAGCCCAGCCTGACCGCCTTTACCGCAGCGGCCGCACGCGCCGCACATCTGATCGTCGACCGCGAGCCTGTGATCTTCGCCGATACCCTGGCCGAGGCCATGCTCGGCGAACGAGCTGACGAGCTCATCGGCTATCACCGGGGCCACGGCACCCATCCCGTGCTTTCCGGTGCCCGGGCCCAGGTAACCTGCCGCAGCCGTTACACCGAGGACCGTCTCGCGGACGGCGTCCGGCGGGGCATCGGCCAGTACGTCATTCTCGGCGCGGGCCTGGATTCCTTCGCCGGCCGTTCTCGGCTGGCCGGTCTGGTGCGCGTCTTCGAAGTCGACCACCCGGTTACCCAGGACTACAAACGACGGATGCTTCCGGCCGCCGAGAACGTCACATTCGTCCCGGTGGATTTCAGCCGGGAGTTGCTCGGCGACGGGCTGCGGCGGGCTCGTTTCGATTTCGCCGCGCCCGCCTTCGTGAGCTGGCTAGGCGTCACCATGTACCTGGAAAAAAACGCTATCGACGCGACCCTGACGGTCATCGGCGGCTGCGCCCCCGGCTCGGAGATCGTCGTCGATTACATGCTCCCTGCCGGCTGGCGGGACGCCGCGGGCGACACGTACGCGGACCTGGTCGGGCAGGCATCCGCCGAACGGGGCGAACCGTGGCGGTCGCTGTTCACCCCGGACGCGATGGGCGCCTTGCTGCGAAGACACCGCGGCCGGCCGATCCGGGACATCGGCCAGCGCGACATGGTCCCCGCGACGGCCTGGGATCGGTCCGACTCCCTGCACCCGGTGGAACTGTCCCGTATCACCCACGCCGCCATCAACAGCTGAGAACAACGAAGGCAACGGGAGACCCATATTGGGGCTGTTGGTAGCTCGGGGATGGGTGACGTATGTCGCGATGCACCGCCGCCGCGCGGCGACGGTCATACCGCTAGCGCTCGTCGGGCCCGCCGGGTGCCTGGTGGTTCCGGTGTGACGTGACACTACGCGCGTGTCTGCAGTACGGCAGGTCGGGGGCAATGATTGTGGTGGATCCGGGCTCCGTGGCGGATCCGGTGCATCCCCGTACACCCGATCCACCGCCAAGCCCGGATCCGCCACGGAAATGTTGATGGGCGGGGATGGGTGGGGCTGCTGGGACTGGTGCGACGAGCGAGACGCCAGGGACCGCAACCGGGGAGCGGGACGCGGGGAGGAAATGAGCCGGTACGGGGCGGAGTGCTGGGTGCACCCGGCCCCGTACCGGGGCGGTGCTAACCGCGCAGGAATGGGCGGCCGAGCGGGAGCGGCTTCCCGCCGGTGCCGGCCGATGACGCGCCGAAGAACAGGTAGACCCCGAGCGCGGCAAATACCAGCACCACGTAGCCGCCGGTCTTGATCAGGCCGGACGACGGCACGCCTGCCGCCGACGCCCCTTCATAGGCGAGCAGGAGCAGCAGCAGCGCGAGGTCGACGAGCCCGAACAGCACGCTGAAGGCGGACGGCAGCCGCAGCGTGGCCAGGGTCAGCATGACGATGGCGACGAGCCAGGCGATCAGGAACAGCTTGACGGTGGCCAGGACCGCGGTGGGGGTGATGGCGAACCAGTTATGGTCCAGGCCGAGCACGAGTACCGCGTAGCTCAGCCAGAACGTGCCGAAGATGCCGAAGACGGCCGCGACGGCGCTCTGGCCGAGGGCCGCGCACCAGACCGTGGCCATGAGCAGGCCCAGGGCGGTCGCGGCCAGGATCACGGCCAGCGGAGCCCCGAGGACCCCGGCCGGCACGACGCCGACCAGCGCCAGGCCGAGCGCCACTGAGCCGACGATGAAGCTGCCCAGCCCCAGCATGGCCGGGTCACCTGCCATCGGGCCGACCACGGCCGCTTCCTGGGCGGCTGCTTCCTGGGCGAGAGTACCTGACCGACCCGATTCGTCGGCGGTCGCATCAACTGTGGTCATTCATTTGCCCCTTCGTTGAGAGCGCCCTGCGTATGCGGGCTTACTGCATCCATACGTCCGCAGCCGGACACATGTGTTCTCACTTTGAACCAGGGCCAGCCTCGGGCCGGGCATCCGCCCAGGCCGAACGCCAGCTTTCCCGGGCGTTTAGGGCATTTTGTGGACGCTTGAAGGAGCTTTCCCCGCCGGGAGAGCTTTAGTGAGTTTTAGTATTCTTTAAAGAAAACCGGAGGCTTT
>JBEKKH010000348.1:0-8183 GCA_050010815.1 Streptosporangiaceae bacterium | reverse complement strand
ACACCGGTCGAGAACCCGGGAACGCGCCCGCTGCGTTCCTGGGTCTTCGACGTCGGGTGCGCCCTGCTCGCCGCCCTGGGCTCCTTCGGGAGTTATTCCTTCGGCCAGGCGGCGCATCCCCCGCCTCCCACGCTGGCGGCCGGCCTGGTCGTGGCGGTCCTGACGCTCCTGGTGGTGTCACTGCGCCGGGTCTGGCCCGGCCCGGTGTTCGGCGTCGTGGTCCTCATGGCCGCGATACTGGCCCAGTGGCCGGTCCGCGGCCAGCTGATCCCGGTCGCGCTGGCTATCACCCTCTACACGGTCGCGGCCACGCTGAGCCGGAACACGGCACTCGTCGCGGCCGCGCTCGCGGCGGCGGCCGAGGTCTCCGCGACCGGCCAGGGCGGCTGGCATGACAGCTGGCTGGCCATGATCTACGAGGTCGTCGCGATCGCCGCGGTCGTGGTCGCGGGCCTGTACACGAACACTCGCCGGGCCTACCTGGTCGAGCTGCGCGACCGGGCCCAGCGGCTCGAGCGCGAACACGATCAGACCAGCGCGCTGGCCGCGGCGGTGGAGCGGGCCCGCATCGCCCGCGAGATGCACGACAGCGTGGCGCACCACCTCACCGTCATCGTGGCGCTGTCCGACGGTGCCCTGGCCGCGGTCACCCGCTCGCCGGCCCAGGCCAGCGAGGCGATCCGGGCCGTGTCGACCACCGCCAGGGAGGCGCTGGCCGAAACCCGCCGGCTGCTCGGCGTCCTGCGGGCCGAGGGCGGGCTGGAGCTCCGGCAGCCGCTCCCCGGCCTGTCCGATCTGGAGGGGCTGTTCAGCCGGGTCCGGGCGGCCGGGCTGCCGGTCAGGTACGAACGCAACGGTCCTGACGGGGACACGCCGCCCGGGGTTCAGCTGGTCATCTTCCGGCTGGTCCAGGAAGCCCTGACGAACACGATGAAGCACGCCGGGCCCGGCGTGAGTGCCGCCGTCCGGCTGCGGCTGGCTCCCGGTGAGGTGCGTGTCGACGTCGAGGACGACGGCCTCGGCAGCGCCGGCGTGACCCGCACGCCCGGCGGCGGCCTGACCGGCATGGCCGAACGTGTCGGCGCGTTCGGCGGCGAACTGACCTGCGGGCCGCGGCAGCCGCACGGCTGGCGGGTCACCGCCCGGCTCGATTGGGGCACGCTGTCTCCTGACACCGTCCATCCGGGCACCGTCCATCAGGGCACCGTGGTGGCGCCGTGATCAGCGTTCTCCTGGTCGACGACCACTCCTTGATCCGGATGGGATTCCGCCTGGTGCTCGACGCCGAGGCCGATATCGAGGTGGTCGGCGAGGCCGCCGACGGTACCGCCGCCGTCTCCATGTGCACGGCGCTACGACCCGACGTCGTGCTCATGGACATCCGGATGCCCGGTCATGACGGCATAGAGGCGACCCGGGATATCGTGGCCGCCGGGCTTCCGTGCAAGGTACTGATCCTGACCACGTTCGATCTCGACGACTACGTCTACGACGGGCTGCGGGCCGGGGCCAGCGGTTTCCTCCTCAAGGACACCCAGCCCGCCGACCTGGTCGCCGCCATCCGCACCATCGCGGCCGGCGACGCCGTCCTCGGGCCAGGCGCCACCAGCCGCCTGGTCCGCCAGTTCGCCAGCCAGCGACCCGAGCCAGCCGACAGTCCCGCGAACTCCCCGCTAGGAGTGCCGGGGAGCGCCCGAACGGGGAGCGCCCGGATCAAGCAGGCTCTTACCGGCCGCGAGCAGGAGGTCTTCTGCTGCATCGCGGCGGGCATGTCCAACAGCGAGATCGCGGCCAGCCTGTTTCTGTCCGAGGGCACCGTGAAGGTTCACGTCGGCCGTATCCTGGCCAAGCTCGGCTTGCGGGACCGCGTCCAGGCGGTCGTCCTGGCCTATGAATCCCGGCTGATCACCCCCGGGACGCCACCGGCCAAGCGGGGTGGCAGGACCGGAAATCCGTCCTGACGGCCGGAGTTTGACCGTTAAGCACCCGGCGCAGTACATAAAATCGCGCCTGATGGGCAGCTCACGACACAATGTCGGAGCGGCCAGGAAAGGCGGGCACACCCGTGTGGCACGTGCTGGAACACCGTGAGATGAAACGCACCGCCCGCGCCCGCGCGACGGCCAAGCCGGGCCCGCGTCCCCAGCCTGCCCGCCCGGCCGGCACCGATCTCCTGCCTCAGATTAAGCACATCGTGGTGCTGATGATGGAGAACCACTCCTACGACAACTACCTGGGCATGCTGCAGGGCCGTGGTGAGGGTTACCCGCTCGGTCCCGACGGCCAACCCGACGTATCCAACGTCGGGGCAGACGGCGAGGTCATCCGGGCGTTCCAGCAGCCCACCACCAAGCAGTATTACGGCGTGCCTTCGCAGAGCTGGCACGCCAGCCACGTTCAGTGGGGGGAGGGGAAAAACGACGGCTTCGTGACCAGCGCGCTGGACCTGCAGGCGGCGGCCAAGGCCGGGAACGCGCCGCGCGTCAACACCTCGCCGGAGGCCGCGGTCGCGGGTATGGGCTACTGGTCAGAAAGCGACCTGCCGTTCTACTACGGGCTGGCCCGGACCTTCCCGCTGGCCGATCGCTGGTTCTGCTCGTGCCTGGGCCCCACCTTTCCTAACCGGCGGTTCCTCATCGCGGGCACCGCGAACGGCCTCATTGACGACTCCCCCTACGACCTGCTCGACTACCCGCCGACCGGGACCATCTTCGACATGCTCACCGAGCACGGCATTTCCTGGGTCAACTACCATCCGGTGGCCAAGGACGAATCCCCGTGGAGGCGCTACGCCCGGCACAGGCGGAAGATGATCGTTCGCCGCCTGCGGTCGGCGGGCCGGACCGTGCCCGCCGTGACCCAGGACATGCAGAAGGACATCCAGTTCACCGCCGATGTCTTCCCGCTCGGCCTCGGCCGGTACATGGAGCACGTCCGCAGCATCGACCAGTTCTTCACCGATGCCGCCGAGGGGAACCTGCCGGCCTTCAGCCTGGTCGACCCGGACTTCGCGAACTACTCCGAGGAGAACCCGCAGGATATCCACAAGGGCGAGAGCTTCGCCGCGGAGATCATCAAGCGGGTGATGCGCGGCAGCGGATGGCCGGACACCTTGCTGATCTTCCTTTATGACGAGCACGGCGGGTATTACGACCACGTGCCGCCGCCGGCCGCCGTCCCGCCCGACGACGTCGAGGGCCGCAGCGTGATCGGAAGCCGGACGAAGCTGGAAACACTTCTGCGGCCAATCCTGCCTGGCGTGGTCAAGAGCAAGGAGACCCTGGACGCCGGGCCGCGCAGGTACGACCAGTACGGGTTCCGGGTCCCGGCGGTGATCGTGTCACCGTACGCGCGCCCGGACTACGTCAGCTCCGAGGTCTTCGACCACACCTCCGTGCTCAAGCTCGTCGAGGAGAAGTGGAACCTGCCGCCGCTCACCGCGCGGGACGCCGCGGCGCGCTCGCCGCTGGACGCGCTGGACCTCACCGGCACTCCGGCCTTCCTCACGCCGCCGTCGCTGCCCGAACCCAGCCTGCGCTGGGGCACCTGGTAACGCGGGCGGCAGCCGGGGCGGCGCAACTAAAAGTGCTGTCGCGCAAGGGTTTTCGCGCCTCCCCGCAAGGTAGTTATAGGTATGCAGTCAACCTCTTTGAGGCACGCGACCGGGCGAGCCAGACGGGCATCGGACAGCCGAGGCGCCCATGTGCTGGCCCGGGCGGGACTCATCGCGCGGGGTGTCATCTACATACTGATCGGCCTAGTCGCGTTGCTTGTCGCGTTCGGCCTCAGTTCGCACGAGGCCGACCAGCAGGGCGCCTTGCAGCTACTTGCGGGCAAGTCCTACGGCCTGCTCGCTCTGTGGTTGCTCGCCATCGGTTTCGCCGCCTACGCGCTGTGGCGGCTGAGCGAAGCCGCGTTCGGGGTTACCGGTGAGGGAAACGGCGCCGGTCCCCGGCTGAAGTCTCTAGGCCGCGGGGTGGTCTACGCCTTCTTCGTGGTCCTGACCATCAAGGTGATCACCGGGACGCAGGGCAGCCAGTCCCGGCAGCAGCAGGACGTCACCGCTCAGGCCATGCAGCATCCGGCCGGGCGATGGCTGGTCGGCATCGTCGGGGTGATCGTCGTCATCGCTGGCCTGGCGCTCGTGCTCGAGGGCGTGCGGCACAAGTTCATGAAGCAACTGCGGACCGGGCAGATGAGTGCCCGCACCCGCCGCGTGGTCAAGTGGCTCGGCACGATCGGGACAAGTGCCCGCGGGGTGGTCTTCGCGCTGGTCGGCATTCTGGTCGTGGACGCGGCGGTCACCCACAACGCGGCTAAGTCCGGCGGCGTGGACAAGGCACTGCTGACGCTGCGCGACCAGCCGTTCGGTCAGGTGCTGCTGGTCCTGGCCGCCCTCGGGCTGGCCATCTTCGGCGTGTACGGGCTGTGCGAGGCACGCTGGCGAAAGGTCTGAGGCCGTGTCCGCCGACCATGGTGCCGCGGCCCACCTCAATAACCTGGTCGCGGGCCACGCCACCATCGTCTCGGTGGTCAAGGCGGTAACCTACCTGGGCAGCAACGCGGTGCTCTGGACGGTTATCGTTGCCGCGTCGGTCATCCTCGCGATCCGGAAGCGCTGGCGGCTGGCCATCTACCTCCTCGCCACCGGCGCCGGCGCTCAGGATGAGCACCTGGGAGCTGAGCTGGCCCGAGCTGAGCAGGCGACCGATACGGTCGCTCTGCTCACTGGCCGCCGACAGCTGCGGCGTGCGCCCGAAGCGCCGTTGCAGCTCCCGCTCGACCGCGGCGGTCCGGTCCTGCCAGTCGGCGGACGGCGACGGCAGTTCACCGGCATCGGCCCGGCTCAGCACCTGCAGGCCGGCCTGGTCGAGCAGCGCATCGAGCTGGGCGTCGGTGGGAAAGTGGTTGCCCTGCGGCGGGTCGTCCAGCCGCGACGTGGTGGCCAGGTAGACCAGCAGGCCGATCCGGCCGCCCGGACGCAGCACCCGGCGCATCTCTCGCAGCATGGCCAGCTGGCTCTCGGCGGTGGGCTGGGTGCACAGCACACCCAGGGACCACACGAGGCCGGCCGAGGCGTCCGGCCAGGGCAGCGCCATCGCGTCGGCCTGGGCGACCGGGGCATGGAAGAGCCTGGCCGCCGCGCGGCACGCGCCCGGTTCGGGTTCCAGCAGAACGGGCCGGGCCCCGGTGCGCTCGGCCGCGTAGGCGGCCGGGCCGCCGACACCCGCCCCGACGTCGATCATCACCTCGCCGGCGGCCGGCCGCAGCCGGTCGAGCAGCCAGTCCAGGACGGACGGCTGCCCGCTGCCCCGGCAGCCCGCCGGGATGAAATACTCAGGGCCCAGCGCGCGGGCGGCCTGCGCCGTCCATCCGGCCACGGTGTCGAACTCGGCCGCCATCGGGTCATCGACGTCATTCATGAGCGGCCCCCTGCCCTGATACGCCGCGCCAACTCGGCCTTGAGCTGAGCGGCGTACATATATCCGCGCGCCGACGCCATACCCGAGATGTTCACGCCCACGACGCCGGGGATACGCAGCAGGGCCCGGGCCTCATCCGCCGCGGCCGCCAGGCCGGCCTCGACCGGATCCTGGTCGTCCAGCACCCGCCGGACCGCAACCGGATCGAGTTCAAGACCGGGCAGCGCGCTGAGCACGTCCGCGGAACGGGCATCGGTGAAGAGCGCGACCGCGGCGATGACCGGGATGCTCACCCCGGCCGCCGAGGCCGACGCCATGAACTCGGTCACCGACGCCACCGCGGCATGGTTGAGCACCGCGACCGCCGCTCCGGCGCGCTGCTTGTGCGCCAGCCGTACCCCGCGCAGGTGCCGCGGCGGCGCCGTGACCGTCTCCGCGACCGCCACGGACAGGCCGACAGACGCGCCGAGCGCGGCCAGCCTCGTCCCGTCCAGGTCGAAGACCTGGGTCACGTCCGGCCGGACGTCGTAGGCACGCGCGTCGCCGGTCACGCACAGCACGGCGTCCACGCCGACGTGGCGCAGGCCCGTCAGTTCCTGCTCAAGGACGATCCGGTTCCTGTCCCGGCAGGCCAGCGTCAGCCACGGCCGCACCCCGGCCTGGAGCAGCAGCGAGGCGTGCAGGGTCGGCGGAAAGTCCGGCCGGTCCTGGTGCTCCCCCACCAGCACCGCGTCGCAGGAGGGCGCGAGCACGGCGGCTACCGAGGTGAGCGTCGGCAACGAATACGGCTCGGAGCTGAAATCGGTCAGGATCAGCGGCGCGGCGCGCAGCGGGACCGGCGGAACCGGTTCCGCCCACGCCACCGGGGCGGGGAACGCGCAGGGGTGCGGCCGGACCTCGCAACTTCCGTCGGCCCGCACCCCGCCGCACGGTCCCATCACCATATGCTTCGGGCAGGAAGCAGCCGCCACGGCGCGCATCTGCATCGGGTCAGGATCTCACGCGCGGATCGCCGGGGTCAGGCCAGGTCGGGCGCCGCGCGCAGGGCGGCCTGGGTAATGGTGGTCGCGGTCCGGACGAGGCTGGCGACCGCCTCGCCGGGGGCAAGCTGGGCCAGGTCGGTCAGGGAAAACAGGGCCTCCGCGCTGACCACCGCGGCGAGGTCCTGCTTAAGCTGGCCGAACCGGGCGGGATCGGTGGCACCCAGCGTGTCGCCCAGCGGAGCGAGCGCCTCATCGATCAGGCCGAACCGCAGGCCCGGCCGGGCCGGCGCGAGCTCGGGTCGGGTGATGGTGGCCGCGATCATGGCCCGGACCGCCGTCTGCGAGGACAGCACGCCGCGGAGCATGAACTCGCACGCGAAGGCGACGCGCTCGACGGGATCATCGGAGTCCGAGAGCGGGGCGAGCGCCTGCGCGGGGCTCGGCCACAGGCTGGTGAAGGCCTCGTTGACCAGTGAGGCCAGGTCGGGGAAGTAGCGATAAGCGGTGGCCTCGGAGACCAGCGCCAGCCTGGCCACGTCCGGCATGGTCACGGTGGCGCCGGAGCGGATGATGTCGCGGCAGGCTTGCAGGATCGCCATCCGGGTGCGCCTTTTCTGGTTTACCCGCCCGGTGTCGCTGTCGGTCGTCATCGAGGCCGTCCCCCCGGCTTGGTGCTAGCTGCCACTCTTCATGATAGTCCACTTGCATTATGAATCACAGCCCTCTATATTCATGAGAGTTCACTCTTACGAAGGAGCAAGCAGATGACTGAGGTCTCTGTCGTCGGGCCGGCCGACGGCGAGGTGTTCCAGCTCGGGTCCACCCGGATGCGCATCCTGGAGGACGGTCACACCACCGAACACCGGCTCGGGCTGGCCGAGATCACGCTCGCTCCGCACACCGGCGGACCGCCCCAGCACCGGCACGCACGACACGACGAGGGCTTCTACGTCGTCTGCGGCACGGCCCGCTTCACCGTCGGGGAAACGACCCACGAGGCGGCGGCGGGCACGCTGGTGATGATCCCGCCGGGTGCCCCGCATACCTTCGCCAATCCGGGCGACCAGCCCGCCGTGCTGCTGAACTCCTTCACACCCGACCTGTACGTGCAGTACTTCCGGGACCTGCGCGACATGATCGCCGGCGGCCAGCCGCTGACCCCGGAATCCACCATCGAGGTGATGAGCCGGTACGCCACCGGGCCGGCCGACGACTTCGCCCAGTAACGCAACTAACCAGGGAGACATCATGACCACCACCGTCTACAACCTCAAGCTCGACGGCGTGGGCCCCGTCGACGTCACCGTCGACGAGCAGGGTGAGGGCAGGCCGTTCCTGCTGCTGCACGGCGGCGGCGGACCCGGCACGGTCGCCGGCTTCGCCGCCCTGCTGGCCGGATCCAGGCCCGCCCGGGTGATCACCCCGACCCACCCCGGCTTCGGCGGTACCCCCCGGCCCGAGGCGCTGCACACCGTGGCCGGGCTCGCCGGGCTCTACCTGGCCCTGCTCGACCAGCTCGACCTGGGCGACGTCACCGTGGTGGGCAACTCCATCGGCGGCTGGATCGCCGCCGAGATGGCGCTGCTCGCCTCGCCCCGGGTCAGCGGTATCACCATCGTCAACGGCGTCGGCATCGTCGTCCCCGGCCACCCGGTCGCCGACTTCTTCTCGCTCACGATGGACCAGGTGGCCAAGCTCAGCTACCACGACCCCGACCGGTTCGGCATCGACCCCGCCACGCTGCCCCCGCCCGTGCAGGCCGCCATGGCGGGCAACC
>JBEKKH010000347.1:0-8189 GCA_050010815.1 Streptosporangiaceae bacterium | reverse complement strand
GACCAATGGGACACCTGGATCCGCCGCCACCAGGCCCGCTCCCGCTGGTTCCACAAACGCGCAAGACTCGCCCGCAACACCGAGATCTCCCAGGCCAGCTAACGAAGTACGGCTGCCGTACTGGCGCCCTGCGACGACGGCGTACGGCTGGAGCCGGATCTCACCGTTAGCCATACTTAGGCCAACCCGGATGTATCTGAGCCGCCGCATCGCCTCTCCGTATTCGTGAGCCCAGTTGACTGGGTGCGAATAGCCGGGAGCTGATCCCGACGGGGGAATTCCAAGTCGCTGCCGCGCGGCGGCGACGCCGTGCCATCTCATCGCGCCCCGGCTTTTCGCGGATGACCAGCAGAGAGGGGACGGGGAGCAGATGATCGCCGAGATGTCAGTGATCGGGGAAGTCCCGCCGTTCGGCAGGCTGGTGCGGGGGCGCACCGACACCATCCAGACGAACCAGCATTGCCAGCCCGACGTCGGCAAACCCGGCGCCGACACCGGGTCGGGCCCTTGGTCCAGCCGGATCTGTTAAGAGGAAATTAAGGCGCTCCTAATAGGGTCAGGCCCATCTTGGATGAAGGAAATCCCGAAAATTCTCCTGCACTGAAAGCTGGTCATGGAGCGAGACGGCGGCCTCGCATATGCGGTCAGCGGGGTAACGCCCGGCATGCCGCCAGGCAGGTAAATGCCTGGCGCCGTCTGGTCGGGCATCTCACTGTAACGAATCTATCCAGAAAGGCGATAAGGCGGTGCCTGTGCAACGTGAGCCGACGGATTCGGCCGTGCCATCTCATCGCGCCCCGGCTTTTCGGGGATGACCACCAGAGAGGGGGCGGGGAGCAGATGACCGCCGAGATGTCAGTGATCGGGGAAGTCCCGCCGTTCGGCAGGCTGGTGCGGGCGCACCGCAGCCGGATCGGCCTGACTCAGCGCGAACTCGCGGACTTTTCCACTATCAGCGTGCGGGCCATCCGCGATCTCGAACAGGGCAAGGCGAGGCGGCCGCGCCAGGAGACGGTCCGGTTGATCGCCGACGCGCTGCGGCTGGGCCACCGGGCCCGCACGGCCCTGGAGAGCGCGGCCAACCGCGGCCGGGCCAGCTGGGAGCTCAAGGCCGCCTACGACGCGGATCCCCCGCTGCCGCCGACCGCGGCGAGTGCGCTGATCGGCCGGGATCCTCTGTCCGCGGCGCTGGCCAGCGGGCTGGCGAGCGGCACTGACCGGCTGGTCGAGGTCGTGGGCCTCAGCGGAGTGGGCAAGACCAGGCTCGCGCTCGAGGTAGCGGCCAGGCTGCACGCCGATGCCGAGTTCCCGGTGCTCTGGCATGCCATATCGGATGGGGCGGCCGAGTATCGGCGACCGTCGGGCCACGAGGGGCTGGCCGCCGTGGTGCGCGCCTGCGCCGAGGAGTTGTTCGGCTCGGCACAGCCCTCTCCCGCGCTGGTCCGGCTCAGCCGGATGCGGCCCGATCCGCACGGCGAGCAGGACTGCGCCACGTTTGCCGAACTCGTGGGAGACCAGGCCGCCCTGCTTGTGATAGACGGCGTCCCGGACGCGAGCGAACCGCGATTGGCCAGGATCGCGCGGCTGCTGCACGACTGTCCGCAGCTCAGGGTGCTGATCACTGCGGAGCGACCCTGCGGGATCCCAGGCGGGCGGCTGCTCGCGCTCGACCCGCTGGAAGTCCCGGGCGCACGGGACAAGAGGGACGCCGAGGCGCTCGGCCAGGTCCCTGCCGTCCGCCTGTTCCTCGACGAGGCACGGCGGGTCCGGCCGGATTTCGCACCTACGACCGCCGCCATAGAGGCCGTAGCCGAGATCTGTCGGCGGCTCGACGGGTTGCCGGGGGCCCTCAAGGCGGCAGCGTCCTGGCTTGTCGTCTACGACCTGGAGACCCTGCGGCAGTGCCTCGGCGGCGACCCGGTCGGACTACTCAACCACCTGGCCGGCACCGAGGGCACCGTGCGGATCGGGGAGGCGCTTGACCGCCGGGTCGACGCGCTGCCCGCCGCCTCTACTACGCTGCTGGCCGCGTTGTCCGCGACCAGCGGCGACTTCAGCCTCGAGGACGTCGCCGCCCTGACCGGGTTGAGCCTGCCGGACTGCGGGCGGATGGTGCACGACCTGCTGATGCACGGCGTAGTGTGCCCCCGCGCCGGCGGCGGCCGTTCTCGCTTCCGGGTGCTCAACCTGATCCGCGCCGCGCGGCTGGCCGCCGAGTGCCGCGGCGACCGGGCCATGGCGCCTCCGTCGGCGGCCATAGCTTCGATATCGCGTTGAGCGAGAATGGCGACTTCGAAAGAGAGCACCGATGATGCTGACGCAGCACGGGCGTAGGGTCTTGATCGCGGGTGGCGCGTCGGATTCACACACCTGGAACCTCATCTACCTCCAGCTCCTGGTCGAGGAGTCGGGTCACCGCGTCATCAATTTCGGCCCGTGCGCGACGGCGGCGCTGCTGGCGCGGGAATGCCGGCCGCACCCTCCCAGCCTGGTCGTCATCAGCAGTGTCAACGGCCATGGCTACCGGGATGGGCTGAGCGTGATTTCCGGTCTGCGCGCGGACCCGGCGCTGACCGGGACGCCGATCGTGATCGGCGGCAAGCTCGGTGTGGACGGGCGGCTCGACGAAGCCGCGGCCGACCGGCTGATCGACGCCGGCTTTACCGCGGTCTTCGGCGACGGCGACACCGAGCCCTTCCTCGATCTGCTCACCTCGCTCACCGGTCCTGCACAGACCAGGCGGTCCAGAAAGCGTGTGCCATGACCGCGCCCGCGGCAAGCGCCGTGCCTTCCTTTGGTCGTTTCGTGGCGGACTCGGCGGCCGCCGGGCAACTCGTGGTGCAGCCCCGGATGGGATTCAGCGATCTGCGCCGGATGCGCCGCGGCCTGCTGGCCACGAAGTTCGCCGCCGCCCGCACCGTAGGCACGCTCACCCTGGACAGCTATACCCGGCTCGGCGACCACGCGGCCGTCCGCCGTGCCCTGGCCGACGGGACGCAGCTCAACGGGTACCCGATCGTCGACCATCCCGTCGCGGCCACCCAAGCCGTGCTCGACGGGGTGCTGGACGAGTCGTTCCCCGTCCAGGTACGGCACGGCTCATCCCGGCCCGGGCAGATCATCCGGGCGCTCACCGCAGCCGGGCTGGACGCCTCCGAAGGCGGGCCCATCTCGTACTGCCTGCCCTACGGTCGCACGCCGCTGCGGGAGTCGATGGACAACTGGGCTCGTGGCTGCGAACTGCTCACCCGGCTCGTCACCGCCCCGCGCATACCCCACCTGGAGAGTTTCGGCGGTTGCCTGCTCGGCCAGTTGTGCCCGCCGGGACTGCTGGTCGCGATCAGCCTGCTCGAAGCGCTCTTCTTCACCCAGCACGGCATGGACAGCGTGTCACTGAGCTACGCGCAGCAGACCGACACCGGCCAGGACGAGCAAGCGGTGGTGGCCCTTGGCCGGCTCGCCGCCGAGTTCCTGCCGCGGCACGTGGACTGGCACGTGGTCCTCTACACCTACATGGGGGTCTTTCCCAGGACGGAGCGTGGCGCCCGGCGGCTGCTCGAGGCCTCCGCCGAGCTCGCGGTCAGGTCCGGAGCGCAGCGGCTGATCGTCAAGACCGCCGCCGAAGCGCACTGCATCCCCACCGTGGAAGAGAACGTGCATGCCCTGGAGACGGCCGCCCGGGCGGCCGCCGGGGCAGCCGCCCTCCAGGTCGGCCCGCTCGCCGGGACGCCGGGCGGCGGCGACCCCGGTGATGATTCCGCGCCCGGAGCGGAGGTGCAGCGGGAAGCCCGCGCGTTCATCGAGGCGGTGCTCGAGCTCGGCCACGACGTCGGGCGGTCCCTGCTGATTGCCTTCCGGCGGGGCTACCTCGACATCCCCTACTGCCTGCATCCGGACAATGCCGGCCGGTCCCGCGGCCGTCTCGATGAGCGCGGCCGGCTGTGCTGGTCGGCCGTGGGCGCGATGCCGGTCAGGGCGACGGCCATGCCCAGGGCCCAGCGCGCGATGACCTCGGCCCAGTTGCTGCGGGACCTGTACAGCGTCGCGCAGAGATTCGACCACTGACACCCGGAGGAAAAATGCACCCCACGGACAAGGCTGGCACCGGTGCGGGCGGTGGCGGCGGACCCGCGCCGCTCGGCGAGCACCTGCGTGAGCCGAGCCTGGCGGCCGCGATGCTCGTGCAGCAGGAAGCGCTGCACGCGGCGCGCGAGTTCTTGCGCGCCGGTGGCTTCATCGAACTGCTCCCGCCGCTGATCGGCCCGGTGACCGATCCCGGCGGCCGGGGGGCGAAGGCACTCGACGTGGACTACTACGGGCGTACTTACAAGCTGATGACAAGCGCCATCCTCTACAAGCAAGCCGCGCTGCGCGGTTTCGGCAAGCTCTTCTTTATCGCGCCCAACCTGCGGGTCGAGCCGCCTGAGACCGCGACCACTGGCCGGCACCTCGTCGAATTCCACCAGATCGATGTGGAGATCGCCGGCGCGACCCGGCATGACGCCATGAACGTGGCCGCCGACCTGCTCACGTACGTCGCCGACCGGGTCTGGCAGACGGTCGGCGACCAGCTAAGTAGCCTCGGCCGCGATCCACTGGACTTCGCCGACCTGCTTGCCGGGAAGTTCGACCGGTGCACCCATGCCGAGGCGGTGGCCCGACTGCGCGGCCAGGGTCATCCGCAGAGCCCGGACGCCGAGATCGACTGGGCCGGGGAAGCGTCCTTGTCCCGCGATGCGGACCGGCCATTCTTCATCACCGACTACCCGACCGGGTGCCGCGGCTTCTACGACCGGCAGGATCCGGAACGTCGCGGTGTCTTGCGCAACTTCGACCTGATCGCGCCCGGTGGCTACGGCGAACTGGTCAGCGGCAGTGAACGCGAGTCGGACTACGCCGCGATCGTCACCCGGATGCGGGAGAGCGGCGAGAACCCGGCCAAGTACCAGTGGTACCTGGAGATCGCCCGTGAGGGCATCCCGGCCAGCGCCGGCTTCGGCATGGGCGTCGAGCGCCTAGTCCGGTTCCTCACCGGGCTCGATGCCGTCTGGCGCGTCAGCGCCTTCCCGAAGCTGCCGGGGGTGATGGCGCCGTGACCGCGATCCATGCCTCTGGGTTCCCCGAGCGGGAGGTGCGCGCTCGGGCCAGGAACGGCTCCGCGGAAGTCTTTCCGCCAATAGCGGAGTACGGGACGGGCATGTTCGGCGCAGGCGGCCAGGACGCCGCCAACGGGAGCGCAGGCTTGTCGGGGCACCGGGATGAGCTCGACCGGGCGCGCATCGCCCCGCCGGTCTTCATGCCCGGGCGCCTGGAGAAGCTGATCGAACTGGGCCGCGAGCCGATACATGACGACGTGGACCTGAACATCGAGCTGGGCGGCTTCCGCAGCACCCTGCCCGTGTTCCTCTCCGCCATCGGCTCGACCCGGCTGGGCAGCGGCGACCTCGGGGTCGCGGCCAGCCGGCAGGCCGGCCGAATCGGCATCCCGATGGTCCTGGGCGAGAACTTGGTGCCGGTGCACGGCTACCGGCGCGACGATGGCTCGTCGTCACCGATCCTCGCGCGCGTGCGCGCCTATGTCGACGGGGCGGGCGATCCGGGCGGCCCGTCCGGGCCGTCCGGGCCGGGAGGCGGCATCGTCGTGCAGCAGAGCACCGAGGACGCCGACTCCGAAGTGTGGAACCTCGTCTACACCGACCCGGCCGTGCGCGCGCTGCGAGACTCCGGTCGGCTGGCCTTCGAGCTGAAAATAGGCCAGGGCGCCAAACCCGGACTCGGCGGCATGACGGTGGCCAGTGCCGGGGAGGCCCGGCGGTTGGCCGACGAATTCGCGGTCCGCGACGTGTTCGGCCCTGGGGCCGAAAGCTGGCTGCGCTGCGCCACCCCCGGCACCTTCACCGAAGAGATCGTCCGGCAGCAACTGCGATTCATGCGCAACAACTTCCCGTTGGCGCGGGTATGGGTGAAGTTCCACCCAGGCCGCGACATTGCTCAGGCCGCCGCCATCGCCTGGCAGGCCGGCGCGGACGCGGTCACCGTGGACGGGGCCGAGGGCGGCACCGGCTGGGCCCCCCGCGTCTTCCTCGACCACGTGGGACTGCCGCTGGCCGAGTGTCTGCGCCGCATCGGCCTGCCCGCGGGCTGCCTGCTGGTGACCGGACGGATGTGGGAGGGAACTCGGGTGGTGCGCAGCCTCGCCCTCGGCGCGCGGGCCGCCGGACTTGGCCGGGCGGCCCTGATCGCGGTCGACGAAGACCCGCAGGCCGGGCTGATCCGGCTCGCCGAGAGCCTCGCTTTGGAGATCAGCATGCTGATCAGCGCGCTCGGCAAGTACACGCCCGCTGCGCTCGACCCGGAAGACCTGTGGTGGCCGGTGAGTCCCGCCGCGCCCACCCCTCACCCGGGCCCTGCCCTGACCGCGCCCCACTCGGGCCGCGCGACCTCCGGTGGAGCGGCTTGGCCGGTATTAGCATGAGTGGGTCTCTTATGGCCGGGAGGATTAACATGACGTGGACCGCACCCGGGCTGGCGCGGACCAAGACACTTTGGGCTGCCGACGAGCGGGCCTGCCTTGATTCCTACCTGGATCACCATCGCGACACGCTGCTGCAGAAATGCAGCGGGCTGACCGGCCGGCAGTTGACCACCAGAGCGGTCCCCACCTCGGCGCTAACGCTGATGGGCTTGGTCCGTCACATGGCGGTAGTCGAGCGTTCGTGGTTCCGGGAAAGATTCGATGGCCAGAAAGACCTTGAAGATATCTTCGGCGCCGCTGAGAACAAGAACGGCGACTTCGACCTCGTCGATCCGGCTCACGCGGAAGCGGACTCCGCTGCTTACGCCACCGAGGTGGCGATGACGAAGGCTGTGGTGGCGGGAAGATCGTAAGCCCCGCAGAATACCCTGAGGCTGGGCTGGACCAGATGAACGGTGCCCCCGCTGAGGCAGTCGCCACCGGTCGCGAGAATGGCGAGCCCCTTGGTGACATAAGAAATGGGCCAGTCGCCGTCCAGCCCCTCATCCCGTGCGGCCGGGTCGGCGATAAACCGGGTCACCCCGTCATCGCCGATGACGAACGGCTTGTCCGCGCACCCGTTGATCGTCTTCATGAAGTTCCCGAAGTCGTCCAGGTCTCCGGGCTTGGCTGCCCGGCTCAGGGGTCGTGTCTGCCCGCCATCAGCGTCGGCCAGCCCGCCTGTCGCCGCCATCTTCCGCCCCTGTCATAACGTACTGCGATCTCTCGGCCACGTTCAGTCTGCCAGCAGCTCGGCAGGGTCGGTAAGACGGTGTTGTCCCCCACGCGACCGCACCCTCCAGATACGGCTGGTCAGCCAATAAGGCGACAACTCGGCGTGTCCGGATGAACAGGTCTCTATCCTCGCCGCGGATGCGGGCTAGGTTACGAAGCGCCGTCTCTCGGAAGACGACGGTCAGGCTCACGGCAAGCTTTCCGCGCCGATCCGGTCGAGCGCGGCATCCAATTCATCAAGGCCTATCCCGTCTCGCCCGGCGGCTTTGTCCGCCAGGTGCGCGGCCAGCGCCGCCCGGTCCTCAAGGTCTGCGAGGTCATCGATGTTGATCAACGCGGCGACCGGTTTGACGTGCTCACTGATCGTGACAGGACGGTGGCTTTGCCGCGCCTCGGCGACGAGCTCAGCCAGCTGCGCCTGAGCCGCAATCAACGGATGGGCCATGCCCGACGGTAACACCGTGCAGGCAACCATGGCGGCAGGAACACGCACGACCGGACCGGCATGCCCGCCCGCTGCGGGTAACGGGCGCCTTCGCGGCCAGTCGTCCGTGATACCGCCGTGTAGCCGCGGTGAAGCCGTGGCCGCTTAGCGTTCTGGCCATGACAGCTAAAGCAGCCGTTGACGCGGCCGGCCTGGTCAAGACCTTCGGCCGGCTCCGTGCGGTCGACGGAATCGACCTTCATGTACGCCAGGGCGAGATCTTCGGCGTCCTTGGCCCCAATGGCGCGGGCAAGACGACGGCCCTGCGGATGCTCGCCACCCTGCTGCCGATCGATGCCGGGCAGGCCCGGATATTCGGCGTGGACGTGACCCGCGAACCGCACCGCGTCCGCCAGCTGATCGGCATCACCGGCCAGTACGCGTCGGTTGACGAGGATCTGACGGCCACCGAGAACCTGTGGATGTTCGGCCGGCTGCAGGGCTTGCGGTCGGCCG
>JBEKKH010000346.1:0-8197 GCA_050010815.1 Streptosporangiaceae bacterium | reverse complement strand
ACCCGGTGAAGCACTCCACGATCGAGGCGACGAAGGCGACCACGCCGGTGATCCAGGTCAGCGTGCGCCGGCCGCGCCAGGCGGCCATCCAGAACTTGGCCCACAGGTGGATGACCAGCAGCGCCATGAACAGCTCGACGCTCCACAGGTGCAGGCTGTTGAAGAAGTGCCCGACCAGGTTGGTGTGCCACCAGTCGGGACCGCCCAGCGCGATGGCGAAACCGCTCACGATGGCCATGCCGAACGCGGCCAGGGCTCCGACGCCGAACACGTACACCCAGGAGGCGACGTAGGCGGGCTGGCGGTCGGGCAACAGCTTGCCCGGCGGCAGGGAGGTCAGCGCCCGGCGGCGCACCCGCGCCGTCCACATCCGCTCATCCCCGGGGGCCGTTGTCAGGTCGGGCGCTTCTTGTGGCCCGGCGCCATCAGGTCCGGCCCCATCCGGCGCGGCCGCCGGGGGCAGCTGGCCGCCGTGGCGGTGGAGTTTCGGGAACGGCAGCAGCAGGGCCGCGCCGAAGATGACCACCATGACCGCGATCAGCACCAGGTTGGCGACCGAAATCGTGAAGACATTCCAGTGCAGATAGCTGCCGGGCGTATTCAGGTCGATGGCGGCGGGACCGTGTCCCGTCAGGGCCAGGACTCTCATCGGATCCTCCGGGTTGGCGCGAACCGGTCCCCCACGACACGTGCAAGTAGATGATCGCTCGAGCGTGTCATCCCGGAGGCGAGGACCTAAGTGCCGACAGTCCCGTGATCCGCGGGACCTTCGTCCCCCCGCCGGACCGCGGGACCGTGCTTGTCGTCAGTAATCCGTCAGGTCGGCCGCGGTGGGCAGCCGGGTGTCGTCGATCGCGTAGCCGAGCTGGCCCTCGACGTCGACGACCCCGTCGACGGAGCGGATCATCGGCAGGACCAGCGACAGCATGCTCTTGCGCTCGACCTCGCCGGCCAGCCTGACCACGCCCTCGTCGACATCGACCTGGACCAGGACCGGGTTAGTACCGAGGTAATCGGTCAGGACCTCGCTGATGATGTCCGCCTTGATCTCCTTGTCCGGCCGGAGGAAGACCCGCAGCAGGTCCCGCGGCCGGACCAGGCCGAGCAGCTTGCCGTGCTCGTCGGTCACCAGCAGGCAGTTGACCTGCTGCCGGTCCATCACCCGCGCCGCCTCCGACACGGTCGCGTCGGCCCGCACCGTGACCGGGCTGGTGTTCATGATCTCCCGGGCGTTCTCGGCGGTGGCGATGGCCCGCCGGGCCCGGTAGGTCAGGTGCATGGAGTGCAAGCCTTCCGGGTCCCGCTGGAGCTCTTCCTTGCGCAGCAACTCGCCCTCGGTGACGATGCCGACCACCCGGCCTTGCGGGGTGAGCACAGGAAGCGCGCCGACCCTTTGCCTGACCAGGATGTCGGCCAGATCCTTGACCGGGGTGGCCGGGGTGACGGTCACCGGGTCGGTCGTCATGACATCCCGTACCTGATAATGACGCATCTTGCGCTCCTTCCGGCCCGAGCCGGCTGGTCACGGGCCGCCGGGAACTCAGGCACCATTAACTAAGTCCGTAACTCCAGGACAGCGGCCCCCGGGGATCCGCGGTAGGGGCGCACTACCCCTGCTATGCGGCCGAACGGCCTTATCGGCCGGCACCGTGGACGGCTTGCAGCACCGTCCAGATCGCCGCGGTCAGCGCGTCGAACCTGTGCAGGTGACACCGCAGCTGGCCGCAGTCCGCGGCTCCGGCCGCCGCGATCGCGTCGGCGGCGGCGACCGCGAGCCGGTGCAGCCGGACCTCGACCAAGATCGTGGCACCCGGACCGACCGCGCCGGTGCCGGCCGCGTCACGGGCCGCGGCTTCGGCTTCGGCCAGGACCGTCCGGGTGGCCCGGGCGACCTCGACGACACCCCGGCGGGTGAGCACCGGGTCGGTGTCATCGTGAGCGATCATTCGCAGCGTGAGCAGGTGCGGCTGGCAGTGCGCCTGGTGGGCTTCTATCGTGCTGACGCTGGTCATGATGCCCGAGGACCCCTTTGCGGCTGGGACGACTCCGTTGATTGCATGGCAGCCGCCGCCGGCGCGCCAGGGACCAAGGTCCCGTCCCGGGCGCGGCATTGGCCGTGCCCGCGGGCGCGGCCAATGCAAGGCGGTCGCCGCTGAACCTCGAGCTCAGCGCGAGAGGCCTACTTGGCTCCCTTGACCTCGATCTTCTTGACCGCTTCCTTCTTCTCCGAGTGCATGCCGACGGCGACCGTCAGGATGCCGTGGGCATAGCTCGCCGTGACGTCGTCCTCGTTGACGTGCGGCGGCAGCGGCAGGCTCCGGGTAAACGAGCCGTACCGGAACTCCGACCGGTGCTTGCCCTCGGTCTGGTCGTACCGCTCGGCGTGGATGTTCAGGTAGCCGGCGCCGACCGTGACCTCGACATCCTTCTCCGGGTCGATCCCGGCCAGGTCCGCCCGGACCGTGTAGTGGTCATCGGTGAGGTAGTCCTCGACCTTGATCGGCTGGGCCAGGTACGGCCGCAGCGTAATGAAGGGCTCCTCGAACCAGTCGATCAGGTCAGGAACCAAGGTCCTGGGGTCCCTACGCAGCAAGGTGGCCATCTGTCTGCCTTTCTCTCGTGCCAGTACTTCCAGCTCGATCGCATAACGGGCAGATCCGGACCGACAGGGCCGGATGGCCCACCACGGTGCGACCTTCGTCAGGACCGCGCGACAGGCAGGCAGGTTTCCCTGATGACAAGCACGGGACAGGGGGCATGATGCACGCAGTACTGGCTGACCGAGCCGAGCAGCGCCCCGGCGAACCCGCCGCGTCCCCGGCTGCCCACCACCAGCAGCGCCGCTCCGCGAGCGGCCCGGACCAGCGCCTCGGCGGCATGTGCCTCCACCACCGGGTGGATGACCACATCGGGGTCCCGGTCCGTTATCGCGTTCAGCGCGTCGGCCAGTATCTTCTCGGCATCGCCTTCGAAGTCCATGGCCACGTCCGCGATCGAGGACGAAGACCCGTCCACGCCGACCACGATGCGTCCGTCGTCTTGATCCTGCCTGGTCATCATCAGCACTCCTGCTCACTCGACTACATAGCGAGCGTCCCGCCAGACCGACGCAGCGGACAGAGGCCAAATGCCCCCGGGGAAGGACCATGAGTCCCCGATACGCCCGCGCGGGGCGACGCACGCGGGGTTTACCGAGGCGGGCGCGGAGCCGGGCTGACCTGGTCGCCAGGCAGCTTCTGGAACGCCACCGTGGGCTCGAACGGTATCGCGTCCAGGAACCCCGTCAGGCCCAGGCCCCGGTGCAACCCGGCCTGGTTGTGCCGTTCGGCCAGGCCGTGCGCCAGGAGGACCCGCTCCTGGTCGGCGTTCGTCTCGATGAGCGGGGCGTCCCAGGGGCCGTGCGTCCGGAGACGGCGCAGCATGGCCAGCGGCAGCCAGACGCGGTCCAGCGTGACGCCGTATTCCACGACCATCCGCTGCTGCAGCGTCCTGCCCTCGTCGCTCATCCGGCCAGTATCCCGCCGGGTCGCCGACGTCGGCAGAGGCCAGACGTCCGTCGGGAGAGGACTTTAGTCCCGGCACGAACCATTCGCTTGCCCGGACCGCCTCGCGGCTGGGACGGTGGGAGCATGAGACTAGGTATCTTGTGCGGCGGCGGCCCGGCTCCGGGGATGAACTCGGTCATTTCGGCGGCCACGATCGAGGCTCGGAACTCCGGGTGGGACGTGCTCGGGATCATGGACGGCTTCGAGCACCTCATCGAGGGCCGGACCGATGCGGCGCGGCCCCTCTCCATTACGGACGTGTCGAGGATCCACGTCCAGGGCGGGTCGGTCATCCGGACCTCGCGGGCCAATCCGACGGTGCGCGATGAGGGCGCCGCCGATCCGGACTGGCGGCTGCACGCCTGTCTGGAGTCGCTGCAGAAGCTGGAGATCGGCGCGCTCGTGACGATCGGCGGGGACGATACCGCGTTCTCGGCGTCCCGGCTGGCCGAGGCGGCCGGCGGGAGCCTGCGCGTGGCGCACGTGCCGAAGACCATCGATAACGACCTGCCGCTACCGGGCGGCACGCCGACCTTCGGCTTCGAGACCGCGAGGAGCGTGGGGGTCCAGCTCGTCAACAACCTGATGACCGACGCTATCACCACCCAGCGGTGGTACCTGGTCGTGGCCATGGGCCGCTCGGCCGGCCACCTGGCCCTGGGCATCGGTAAGTCGGCCGGGGCCACCCTCACGGTGATCGCCGAGGAGTTTCCTCGCGACGAGCCCCTCGGGCTCGCGCGCCTGGTGGACGTCATCGAGACCTCGATGCTCAAGCGGATCGCCCACGGCCGCCCCTTCGGCGTGGCGGTGCTCGCCGAGGGCATCGGCCTGCGGCTGCCCCAGGATGAGCTGGCCAAGGCCATGCCGGAGGTCGAGCGAGACGAGCACGGCCACGTCCGGCTGGCCGAGCTCGAGCTGGACCGCCTGCTGGCCAAGCTGGTCAAGGACCGCTTCAAGGAGCGAGGGGAGAAGGTCACGGTCGAGGGCAAGAACATCGGCTACGAGCTCCGGTGCGCGCCCCCGATCCCGTTCGATATCGAGTACACCCGCGATCTGGGCTACGGCGCCATCGACTACCTGAAGCGGGTGCTGGCAGGCGACGAGCCCGGCGGCATGGTCACGATCCAGGACGGGCACATGGTGGCGCTGCCCTTCGGGTCGTTCACCGACCCCGAGACGGGGCGGGTACGGATCCGGCTGGTGAACGTCGAGTCGAGCTCGTACCGGGTGGCCCGCGAGTACATGATCCGGCTAGATCGCGAGGACCTCGATGATCCGGAGAAGCTCGGTCCGATCGCGGCGGCCTCAGGGCTCACGCCCGCGGCCTTCCGCGACCGGTACGGCTATCTCGCCGAGCGCTAGGCTCCTTCCGCGGTCGCGGCGACAGTGTCGACGGCGAACCTGGTCAGCCGCGCGTACTCGGCGCCATTGACCAGCGGAAGGTCATGATCCGCCTCGATCTCGATCACGTCCGCGTTCAGCGCCAGGGCCAGTTCCCGCTGCTTGGCCGGGCGCACGAGCCGGTCGCTGATGGTGATGAGCCATGGGCTCCAGGCCTCGAACTCGGACTGCTCCCCGACGGTCTGGCGAAGGAAGCGCTCGGCGAGGCCGGTGCCATTGCCGAACCGCAGGCCCCGTCTCCAGCGCCGACAGCAGGTGGATGCCGCCGGGCGAGCAGCATCCCGACCGGGCCGCCCATCGAGTACCCGACTGCGATCACCGGGTCCGCTCCGATCTGGTCGAGCAACGCGGCTCACGGGAAGGACGGAGCACCGCCGTACCTAGTCCGGTGGGAGAACGGTCACGACAGCGTGTTCATGCCCTCCTCGGACAGCCTGGTGGAACACCATCCCGCCCATCGGGCGGCCGGCTGACCGGCCCGGCGGTGTCCCTGAGCGGTGATACCGGCTTTGCTGACCCCGACCGGCGCTCGCCAGGGCAAACGGTAGCGTCCGGCCCATGGCCGGACAGAGGCGACAAATCTCCTGGCCGCGGGACCAACGCCTCTAATCAGCGTCGCAGCTGGCCGCAGAAGATATCGCTGCACACAAAAGCCGAATTACTCGTGTACGTGCAAGAGGGAGGTTGGCATGGCCACTATGAAGGCCCACGGCCGGATCGTGGTTGGCGTAGAAGGGTCGGCGGCCTCGACGGCCCCCGTACGCTGGGCGGTACGGGAGGCACGGCTACGTTACGCCGCTGTCCACCTTGTCTGCGCATGCGACAGCGACGCCAAGCTGCGGTCATCCTACGCCCCGTGGTCCTGGGTGACGCGCGAGGACGAGCGCTACGCCGCCGCGGCCACCGAACTCGCCGCCACGGCAGACATCGCCCGGTCCGACCTTCCAGCAGGATGGCTTACCACCGAGCTTGTTCGCGAGCCGCCTGCCCGGGCTCTGCTCAACGGGGCCGCAGACGCTGTCATGCTCGTCCTCGGGACTACCCGGTTCGCCCGCGGGACGGGACAGCCGCCCCGGGCCGTGGGGCCTGTGACCCGCGCCTGCCTGCGTCTCGCACCTTGTCCCGTGGTGGTCGTCGGCCCCGATGATCTACCTGAGGACCCGCCTGCGCAACGGCGCGAGCCCGCGTTGCGCCGCCATGTCGCACCACAGACAACGACCTCCAGCCGCCTCCCGCGGCCGACCCGCAGCTATTAGCAGCAAGGAGTCCTCGACGCCTTCCTCGGCCCGCACGCGTCGGCCCCCCCGCCTCTGGGAGGGCGTGCACTTCCGCATCTCGGACATCACGGGGGTTGACCAAGGCCTGCGCGTGGTCCGCTGGGAAGTGAGCCGCCTTTCGGCCGCGCCCTGCTCATCCAGCCGACGGTACTGCTGCTCGACGAACCCACCGAGGCCTGTCACCGGTCGTGGTGGGCTCCCTCGGCAGCTGGCTGGAGCGGCTGCGAGCCGCCGGGCCGTGGTCACCGGCGGCGTCAGCGGGATCGGCGCCGCCTGTGAGGCCACGCTGGGTCCTCTTCCTCCTTCGTTTGGCGGGCTGTCATTGCTGCACGTAGGTGCCCGGAGCTGGCTCCTTCGGCGGGAAGCGGGGGCTGCCGAGGGACTGAGATGCCGCGACCTGCGCACCGGAGCGTTCGGCCAGCCAGCCCGTCCAGTGCTCCCACCAGGAGCCCTCGTGCCGCTGCGCGCCCGCCAGCCACTGCTCGGCATCGGGCGGCGTCTCCGGATTGACGAAGTACCCGAGCCCTCGGTGCTTCGGATCGGCCACCACGGTCTGGATGTGGCCGCTTGAGCACAGGACGAACTGGGAATGGCCGGAGACCAGCTGGGTGGACCGGTAACCGGTGTGCCACGGCGTGATGTGGTCGGTCATCCCCGACGCCACGTACGTGTCGCAGGTGATGCGGGATAGGTCGATCGGCGTGCCGAGGACCGTCATGCCGCCCGGGTGCACCATCTGGTTGCCTGCCACCAGGTCGAGCAGCTGGTGATGGAAGGCGGAGCTCAGCCTGGTCGTGTCCGCGTTCCAGGCGAGGATGTCGAAGGCTGGAGGGTCCTGACCGAGCAGGTAATTGTTCACCCAGTAGTTCCACACCAGGTCGTTCGGCCGTAGCCAGGCGAACATGTTCGCCGTCTTCCAGCCGTCAATCACCCCGCTGCGCTGCGACACCTTCTTGGCCAGCGCGAGCGACGCCGGCGTCGAGAACAGGAACATCCGTCCATCGGATTCGGTGTCGAGCACGGTAACGGTCATCGTCACCGAGTGGATGCGATGGTCCCCGGAAGCTTCGAGGTGCGCCTGCGCGAGCGCGAGCGTCATCCCGCCCAGGCAAGCGCCCATGGCGTTCACATCCGGCGAACCGGTAACCTCGCGGACCACGTCGACGGCGTCGATCGTCGCCTGCGCGTAGGTGTCGAAGGTCCAGTCGCGCTGCTCTCCTGTCGGGTTGCGCCAGCTGATCCCGAACACAGCAATGCCCTGCTTGAGCAGGTATTCGTACATGCTGCGGCCGGGTGCGAGGTCCAGGGCGTAGTACTTGTTCACCTGCGGAGGCACCACGAGCATGGGCCGCGCGTAGGTGACGTCGCACTGCGGCGTGTACTGGATAAGCTCGAAAACCTCGTTCCGGAAGATAACCGCACCGGGCGTCGCGGCGATGTTCTCGCCGAGCTTGAACGGCGTGCGGTCGACCATCGTCGGCATGCCGTGGTTGTGCCGCACGTCGCCGGCCAGGTTGGTGATGCCCTTGCGGACGCTGCCACCGCCGGTGTCGAAAGCCCGCTTGATGGCCGCGGGGTTGCCCAGGAAGGAGTTGGTCGGCGCCAGGGCCTCCCGGAGCAGCATCAGCGCGAAGCGCACCCGCTCGCCGTTCATGCCCTCGATGCCGAGGTCGTCGACGTAGCTGTCGGCTCGTGACCCGAGGTTGAGATACGTCTGCATGGTCGCGCGGAACAGGAGGTTCTCGCGCCATGCTGGATCGGCAAAGCGCTTATCCCCCTTCACCGGCGCGACCTGCGACTTACCGAGCCCGATGCGCAGCAGCTCGGCGCCGGTCTCAGGCACATTCCGCAGCAGCGCCTGCGGCTGCCGCACCGCCTGCTGGCCGAGAAACCGCAGTGCGCCTCCCGCCAGACGGAGGCCGAAGCCGCCGAACGGGGCCGATGGAGCCGACGGGGGTGCCGCTGGTGCCACTG
>JBEKKH010000345.1:0-8199 GCA_050010815.1 Streptosporangiaceae bacterium | reverse complement strand
GAACAGGTACAGCGGGATCAGCAGCAGTGACCCGAGGCAGAACGTCACCGCGATCCGCTCGAACCTGCGGAAGCTGCCGGTGAAGGCCGCCGCCAGGATGATCCCGGCCGCGAGTACCACCGCGACCAGCTTGGGCACGCCGAGGTACCCGGCCGCCAGCGTGATCCCGATGAACTCGGTCACGATGGTCAGCGCGTTGAGGATGAACAGGTCGATGACCGAGAACGCGCCCCAGAACCTGCCGAACCTCTCCAGGATCAGCCGGGCGTGCCCCACGCCGGTGACCGCGCCGAGCCGCACCACCATCTCCTGGTTCACGTACAGCACCGGGACCAGCAGCAGCAGCGTCCACAGCAGCCGGGTGCCGTAGTTCTGCCCGGCCTGCCCGTAGGTGGAGAACGCGCCGGCGTCGTTGTCGCCGCACATCACGATCAGCCCGGGACCCACGATGGCCAGCAGGGTCTTCAGCTTCGCGGAAAGCCCGGGCCGCAGAGCCAGGTCGTCGGCCGGGATCGTGCCGAGCGCGCCGTGGATGTCACCCACGTGCGCGTCGTCCAGCACTGCGGTACGGGTGGTACGAGTCATGGTGGCCATGGTTGACACCCCTCTCACGTCACGAGAATTGACGAGATCGGGGGCACACGCCGACGGACCCCTCAGCGAGGGGTGAGGATTAAGGAGATGACCAGGGCTAAACGGGGCGGCGTGTGCCCGGAACAGAATGGGACGGCAGCGAGCAGGGCCTAGTTCGGCCCGGACTATCAGAGTCCATCGCGTGCCTCCCTTCCGTTCGCGACGCACGAGGGCGCCAGGCCACCCCTGCGGCGATGCCGCCGCCCGGGGACACACTCTCCGCGTGACACGTGAGGAAACAACGGCCGGGGGCAACAAAATCCCCGGCTACACCATGCCCTGTGCGGTAGCTGAGTGTCAACTTGGCCGGCCACGGCCGGCCATTGCGCCGGCCGCGGCCACCGCTATGGCGTCACCGGAAGGCCGAGACCGGGCAGCACCTGGGCGGACGGCAGGGCGGCGAGGAGCCGGCCGGGCAGCCTGAGCTTGGAGCCGCGGATCCCGGATCCGATCACCACCGACCCGGTCTTGGCCACGGCCTCGTCGACCAGCACCGGCCAGCCCGCCGGCAGGCCGATCGGCGTGATTCCGCCGTACTCCATCCCGGCGGCCGTGGTCACGGCGTCCACCGGGGCGAAGGACGCCTTCCGCGCGTCCAGGTGCCTGCGCACCAGCCCGTTGACGTCCGCCCGGGTGGTGGCCGCGACCATGCAGGCCGCGTAGGTGGTCTGGCCGCCGCGTCTGGCCGCGATGACCACGCAGTTCGCCGATTCCGCCGGGTCGACGCCGTAGTGTGCGCAGAACGCGGCGGTGTCCGCGAGCGACGGATCGATCTCGGCGACCTCGATCTCCACCGCCCCCGGCAGGTCGCGCAGCGCCGCCGCGACCGGCGCGGCGAGCAGCTCCGGCCGGGACAGGGCAGCGGTGAAGTCGAGTACAGCACTCATGCCGCCGATAATAGGCTGCCCCGCCCGCGGCTACCCGCGGAAGGCTGCCTAGCGGAAGGTTGCGGGCCGTAAATCTGTTATGCGAGGGGAACCCACCTGATCTATCCTTCCCGTCGGTATGGAGTCGCGCCCTGTGACGTCGTCACGCGCCGGCCTGACCGAGCGCTCAGCGCGCTCGCAGGCACGGAACAGGCATGCCCGGCATGCCGGGCTGCGCGCTGCCCGCCGGGCGGCCATGGCGCCTTTCCTCTATCCGCCTGAGCTGCCGGTCAGCCAGCGCAAGGACGAGATCATGCAGGCCATCGCCGATCATCAGGTGGTCATCATCGCGGGGGAGACCGGCTCGGGCAAGACGACCCAGATCCCCAAGATCTGCCTGGAGCTCGGCCGCGGCGTGGCCGGCCAGATCGGGCATACGCAGCCGCGCCGCCTGGCGGCCAGGACCGTGGCCGAGCGAATCGCCGAGGAACTGGGCAGCCCGCTCGGCGAGACCGTGGGCTACAAGGTCCGGTTCACCGACGTATCCGCCGACGACACCCTGGTCAAGCTGATGACCGACGGCATCTTGCTGACCGAGCTCACCCGGGACCGGGACCTGCGCCGGTACGACACGCTGATCATCGACGAGGCGCACGAGCGCAGCCTGAACATCGATTTCATCCTCGGCTACCTCCGGCAGCTGCTGCCCAGGCGGCCCGACCTGAAGGTGATCATCACCTCCGCGACCATCGACCCGGAGCGGTTCGCGGCGGCCTTCTCCGGCGCGCCGATCGTGGAGGTGTCCGGCCGCACGTACCCGGTGGAGGTGCGCTACCGGCCCATCGAGGCGTCCGGAGGCGAGGACGGCGATCAGGGGCAGGCCATCAGCGACGCGGTGGACGAGCTGTCCGCCGAGGGACCGGGCGACATCCTGGTGTTCCTCAGCGGGGAGCGCGAGATCCGTGACACCGCGGACCTGCTGGCCGGACGGGAACGACTTGAGGTGCTGCCGCTGTACTCGCGGCTTTCCGCCGCCGAGCAGCACAAGGTCTTTCAGCGCCGTTCGGATCAGAAGGGCTCAAGCTTCACCCGCCGGGTGGTGCTGGCGACCAACGTGGCCGAGACCTCGCTCACCGTCCCCGGCATCAAGTACGTCATCGACCCGGGCGCCGCGCGCATCTCCAGGTACAGTCACCGGACCAAGGTGCAGCGGCTGCCGATCGAGCCGATCTCGCAGGCCTCGGCCAACCAGCGCGCGGGCCGCTGCGGGCGCACCTCGGACGGGATCTGCATCCGGCTGTACTCCCGCGATGACTTCGAGTCCCGGCCCGAGTTCACCGACCCGGAGATCCTGCGCACGAACCTGGCCTCGGTGATCCTGCAGATGGCGGCGATCGGCCTCGGCGACGTCCCCAGGTTCCCGTTCATCGACCCGCCCGACGCCCGTAATATCGCCGACGGGCTGACCCTGCTCACCGAGCTGAACGCGTTCGCCGCAGGCCGGATCACCCCGCTGGGGCGCAAGCTGGCCCGGCTGCCCGTGGACCCGCGCATCGGCCGGATGATCCTGGAGGCCGACAAGAACGGGTGCAGCCGCGAGGTCCTGATCATCGCGGCCGCGCTGTCCATCCAGGATCCGCGCGAACGGCCCGCCGACGCCCAGCAGCAGGCCGACGACAAGCACCGCCGCTTCGCCGATCCCGACTCGGACTTCATCGCGTACCTGAACCTGTGGGACTACCTGGCTGAACGGCAGCGAGAGCTGTCCTCCTCCGCCTTCCGCCGCCTGTGCCGGTCCGAATACCTGAACTTCCTGCGGATCCGCGAATGGCAGGACCTGCAGGGCCAGTTGCAAAGGCTGGCCGGCGACCTGGGGGCCACGGTCACGTCCTCATCGCCGGAACGAACCAGGGTTCATCTGTCACTGCTAGCCGGTCTGCTCTCGCAAATCGGGATGAAGCTGGTTGGTTCCGAGCCGCCAGGACCCGCCTCGTCGGCGCCCGGCGGAAGCGGCCAGGCGCCTGGCGCCCCTGGGTTCTCGGGCTCTTTGGGGCGACGGCCGCGGGCCGAGTATCTCGGCGCCCGCAACGCCAGGTTCGCTATCTTCCCCGGCTCCAGCCTGGTCAGGAAGGGTCCCGACTGGATCGTGGCCGGCGAGCTTGTGGAGACGTCCCGGCTGTGGGCGCGAACCGTGGCGCGGATCGAGCCTGAGTGGGTGGAGCCACTGGCCGGGCACCTGGTCAAGCACAGCTACAGCGAGCCGCACTGGGAGAAGAAGCGCGGCGGCGCGGTCGCGCTGGAGAAGGTCACCCTGTACGGGGTACCGCTGGTGGTGGACCGCAAGGTCAGCTACGGCCGCATCGACCCCGCCGCGGCGCGGGAACTGTTTATCAGGCACGCACTGGTGGAAGGCGACTGGCAGACCTCGCACAAGTTCTTCGCCGAGAACCGGCGGCTGCTGGCCGAGGCCGAAGAGATCGAGCACCGCGCCCGCCGCCGCGGCCTGGTCGTCGGCGAAGATGAGCTCTTCGCCTTCTACGACGCCCGGATACCCCCCGATGTGGTCTCCGCGCAGCACTTCGACACCTGGTGGAAGCAGGCGCGCCGGGCCGATCCTGGTCTGCTGACCTTTAAAGCGAGCGATCTGCTCAGCGAGGATGCCTCGCTGGTCAGCGTGAACTCCTATCCGGACGTCTGGACGTCGGAGTCCGCGTCAACGACGGCGCTGCCCTTGTCCTATGCCTTCGAGCCAGGCAGCCAGGCCGACGGCGTCACCGTGGATATCCCGCTGAGCCGGCTCAACCAGGTTAACCCGGCCGAATTCTCCTGGCAGGTACCCGGCCTGCGGACCGAGTTGGTCACCGAGATGATCAGGTCGCTGCCCAAGGCGCTGCGGCGTGATCTGGTGCCCGCGCCCGACGTGGCCCGGGCGGTCACCGGCCGCCTCGGGCCGCCCGCCGGAGACCTGCGCGATGCGGTCGCCCACCAGCTGCGGTCGCTGCGCGGCGTGGACGTGCCCCGCGACGCCTGGGATCTGTCGAAGCTGCCGCCGCACCTGCGGATCACGGTCCGGGTGACGGAAGAGGATTGCGTCCTTGCCGAGGGCAAGGACGTCGGTGAGCTGCAGCGCCAGCTCCGACCGCGGCTGCGGGCGGTGCTGTCCCGGGCGGCAGGGGGCATCACTCGTTCGGGTCTGACATCGTGGAACTTCGGCGCGCTGCCCAAGGTCTTCACCCAGGGCACCGTGGTCGCCTATCCCGCTCTTTTCGACGCCGGGGACAAGGTGGACGTGCGGCTGTTCGAGACCGAGGCCGCGGCGCGCGGCGCCATGTGGGCCGGGACACGGCGGCTGATCCTGCTGGGAGCGCCGTCGCCGGTAAAGTCCATCGCAGGCGGCCTGTCCACGCGAGCGAAGCTGGCGCTCAGCCATAACCCCCACGGCGGCGTCGCGGCGATGTTCGCCGACTGCATCAGCTGTGCCGCCGACTACCTGATGGCCGAGGCGGGCGGCCCGGCCTGGGACCGTGAGGGCTTCGAGCATCTGTCCGCGGCCGTCCGGTCCCGGCTCAACGAGGTGACCAGCGACGTGGTGCGCCGGGTGGAGTCGGCGCTGCGACTCGCGCATGCCATCGAAGCCCGGCTGGAGGACCTGCGCGGCGACGCTGCCCGCGCGGCCGTCGCCGACATGCGCGCGCAGCTGTCCGGGCTCATCTATCCGGGGTTCGTGACCGCCACCGGTTACCGGCGGCTCTCGCAGCTGCCCCGCTATCTGCAGGCGATGGAGCGGCGGCTGGACAAGTTGCCGGAGAACCCGGCTCGGGACGCGGCGAACATGGCCGTCGCCCAGCGGGTTGAGCAGGCGTACCGGCAGGCCGCCGCGGACCTGACCAGCGCCGGCCAGGCCCAAGGGGTCCACGGGGGCCAAGGGGTAGGCGCCGGTCTGGCCGAGACGCGGTGGATGCTCGAAGAGCTCCGGGTCAGCCTGTTCGCCCAGACGCTCGGGACCCAGGCTCCGGTGTCGGAGAACCGCGTGCTTGCCGCCCTCGAGCGGCTCAGCGGCTGACCGCGGTACCGTCCGCTCTTTCATCAGGCTCGGCGGAAGCCAGCCCGCGCTCGGGCGTGTCGCTGCCCGCAATGGACTACATCGAATGCTATGTTACTCATTGAGTAGCACAACTTCACATGCGCGGCGTAAGGACCGCAGAAAGGCAGGAACCGTGACCGGAGAACCCCCCGTCCGGCGCCGCCTCGTGGGAGGCGCACTGCGCCGGTACCGGGAGAACATGGGCTACGCCCTCGAAGACGCGGCCCGCGTGCTGGAATGCGACCGGTCGAAGATCAGCAGGATCGAGACCGGCCAGCGCGGCATCAGGGTCAAGGAACTGCGTGAGCTGCTGGCCGAGTACGGCGTCCCCGACAGCGAACAGGCCGCCCTGACCGCCATCGCGAGCCGCGGCGGCCAGCGAGCCTGGTGGCATCCGTTCGCGAGCAACTTCTCCGAGGCCTACCTCGACTACGTCATCATGGAGTCGGCCGCCTCGGAGATCATGACGTACGAGGCGCAGCTTGTCCCCGACCTGCTGCAGACCGATGACTATGCGCGTGCCATCGCCGCCGCCGAGCCCGGCTACACGACGCAGGAGCAGCGAGAAGATGCCGTGGCCGCCAAGGCCGTGCGGCGGCAGGGCGTGCTTGCGGGTAAGCGGCGTTTCTGGATCATCCTCGGCGAAGGCGCTCTGCACCAGGCCGTCGGCGGTCCGGGCGTCCTAGCCGGGCAGATCAGCCACCTCGTCCGGCTCGGCGAGGAGTTTCCCGACCTGACCCTCCAGATCCTGCCGTTCTCGGCCGGAGCCCATGCCGCCGCAGGCAGCGGGTCCCTCGCCATCTTGAGGTTCCCCGACGCGCCCAGCCTAGGGGTTGTCTACCTGGAGGCGCTCTCTGGCGGCGTCTACCTGGAGAGCCAGACGGACGTGGCCCGCTACATCCGAGCGTTCGCGCTGCTGCGCGCCTCCGCGCTCAGCGCCGGCGAAAGCGCAGGCCTGCTGCGCAGTCTCGCGGCGGAGCGATCGGAGTCCTAGCGTGACGGGCCGGGGCGGCTGAGCTCCTGGGTCACGGCGGCGAGCTTGTCGATGATGTCCTGGATGTCCTGGAGGGGTTTCTCGGATCTTGGCGACCGCGTCAGCTTGTCGTGGCCAAAGCCAGCGGTGGGACCGGCCCAGCCGGCGCCATCGAGCTCTGATCGGCTAGCGTCGTGCACGCTGTCGCCGGGGTTCATACGTAAAATCTCCTGAAGTGCTGCACGGTGTGCGGAAGGCGGACGGGCGTAGGTAACTGGCCTAAACTGACCGCCGGGTCTGGCGCGCTAAGCGCATGGGCTATGTTAAAGCGTTTCGCCCGGCATGTCACGCACCTGCGCGGCGCGTGTCGTGAACTCATCTCCTAGGCCAGATGGTCGTGGCTACACACCTGCCTAGCTGCTGCTATGTCCCTATCCGGCCAGTTCTCCCAGGACCTGCCGCCGAGGCTCACGGCGGTGGGGCTGGTGTCCTTATCCCTATCTACCTGCGATAATAAAGCGCTGTCGATGACACGACCGAAATATAAAAGATAACGCAGAGTGCCGATAGCGGGGACATAAATGGGGGACGCCTAACGCTCTGTGCCTGCACTTGCAAAATGCCCGGCTACTCGGCCGTTCGGCCCCGGCCAAGGCTGGCGCTGACCGGGCCGACGCTGGCCCAGGGCAAACGGCCGAGGCCGGCACGGCCATCTCGGCCTGAGGGCGGCACCGGCAAGCTGGCGGCCCGAGCCAGCATAATTGTTACCAATTTTTCATTTAAAATGAGGGAGCCAATGGTGACAAGCCCATTCATAGACCAAAGTAGCTGATACTCGTGGGGCTGGTGTGGCAACAGGAGTAGCCCCACCTGGGCTTCGGAATGACGTGTCCGAATAGAAACCTTCCGACCCCGGACGCAGCTATGGTTCGAGGCCATTGACGGCGTATTCTACGTATGTCGTCAAAGGAGCTTTGGCTGACGTTAGGTGGTGCAAGTGGTCGGGGGCTTGCAACAGGAAGATCCGCGGTTCATCGGTCGTTACCGGCTGGTCGGGCGGCTCGGCTGCGGTGGCATGGGACGCGTGTTTCTCGGCCTGTCGGCGGGCGGTCGGCCTGTCGCGGTGAAGGTCATCCGCGCTGAGCTAGCCGCGGACCAGGAATTCCGGATCAGGTTCAGCCGGGAGGTCGCCGCCGCCCGCCGGGTGTCCGGCTTGTTCACCGCCCTGGTGGTGGATGCCGATGTGAATGGTCCGGTGCCCTGGCTGGCGACGGCCTATGTCAGCGGTCCTTCGCTGGCGGACGCCGTATCCGGCCACGGGCCGGTGCCGGCCCGGCCGGCGCTGGCGCTCGCGGCGGGTCTGGCGGAGGGCCTGAGCGCGATTCACGCCGCGTCGGTGGTGCACTGCGACCTCAAGCCCGCCAACGTCCTGCTGTCCCCGGATGGCCCCCGGGTCATTGACTTCGGCATCTCGCGCGCCACCGAGGCGGTGCCGGTGACCGGAACGGGCCTCGTGATCGGCTCGCCTGGCTTCATGTCGCCTGAGCAGGCGATGGGGGAGGCGGTGGGGCCGCCGAGCGATGTCTTCAGTCTCGGTGCGATCCTGGTTTTCGCCGTCACCGGCCGCGGCCCCTTCGGCGAAG
>JBEKKH010000344.1:0-8565 GCA_050010815.1 Streptosporangiaceae bacterium | reverse complement strand
TAGCGTCTCGGTGAACGTCCACCGATGACCGGCGAAGTCCTCGGCGCCATACTGCCGCTCGCCATACATGTAGTCCGCCGGCTCCGCCAGGATGACCGCGCCATGTGCCCGGGCGCGCTCGCAGTGAGACCGCGCGTCCGGGACCCGCACCATCACGTACTGGGCCACCGCCTCGCGACTCGGCGGGCGGTGGTAGCCGCCTGGCTCGGCCACGATCACGGCCCCGTCGCCGACCCTCAGCTGAGACCGGTGGTTCTCGCCGATCCGTAGCCGCTCGACAAACCCGAATGCCGAACCGGGATGACCGTGGCCGCTGGGACCGAGCGGTTGACCTTCATTCCGCCAGGCTAACGACATGCACGCCGGCAGGCCACGGACCGCAGGGAAGCACTCGTCTAGATCGCATCACGTGCCCACACCGGACAAGATCTCGGGCTGCGGCTGTAGTACCAGGAGTGTTTGACAAATCCGCGGAGACGCCGCCTGCTTCCGCCCGAGGCGGTCAGTGACAACGACCCATAACGCGTGTGCTCTGATCAAGGAGGAACCAGACCACCACGTGCCGAGGCGACGCCTCCCTTCCCGGTCCTCGTCGTGTCCGGCGCTCTGGCCGGGATTTGCGTGGTGGATCCGGGCTCTGCGGTCGATCCGGTGCACGGGAGGCCAGCGGATCCGCTGCGGAGTCCGGACCGGCCGCCGGGCGCTGCGTGTGCAGGCGGGTGGGGCCCGTCAACCTCACCCGCACCTGCTCGCTCATGAATTCCATATGAATGGCTTTAACTGGGAGTATTTCGGCTTGCGGGAGGATCGTGGGTACCGGGATGCACAAAAAACTCCCCGAAGCCAGAATCCTCCCCGATACGGGGTACCACAGCGCGCTCGCGCATCAGGGCACCCACAGGTACCCGCCTCCCGCCGGGACCCGCTCCTGGATCCTCTGCAAGCCAGCGGATCCTTCCCCGACTGGGCCCGCGCCACTCCAGCGCGTCGGCGGCCAGGCGGATAAAGCCCTCGCCCGGAAGGTGTTGCTGGGAGGATGAAGGGACGCGTGCTCAAGGATGTCAGCGGCGCGGGCCAGCCCGTCGCGGCCGGTAGGCATCGCGACGGTGCGCGACCGCCAGGACTGTGACGACCCGGGTCGAGTCATCGACGGTATAGAGAGCGCGGTACTCACCGCGCCGGGTTGACAGGACATCCTCGAAAGGCACGTCTAATGGCTTGCCAAGCCGGTGCGGGTTTGCGGCCACCGGGCCGGCCAGGTGCTCATACAGCGCGGTCGCGACGGACAACGGCAACTTGCCGAGCCGCCGCCGCGCCGCTGGGGTAAAGGTAACCGTGAAGGGCTCAGGCTCGCTCATTCGCCAGCGACCCGGCGGGCGGCCAGGTCTGCTGCGATCTGCCCGGCCGGGAATACCCGTCCGGCACGCGCATCGGCCAGACCCTCCTGCAGGTCACGCACCAGCTCGGTGTCGGAAAGTACCTCTACCGTCTCACGCAGCCGGTCCAGCTCACCCGAGGGCACAACGTCCGCTACATGGTCGCCGTGTGCGATGACCGCGACCGACTCGCCACGCTCGGCCCTGCGCACGATTTCTGCCCACCCCGGCTGATCTTCGGCGTGGATTGCAAACCCTGGCTCGGTCACAGATCCATAGTAGACGGGCCAAGCCTGCCCGCCATGCTGTCAGTGGCGGTTCGCTGCCTGCGAACTCGATCAATAACTGGGGGGACGAATACTCCTCGCGGAGGGTTCCGGCACGCCCTGGTTACCTATGGCGCCTTGATCAGAGCTGTATCTTGGCTTCGATGGTCAGTTGCCGCACAGGCCGGACATTTTCGGACCTGGCACGGGAAACCCCTTTTCCGCCACGCAGCCCGGATCCACCGTGATCTCCTCTCCGGCCGTCGCACCACCGGCCCGGAAGGTGCTATCCCGTCACTCCCGCCCTTGACGGTCGGCCGAACGTCCCCTTAGCTGGGAGCGACCGCAGCCGCCTGCCGGGAAGGGAAGGGGCTTGCCCGTGCGTCCTGTGCAGTGGGGCTTGCTGTCCACCGCGAGCATCGGCGGCCTGATGGTGGAGGCGGCCCGGCGATCTGAGACGGCCCGTTTCGCCGCGGTGGCGAGTCGGGACGGCGGCCGGGCGCGCCGGTTCGCGGCGGACTTCGGCCTGGACCGGGCCTTCGCGTCTTATGAGGCCCTGCTCGACTACGGCGGCGTGGACGCGATCTATGTCGCGCTGCCGAATGCGATGCACGCCGAGTGGGCCGTCAAGGCGCTGCAGGCGGGCAAGCATGTGCTGGTGGAAAAGCCGTTCGCGGTCACCGCCTGCTCGGGGTCGGGCGCATCGTGGCCATGTCCGGGCTGCCGGGCGCGCACCCGGGCGGCCGGGCCGCGGCCTGGGTCGTCAACCCCTGGGACAGCCAGTTCCTGGACACCCTGGACTACCAGTGGCACGAGGTGGTCATCCCGTTCTGGACGGACATCGAGTCGCGGGCGCGCGACGCCGGCGTGAAGGTGTGCATCGAGATGCACCCGCACAACGTGGTCTTCAACCCGGGCACGATGGAGCGGCTGGCCACCGAGATCAACGCCACGCACGTGGGGGCCGAACTAGATCCCAGCCACCTGTTCTGGCAGGGCATCGACCCGGTGGCGGCGGTCGAGCACCTGGGTGACCTGGTCTACCACGCGGCCGCGAAGGACACCCGCATCAACGAGCAGAACTGCCGCGTCTACGGCGTGCTCGATGACCGCTTCGAGCGGGTCCCGGCCGCGCAGAACCCGGTCAACATCGGCGGCCGTAACACGCTGAACCAGTGGCCTGCGGACGCCTCCTGGCAGTTCGTCGCCGTGGGACGCGGCCACGACCAGGAATTCTGGGTCAGGTTTCTGCGGGCGCTGGCCGCGGTCGACCCCGGCATCGCCGTCAACATCGAGCACGAGGACGCCGAGCTCGGCCAGCTCGAAGGCCTGCGGCTAGCGGCCAGCCACCTGACGGCTGCCGCCGCGGCGGCCGGGATTCCGGCCCGCTGAACAAGGCCGCCTGAAAACCGGAGCCGCCAAGATCACCAGGCGGTCAGGGTGAGGTCGAAGCTGTATCTCGAAGCGCGGTAGAAGTGGCTGCCGTACTCCACCGCGCGGTCCTGGTCGTCGTAGGCCGCGCGCACCATGGTCAGCACGGGTGCGCCCCTGGTTTCGCCGAGCGCACGGGCCTGCGCGGCGGTGCTGGCCCGCGCGCCGATCGCCTGCTTGGCGATCCTCAGGTTGATGCCGTTCGTGCGGAACAGGTTGTACAGGCCGTGCACCTCGAGATCTTCGGCGGACAGCGTGAGCAGGCTGACCGGAACGTAGTTGTGCATCAGCGCGAGCGGCTCACCCTCGGCGTAACGCAGCCGTTCGAAGACGTAGACGGGGGTGCCCTCGGGGAGGCCGAGCTCACGCGCGACCGTGTCGGGAACGGGTTCGATCGCGAAGCTGAGCACCCGCGTGCCCGGGGCCCGTCCGGACTTGACCAGGTCATCATAGAGGCTGGTCAGCTCGACCTGACGGCGCACCTTGGCCTGCACGACCTGAGTCCCGACGCCGCGCTTGCGGACCAGCAGCCCGCGGTCGACGAGGTACCCGATAGCCCGGCGCATGGTCGGCCGGGAAAGGCTGAGCCTGTCGGCCAGGTCGATCTCGTTCTCGAGTCGGCTGCCCGCCGCCAGATCACCGGATTCGATCATGCGTTCCAGGTGCTGGGCCACCTGGAAGTAGAGGGGGATCGGACTGTTCCGGTCCACCGGGATGGGCAGGGCGGCTCGGTCCACGGTCCCTCTTTCACGGCGCGTGCTGACGGCGCTCTCATTATCCACTAGGTCAGCAGAAACCTTGACGGCGGGTCTACCTGTTGTCCGAAGATCTTTACGTAAATATGTCCGGACATACTATTGACCAGCTCGAAACGCGGGCGTAAAAAATTGGGTAACAGACCGCGTTTCCTGACCGAACGTCCAGGGAGGCAGCCGTGACCGCCTTCGAGGTGCTCACCATGGGCCGGAGCGGTGTCGACCTCTACCCGCAGCAGGCGGGTATCCCGCTCGAGGACGTCCAGACCTTCGCCAAGTACCTCGGCGGCAGCGCGACGAACGTCGCCGTGGCCGCCGCCAGGTACCAGCGGCGCACCGCGATCATCACCCGCACCGGCGACGACCCGTTCGGCCGCTTCGTGCACACGGCGCTGCGGGCGTACGGCGTCGACGACCGCTACGTCACGCCGGTTCCGTGGCTGCCGACGCCGGTGACGTTCTGCGAAATCTTCCCGCCTGACGACTTCCCGCTCTACTTTTACCGCTGGCCTAAGGCGCCGGACCTGGAGATTAACCCCGGCGAACTGAATCTGGACGCTATCCGCGCGGCGGGCGTGTTCTGGGTGACCGGGACCGGCCTGTGCGCCGAGCCCAGCCGCACCGCGACCCTGGCCGCCCTGCAGGCCCGGGCCGGACAGGAGACCGGCCAAGGCGCCGGACAGGAGACCGGCCAAGGCGCCGGACAGGAGACGGACGAAGGCGCCGGACAGGAGACCGGCCCGGGGGCCGGACGTCAGATCACGGTCCTCGACCTGGACTACCGGGCCCAGTTCTGGCCCTCGCGGGAGCAGGCCAGGTACTGGATGCAGCAGGCGCTGCCCTACGTGAGCGTCGCGGTCGGCAACCTCGACGAGTGCGACACCGCGGTCGGTGAGCGGGAGCCGCTGGCCGCGGCCCGGGCGCTGCACGAGTTCGGCGTCCGCCTCGCGATCGTCAAGCAGGGCCCGAACGGCGTGCTGGCCAGCCAAGACGGCCAGGCCAGCACCGTACCGCCGCTGCCGGTCACCGTCCTGAACGGCCTCGGCGCGGGCGACGCGTTCGGCGGGGCCCTGTGCCACGGACTGCTGGCCGGCTGGGACATCGAACCCCTGATGCGCTTCGCCAACGCCGCCGGAGCCCTCGTGGCGTCGCGGCTGGCCTGCTCAGACGCCATGCCTACGGCCGCCGAGGTCGCCGAGCTGATGGCTTCCGTCCCGCGAGAGGGAGTCCCGCCAGAGGGCACCTCACCAGACCGGGAGGGCATCCGTGCATGACCAGCTGAAGGCCATCCTCGACGTGCGTACCCGGCACCCAGAGGCCATCGCGGCGGCGGCCGCGCGGCGCCCGCACCGTCCGGCGCTGCTGGGGGACAGCGGTCAGCTCTTCATCATCGCCGCCGACCACGCGGCCCGCGGCGCGCTGCGGGCGGGGGACCGGCCGATGGCGCTGGCCGACCGGGCGGACCTGCTCGAGCGGCTGTCGCTGGCCCTGTCCCGGCCCGGTGTCGACGGCGTCCTCGGCACCGCGGACATCATCGAGGACCTGCTGCTGCTCGAGGTCCTGGCGGACAAGGTCGTGATCGGTTCGATGAACCGCGGCGGCCTGGCCGGCACGGTCTTCGAGATCGACGACCGGTTCACCGGATACGACGCGGCCGCGATCGCCCGGATGGGCTTCGACGGCGGCAAGATGCTCTTCCGTATCGACCCGGACGATCCGGCCACCGCCCGGACCATGGAAGCGTGCGCCCGGGCCGTCAGCGAACTGGCCGCGCACGGCCTGATGGCCATGGTCGAGCCGTTCATCTCCCACCGGGTCGACGGGCGGGTCCGTAACGACCTGTCGCCCGAGGCGGTGACCCGGTCCATCGCGGTCGCCTCGGGTCTGGGCACCACCTCGGCCTACACCTGGCTCAAGGTACCGGTCGTGCCGGACCTAGAGCGGGTGCTGGCCGCCTCCACGCTGCCGGCCCTGCTGCTCGGCGGCGAGGTCGACGCCGACCAGGAGTCCGTCTTCGCCCAGTGGCGTAAGGCCCTGCAGCTCCCGTCCGTGCGCGGGCTCGTCGTCGGCCGGACGCTCCTGTTCCCTCCCGATGACGACGTGGCCGGCGCGGTCGACGCTGCCGTCGGCCTGATGCAGGCCTAAAGGGGTCAGGCGATGGACGACAAGCTGTATCTCCCGGCCGCTGCCACCAGCCACGGCGCCTTCCGGTGCGAGCTGACGCCCGAACAGGCCAGCTGGACCTACTGCGGCCTGCGGGTGCTCGAGCTGCCGCCCGGCGGCACCCACACCTGGGACAGCGACCAGGACGAACTGCTTGTCCTGCCGCTGGCCGGCGCGGCCACGGTGAGCTGCGACGGCGAGACGTTCGAGCTGCACGGCCGGCGAAGCGTCTTCGACCGGGTCAGCGACTTCTGCTACGCCCCGCGCGAGGCCACGGTCACGGTGTCCACCAAGAACGGCGGCATCTTCGCCCTGCCGTCGGCCCGCTGCACCCGGCGGCTGCCCGCCCGCTACGGGCCGGCCGAGAACGTCCCGGTCGAACTGCGCGGCGCGGGCCAGGCCAGCCGGCAGGTCAACAATTTCTGCGCGCCCGAGGCGTTCGAGTGCGACAAGCTGATCGCGGTCGAGGTGCTAACGCCGGGCGGTAACTGGTCCTCCTACCCGCCGCACAAGCACGACGAGACACGAGCCGAGGAGGAGACCGAGCTCGAGGAGATCTACTACTTCGAGACTCAGGGGCTGGCCTACCAGCGGGTTTACGGCACCGCGGACCGGCCCATCGACGTGCTGGCGCAGGTGCGGTCCGGCGACGTGGTGCTCGTCCCGCACGGCTGGCACGGCCCTTCGATCGCCGCACCCGGCTACGACCTGTACTACCTCAACGTGATGGCCGGCCCGGCCGCGACCCGCGCCTGGCGCTTCTGCGACGACCCGGCGCACGCCTGGATACGCGGCAGCTGGGACGGCCGTGCCATCGACCCCCGGCTGCCGATGACGTCCGCACGAGCGGAGGAGAGATGACGGCTCGACGCGATCAGCGACCGCACCTGTTACCCGAAAGGCGAAATTACGGATGCGTACTATCCAGCACTGGATTGCCGGCTCGGAGACGACCGGGGCGTCGACCCGGTTCGGCCCGGTCTGGAACCCCGCCACCGGGACGCAGCAGGCCCAGGTGGCGCTGGCCGAGCCGACCGACGTCGACGCCGCCGTGGCCGCGGCGGCCAAGGCGTTCGCCGAGTGGCGCGACATGTCGCTGGTCCGCCGGGCCCGCGTCATGTTCGCCCTGCGCGACCTGATCGAGCGGCACCTCGATGAACTGTCCGGGATCATCGCGGACGAGCACGGCAAGGTCACCTCCGACGCCCGCGGCGAGGTCATCCGCGGCCTGGAGGTGGTGGAGTTCGCCGCCGGGATCCCGACCCTGCTCAAGGGCGAGTACTCCGAGCAGGTCTCCACCGACGTGGACGCGTACTCCTTCCGCCAGCCGCTCGGCGTCTGCGCCGGGATCACGCCGTTCAACTTCCCGGCCATGGTGCCGATGTGGATGCACCCGATCGCGATCGCCGCCGGGAACACCTTCGTCCTCAAGCCGAGCGAGCGGGACCCGTCGCTGTCGGTCGCGATGGCCCGGCTGTACGCCGAGGCGGGCCTGCCGGACGGCGTCTTCAACGTCGTCCACGGCGACAAGGTAGCCGTCGACGCGATCCTGGACCACCCGGACGTCGCGGCCGTCTCCTTCGTCGGCTCCACGCCCATCGCCCGGTACGTGCACCAGCGGGCGTCGGCGGCGGGCAAGCGCGTGCAGGCCCTGGGCGGGGCGAAGAACCACGCCGTCGTGCTGCCGGACGCGGACATCGAGTTCGCCGCGAACCAGATCACCGCGGCCGGATACGGGTCGGCCGGCCAGCGTTGCATGGCCATCTCCGCGGTCGTCGCCGTGGGCGACGCGGGCGACGCCCTGGTGGCCCGGCTCAGGGAGAAGGCCGGCCAGGTCCGGGTCGGCCCGGGCCGGGACCAGGCCTCGGAGATGGGCCCGGTGATCACGGCCGAGGCCAGGGACCGCATCGTCGGCTACGTCGGCCGCGGCGAGCAGGCCGGCGCCACCCTGGTGGCCGACGGCCGCGGTCGCCAGATCGCCGGGCACTCCGGCGGGTTCTTCGTCGGCCCGACCCTGTTCGACCACGTCACCACCGACATGGACATCTACCGCGACGAGATCTTCGGCCCGGTCCTGGTGGTGGTCCGGGCCGCCACGTTCGGCGAGGCGCTGGACATCGTCAACGCCAATCCGTACGGCAACGGCACCGCGATCTTCACCTCAAGCGGCCGCGCGGCCCGGGATTTCCAGCGCAATGTGCAGGTCGGGATGATCGGCGTCAACGTCCCGATCCCGGTACCGATGGCCTTCTATTCCTTCGGCGGGTGGAAGGACTCGCTGTTCGGCGACACCCACGTGCACGGCCAGGAAGGCATTCGTTTCTACACCCACGCCAAAGCCATCACCAGCCGCTGGCCGGGCAGCGCAGACCAAACCCAGCACCGTGCGCAGCTGCAGTTCCCCACCGCCACCTGACCGGACCAGACCGGTCTACGCCTCTCACCAGCAGATCGTCCTCACTCGGAGGTATAGAAGATGTCCAGATCCAGAAAGCGGGCCATCGGCATCGCTCTGTTCATGATCCTTCCGCTCGTCCTGGCCGCCTGCAGCGCCACCGGGGGGAAGAAGGCCGC
>JBEKKH010000343.1:0-8273 GCA_050010815.1 Streptosporangiaceae bacterium | reverse complement strand
TCGTGCCCACCCGCTCCATGCCGGCCGGGCTGCGCCAGTTCGCCGAATACCAGCCCTTCACCCCCGTCACCCAGACTGTCCGCGGCCTGCTCACCGGCACCCCGCCCGGCACCGGCACCATCGTCGCCGCCCTGGCCTGGAGTGCCGGCATCGCCCTCGCCAGCTACCTGTGGGGCGGCCGGCTGTACAACCACCGACGCCCCGCTGACCCCCACTGACGGGTGCCCAGGAGACGTGATGATCATCGACTGCCACGGCCACTACACCACCGCGCCGCAGTCTCATACCGACTGGCGGACGGCGCAGCGGGCCGCCTTCACGGCCGGCCTGATGCCGCCGCCCTACCCGGCCATCTCCGACGACGACATCCGCGCGTCCATCGAGGGCAGTCAGCTCAAGCTCATGACCGAACGAGGCATCGACCTGACGATTTTCTCGCCCCGTGCGTCGGCCATGGAGCATCACTTCGGCGACGAGGCGGTCAGCGCCCAGTGGGCGCAGGTAAGCAACGACCTCATCGCTCGCGTCGTTCAGCTGTACCCGGGCCGCTTCGCGGGGGTCTGTCAGCTGCCGCAGTCTCCTGGCGTTCCGATCGCCCGATCCGTCGCGGAACTGCGTCGCTGTGTTCTCGGGCTCGGCTTTGTGGGCTGCAACCTCAACCCCGATCCCAGCGGGGGCCACTGGACCTCCCCGCCGCTGACCGACCGGTCCTGGTACCCGTTCTACGAGGCGATGGCCGAACTCGACGTGCCGGCCATGGTGCACGTCTCGGCCGTGACGAACCCGGCGTTCCACGCCACCGGATCGCACTACCTCAACGCCGACACGACCGCGTTCATGCAGTTGCTGCAAGCGGACCTGTTCGAGGACTTCCCGGGACTGCGGTTGATCATCCCGCACGGCGGCGGCGCGGTTCCGTATCACTGGGGACGCTTCCGCGGACTGGCCGACATGCTGGGCCGGCCACCGCTGGAGCAGTCGGTGATGGGCAACGTCTTCTTCGACACCTGCGTGTACCACCAGCCCGGTATCGACCTGCTCTTCAAGGTCATCGACACCGGGAACATCGTGTTCGGCTCGGAGATGATCGGGGCGGTCCGCGGCGTCGACCCGCAGACCGGCCACCACTTCGACGACACCCGCCGTTACGTCGACGCGCTCGACCTGCCGCCCGGCGACCGGGACCAGGTCTACGAGCTCAACGCCCGCCGGATATACCCGCGCCTCGCCGCGCCCTGAGCCGCCTCCGCGGTCTGCCGTCCGCGGCCCTTACCCGGGGCGTGACCTGTCAGTCCTGGGCCGCCGCTGCCGCCAGGAGGCGGGCGAGTTCGGTCGGCTGGCTGAACATCGGCCAGTGGCCTGAGTCGATGTCAACGAAGTCGACGTGCTTGGCCTTGGCCAACTCGGGCACGTCACCGTCGCCGATCCAGGCCCGGGCGTCGGCGGGGGCGTATTCGGGGCACACGAGCACGACCGGGACGTCGAACCGCCGCTCGTCCGCCAGGCGCACCACCCCCTTGATCACTCCTGCTGGGACGGGGATCGCCGCCGACGCGATGCTGCGCCTGGTCTCTTCGTCGAGGTCGGCGGAGTCTGGTCCCTCAAATGGGTCCCAGCCGGGAAACGGCAAGACGCCGTCCTTCAGCTCGAAGCCACTAAAGTAGGGCCGACCGTCCGACGACGGGAAGCCGCCGATGAGGGCGACCTGAGCCACCTTCTCCGGTCGTGCGTCCGCGGCCAGCCAAGCCAGGGTGCAGGCGGCGGAATGCCCCACCACCATGGCCTTTCCTGACGATGCGTCCACGGCGGCGAGCACCGCCGCCACCTGGTCGCCCAGCGTGGCGGACGACGTTCCGGCCCCCTGGCCTGGAAGGGTGACCGGCACGGGGTGATGGCCCAGCGCCTCCAGCGCAGGCACGACCTCGTCCCATGCGGATCCGTCGAGCCACAGGCCGGCGATAAGCACGATGTCCATGATCAGTTCCCCTTCTCTCGTGATGTCAGGTCTCGTTCGGCATTAAGCACGATACGGCGGACCATCGCCTGGCGTCCGCATCGCGCTGGATAGGCTCGCAGCCATGGCCTATGACACCGAACTCGCCGACCGGATCCGGCGGCTCATCGCCGGCGTTCCCGGGCTGACTGAGAAGAAGATGTTCGGCGGCCTCGCCTTCCTCGTCGCCGGCAACATGGCGATCGCCGCCCGCAACCAGGGTGGCGTCATGGTCCGGGTCGACCCGCAGCAGTCCGATGTCCTGGTCGCGACGACGACGGCGAGCCTGGTGGAGATGCGCGGCCGGCCCATGCCCGGATGGCTGCAGGTCAGCTCCGATGATCTGCTCACCGATGATCTGCTCACCCCGTGGCTGCAGCGGGGCACCGGGTGCGCGCGGTCTCTGCCGCCCAGACGGTAGCCCCGCCGCTGGCCCTTAGCTGGTGCTGGTGCTGGTGCTGGTGGCTCTTCCTCCTGGAGGGGGGTTACGATCCGGGTTGGGAGAGAAGATGGCAAGCAAGAGGCGCCGGCTTGACCCAGTGGGGCCGTTTGGCAACCCGGACGGGTCACGAGCCGACATCGAGGACCTGATCAGCGAGTTCGTCGACTTTGGCGGCGATCCGGCGTTCGGTCATCTCGCGACGCGGGCGAACGACTCCATGGTGCGGGTCATCGTGGGGAAGCTCGGGGCGGGCAAGACGGTCTACATGCGGCGCCTTCAGGATTTCCAGTCACATCAGGACTCCGTGTACGCCGATGCGCCGCAGCAGAGCTTGCCCAAGACCGAAGTCGTGGTCAAGGCGTGCCAGTGGTTCTCGGACCGCGTGCTGGTCGAGAAGTGGATGCAGATCTGGGATCGGGCCATCATGCGGTCGCTGGTTTCGCACCTGCTGTGCCGTCCCGAACTGCGTCAGCAGCTGCGCGACGAGCAGGCCCGCGAGATCGGGCAGTCCTACGGCCGGCTGCTCGATGACTTCCGCCGGCCCCACACGATCTACAGCCAGGTACGCGACATCATCAATCAGCGGCAGACCGCTCATCAGCTGTCGACCTACCTCGACGATCCGCTCTGGGACGACCTGGAGGATCTGCTGGGGGAGGTGGTGAGCCAGTGCAAGCCGATCTATTTCTACCTGGACGCGCTGGACGAGGAGTTCGGCCACGCCCCGATGTACTGGCTGAAATGCCAGGAGGGGTTGTTCTATCAGGTCATGCGGATGCTCCGCGACCCCAGGCTGGGCGGCCGCCTGCATATCGTCGTGTGCATCCGCGACATCGTCATGTCATCGGTATACCGGTCAGAACATGCGCCGCGGTACTACAACGAACCGCACATACGCGTCCTGACCTGGGACCGGGGCACGCTGCTCTATCTGCTCCAGAAGAAACTGCAGCGGCTGCCGCCGTCGCTGCTGATGCGGCGCGCCGCCACCGGCCCCCCGACGATCGGCGACTGGCTCGGCGTCGATGGTCACTTCCCGGGCCCCGACGGCGACGAAACGATCGAGGACTACCTGCTCAACCACACCAGGCTGATCCCGCGCGACATCATCTCGCTCGGCAATGACCTGAACGAGGAGGTGCTGCGGCAGAAACAGGCTGGCCACGATCACCTGCCGCCGGCCGCTCTTCAGGCGGTGGTGCAACGCTGCGCCAAGCGGTTCGGCGACTCTCAGCTCGCCCAGTGTGCCAACCAGATCTCCTCGGACCTGATGCCGGAGAACGCCGCCCTGCACAACTACTCCGAATTGTTCACCAGCACGCAGGCTTACATCAGCGGCGTGCAGGAGGACGTTCGCTCCTTCGTCCGGCTGATCGGAGTCGACCGGTTCCCGCGTGCGGATCTGGAGGCGCTGCAGGAGGTCGCGGCGCTGCACTTCGAGAAGACGACGGATCTCGCCTCCGTCCTGTGGCAGAACGGCCTGCTCGGCTATATCGACGAGGCTGGGCGGCGCCGGTTCTACTCCATGGGCGACGTCGAACAGTTCCACTTCCCGCCGGACGTCGGCACGTACGTGCTGCATCCGTGCCTGGTGCACACCGTCGGGGGCATCCGGCATCTGCGGGGTGACTCGGCCGGATCCGGAGCCGGAGCCGGAGTCGCAGCCGGGGCCGGAGTCGCAGCCGCGCGCCGCATCCGTTCACGCACAATTCCCGAACGCGTCGATCTGCCCGGGGCGCCGCCCCGCGCCCCGGCCTCAGGCGGCAGCCGGGCGCTCCCGGCGCCTGACTCAGCCGAGGTGCGATCCCCGGTCGGGGCCAAGGCTGCCGGTTACGCCGTCGGCGACGTCCTTGAGGGCCGCTTCGAGATCCTGAGCGTACTCGGGCGGGGCGGCTTTTCGACGGTCTATCGCGTGCGCGATGACGTCGAAGGTAAGGAGCGAGCGCTCAAGCTCTTCGAAACCGCCGCCGGGTCCGAGGCCGTGCGCCGCGAGATCGGCGCCCTGCGGAAGATCCGTCACCCCAACGTGGTGGAGGTCTTCTGGGCCGGCCAGACCAGCGCCGGGGACTGGTATCTCATCACCGAGCTCGTCGACGGGGAGTCACTCGACGAGTTCGTCACCGGACCTCGGCACCTCCGCGACCGGGAGGCGGTCGATGTCGCCCTCGACCTGCTCGACGCGCTCGTCGCCTTTCATCCTGATTCGGCGCGCCTGCGGCAGCTGGATGCTAAGCGCCGCGACGGCGGCCTGGCCCAAGCCGAGTCACGCGAGTGGATGGAGCTGGCGGATGCAGGACTGGTCCATCGCGATATCAAGCCACTCAACGTCATGCTCACCCGCACCGGGGCGAAACTGCTTGACTTCAACATCGCCTCCCGGGTCGGCGACCCGGTGCATACGCACTCCGGCACACCGCCGTATCAGCCACCCGATCCCGGCCTGGATCGCTGGGACGTGACCACCGACCTGTTTGCCGTCGGCGTCCTGCTCTACCGGCTGCTGCTCGACGGCCACCACCCGTTCCCGAACGCGCAGCCCATGGCCGGCGTACCGGTAACCGATCCGAGGACGATCCGCCAGGACCTGAACCCTGGGCTCGCGGAGTTCCTCATCAAAGCCTGCGCCCCCGCCGGCGTTGATCGCTTCTCCACGGCTGCTGACATGCGGCTCGCCTTGCGCAACGTCCGCGATGACCTATGACCTGGTGCGTGCGTGCGTTTTATGAGTGATCCGGGCCGCCCCGGCACGAACACGGGGCCGTGCGGGTGCAGAATAAGGAAGCGTGAACACTACCCAGTCCGAGAAGGTCAGGACCGGCCGCGGCTTCTTCGCCGCCCTTGACCAGAGCGGTGGCAGCACGCCCAAGGCGCTGGCCCTGTACGGCATCGAGCGGGACCGCTATAGCTCTGACGCTGAGATGTTCGACCTGGTCCACGCCATGCGAACCCGTGTTCTGACCAGCCCGGCGTTTGATGGTTCGCGCGTTCTCGCAGCGATCTTGTTCGAGCAGACGATGGAACGAGACGTGGCCGGAGTTTCCACGGCTCAGTACCTGTGGGACTCCAAGAACGTGGTGCCGTTCCTGAAAGTCGACCAGGGGCTTGCCTCCGAGCAGGACGGCGTGCAGCTCATGAAGCCCATCGACGCCCTCGATGATCTGCTCGAGCGCGCGCAGCAGCACCGGATCTTCGGGACCAAGATGCGGTCGGTGATCAACGACGCCGACGAGGCCGGGATCTCGGCGATCGTGGACCAGCAGTTCGGCTACGCCAGCCGGATCCTGGCCGTCGGCCTGGTCCCGATCCTCGAGCCCGAAGTCAGCATCTCCAGCCCGCACAAGGAGCAGGCTGAGATGCTGCTGCACGACGCCATCGCCAAGCACGTCGAGGCGCTGCCCGAGGGCGCGACCGTGATGCTGAAGGTCACCATCCCGACCCGGCCTGGCCTGTATGGCGACCTGGCGTCCAACCCGCGCGTCCTGCGGATCGTCGCCTTGTCGGGCGGCTACAGCCGTGACGAGGCCTGCGCCCGGCTCGCCCGCGATCCCACCCTCATCGCCAGCTTCTCCCGCGCGCTTCTCGAAGGGCTGACGGAAAGCCAGACCGACGAGCAGTTCAACGCCCAGCTTGAGTCGTCGGTCGAGCAGATCTATCAGGCGTCGGTCCACAAGCAGCCGGCCAGCCCCTGAGCCCGGCCTTGACCACGTGCTGGTCAGGATCCGGCGGTACCTGAAAGCCCGCTGCCGCAGGTGTACGAGCGGGTGTAGATGACGCCGAGGTGAAGTTCGTGGCCGTCGCTGAGGTAGTTGAAGGTAAGTTCCGTCCCGGCGGCCATCTTCGCGGGATTGATCACCATCACGGCATCGTGGGGAACCGGATTCTCGCCACTCGGGCTAGATGTGGGTACGGGGTTGCCGTCTGGAAGCTGGAGGGAGATGACCCCGGCGGGAATGGACGGCGCGTTATCCGATGAGCAGAAGGTGTCGATCTTGACCAGGGCCGGGATGCCGTCCCGCGCGAGTGCCTGCTGGAGGACGGCGGGGTTGAGCACCTGATGCTGGCTCAAGGTCAGCGTGGCCGTGCCATTGGTGTTCTTGACGAGGGTGAACGCCGTGGTCCGGGTCGTCCCGCTGGTGTTCACCGGGGTTGGGCCGCCGCCGAAGACGCCCGCCACGCCGAGGGCTACCACGGTGGCCGCCGCCGTGCCCCCCAGGACTAGTCCGGTCAGCCGGCGGAGCCGGCGGACGCGGCCTCTGGCCATGATCGCCGCCACATCGGGTGGCGCAGCCATGGGGACGGCCGACAGCGAGCGGGCCGCGGTGCGCAGCACCCCGTCCTCGCTCATGTCGTCGTGGACGTTCATTGATCAACCTCCGTGGTCTGGGTAGGAGCGAGTTCACGACGTAGCGCCGCCACGCCCCGGGACAAGTGCATCCGGACCGTCCCGGCCTCGATGCCCAGCTGCCTGGCGATGGTGCCGGTGTCCAAGTCGAGGAAAATCCGCAGCGCGATCACCTCACGCTGCCGGGACGGCAGACTCCACAGCGCGGTTAGCAGCGTGCTGTCGAGCCCACCGCCGCCGAGCCCGCCGCCGAGGGTGCCGGGAGCCGTCAGCTCGTGATCAGCCAAGGGCAGCTCGCGGCCGCGCCGCCGCCACCACGACGCCCCCGTGTTCAGCGCGGTGCGTACCACCCACGCTTGCGGGGCGGGATGGTGGCTGACCTTCCGCCATGACGCCCAGGCTCGGGCGAACGCCTCCGCCACCTGGTCTTCAGCCCGCGTCGGGCTGCCGACTACCGCCACCACCGCCCGCAGGCAAGGCTCCCAGCTCGCCTGGAAGAACTCGGCGAACTCCGCTTGCTCGTTGCTCACAACCCTTTAACTCCGCCAGCTGCCGATTCGCATACCGTGGTCCTGATGGACCGCTGCACACAGCGATGGTGACGCGGCGGCGGCTGAGCGGCAACTAGATACGTGACCGAAAAAACAGCAGCTCCTCCGGCGGCCCGAGTCGGCGAATGGGCGGGCGGCCGGACCGCGATCGCCGAGTTCGAGCAGCTCTACCGGGCGAACGTCGACGCGGTGATGGCGTACTTCGCCCGGCGCAGCCGCGACCCGCACGCGGGCGCCGACCTCACCGCGGACACCTTCGTCGCCGTGATCACGGCCTTCGGAACCTTCGATCCGCAGAAGGGCACCGCACGGGCCTGGGTGTTCGGGATCGCGCGGCATGTCTACGCCTCGCACTGCGAGGCGCACAGCCAGCAGCAGCGCAAGCTGGAGCGACTGGCCGGCCGGCGCGAGCTGGAACCGGACCAGGTCGAGGAACTGCTCGACCGGATCGATGCCGAACGAGCCGGCCGGGACCTCATCACCGGACTGGCCAGCCTGCCGGAACGGGACCGCGCGGTGATTGAGCTCGTAGCCCTCGCGGGGCTGCGGCCGAAGGAGGCAGCGGTCGCGCTCGGGCTCACGCCAGGCGCGGTCCGGATGCGGCTGCTGCGGACCCGCGCCCGGCTCGGCAAGCAAACGACGACCACCTACCACAGGAGTGACAGTAATGACTAAGTTCGCAGACCAGCTGCTCGATGATCTGATGCGGGAGCACGGGCCGGCGCTGGCCCACGCCAGGCCGCCGGCGGCCTCGGCACGGCATGCCGTCCCGGGCCGGAAGCTGATGCTTACCGGCGCGGGCGGCGTCGCCATCGCGGCGGCGGCCGCCGGCGTCCTGGTGGCCGGCGGCGGGACCCCGGCCTACGCGGTGACCACGCATCCTGACGGTACGGTCACGCTCGCGGTCACCAAGGCCTCCGGAATCTCGGGCGCTAACGGGAGGCT